>CAZTVU010000204.1:0-6908 GCA_964617025.1 uncultured Planctomycetales bacterium | reverse complement strand
ACCCGAAGCGCTGCAAGGCGTGCCGCGAGAAGCGGAGGCAGCAGCAGGGTCCCAAGGGCGGCGGCAAACCGGGCGCCCCGAGCGGGGGCGGCGGTGCGACGCAGGAGGCCCCGCGCGAGCGGCGCGTCGGGCGCGGCCGCTTCTTCCCGGCGTCGGAGCCGAAGCGGAAGATCGAGTTCCACCCGGCCACGTGCGCAAGCTGCGGCAAGGAGACGACCGTTCCGTTCAAACCCGTGGAGGGCCGGCCGGTCTACTGCCGCGAATGCTTCCAGCAATCCAAGCCGAGAAGCAAGGCCGCGGAGGATGATTTCGCGTCAGGGCTGTAGGTCGCGACTCCGACGCGAGACGCGGATCACGGCTCGCCCGCCGACCATCGGCGCCGTGGCGGGCCGGTACGAAGTCGCGCCTGCCGTCCGCACCGCCACAAAACAACGAGAAGGGCCGCTCCACCGCGCAGGTGGAACGGCCCTCTTTTCTGCGAACTACTCAGCCGACGTCTCGCCGACTCAGGCGTGACGACGACGCAGGAACAGCGCCGGGACGCCCAGCAGCAACATCGTGACGGGCTCGGGAACGCACGTCAGGACGATGTTGTCAAACGAGGCCCAAACGGGGGCGCCGCTCACGCTACCGAGCTTGAGTGCCACGACGACATATCCCTGGCTCACGACCGAGCCGCCGTTGCCGCCGGGATGCGGCGACAGAGAAGCCGGCTGCCATTGCCAGGCGGTCGGCGGGTTCATGCCCCACGAATCCTTCTTGAAGGCGATGTCCGCGGCATTGCCGGTATCCGCGCGGTTGCCTTCGCCACCCGGGGCGGCCTGCGACCACAGCATGACCTCCGCCCAGCCGGCGCCGTCGATGTCACCGGCCCAATCGGCGCTGACCGTGCAGGTCCAGCCGACGGGGCAGGCAACCCCCTGCCACCAGCCGAAGCTGCCCGACTGGCCAGGGTTGAGGTTCAGTGTGCCCTCCGGCGGCGTCGGGCCGGCCGAGGTCACCGAATAGTTGCTGGCCCCCCACGGCGCAGCCCACCGGGTCCAGCCGGTCTCGCCGGTGGCCCAGTCGCCGTTCACCACGCCCGCGTACGCCGGTGCCACCAACGCGAGCAACAAACCGACACAAAGCAGTTTCTTCATACCTTAGACCCTCCTCCAGGAGAAAGGGAACAACAGAAACGACTACGTCGGACTACACCATCCGACGCCAAGCTTGCTTTTCCTCCAGCGCATAGGCGCTGCCCGTCAGCGACCTTGCCCGCCCTCTCTCGATTGACCCCTCAGAACGTGATCGCCGCTTCGACTCCTCAGGCAACTGACCGCTACGGCGAACCACCCCACATGAACGCAGTCCAGCCCTCCGCATTCCATCGAAACTTGCACCTGCTGATATGCTAATCGATCCGGTCCGGGTTTTCAAGGGGTTTCTGTAGCGCGCACCCGCTTTTGTTTTGGTTTCGGGCGGTTCCCGATATGCAACGGCCCCTATGTAAGTGGGGTGTCCCAACACGCCGGGTTGACTGAACGCCCGGAAGGCGGTAGGTTACGTCCGCTTGATTTCCACGCCGGCACGGTGAGCCGGTGTGCCCGCCGCCTGGGCCTCGTAGATTATGTCCTTGTTTAACAAGGATTTGCGTTCTGTGCTGGGCGCATCGCGAAAGGGGTATGGCGGTCGGCGGGCAGGCTGTGGGCGATCCCGAAAGATGTCGCCGTTGCTCTCCTCACGAAGAGTCTGAGGCAACCCATTATGAAGACCTCCCCGGACGTTTCGCAACAGGGCGCAGGAATTTCAGAGTGCCGTGATCTGAGCGGGCTTCTGAAGCCGGAGGCCATCGCGGTGGTCGGCGCGTCGAGGAACGCCTCCGCCGTTGGGCACACAGTCTTTCGCAATCTGTTGATCGGCGGGTACACCGGCGTATTGTATCCGGTGAACCCGAAGGCCAAGAGCATCCTGGGCGTCCGATGTTCGCCGAACCTGACGAAGATCGGCGAGCCGATCGACCTCGCCGTGATCGTGGTTCCGGCCCCGCACGTCGTCGGGCTGATCGAGGAGTGCGCCGCCTGCAAGATCCGCAATGCGATCGTGATCACGGCGGGCTTCAAGGAGGTGGGGGGCGCGGGCGCGGCGATGGAAAAGAAGCTGGTCGAGGTGGCCCGGGCGAACGGGATCAACGTCATCGGCCCGAATTGCCTGGGCGTGAGTAATACGGACCCGGACGTCCGGATGAACGCGACGTTTGCGCGGGAGATGCCGCTGACGGGGAGTATCGGCTTCCTGACGCAAAGCGGCGCGATGGGAACGGCGGTGCTGGACTACGCCAAGGGCGCGGGAATCGGTTTCTCGAAGTTCATCAGCTTCGGCAACAAGGCGGACGTCAGCGAGATCGATCTCCTGGCGGCGCTGGGGCGCGACCCGCTGACGCAGGTGATCCTGATGTACGTCGAGGACCTGACGGACGGTCCCTCGTTCATGAAGGTGGCCCAGGAGATCACGCACGGACCGAACGCCAAGCCGATCCTGGCGATCAAGACGGGGCGCACGCCGCAAGGGGCGGCGGCGGCGGCCAGCCACACCGGCTCGCTGGCGGGGTCCGACGAGGTGTACGAGGCGGTGTTCAACCAGTCGGGCGTGCTCCGGGTGGAGACGATCGCCGACCTGTTCCACTATGCCGAGGCGTTTCCGGACCAGCCGCTGCCGAACGGCCGGCGGGTGGGGATCGTCACGAACGCCGGCGGGCCCGGCATCATGGCGACGGACGCGTGCGTGCGTTACGGGCTGCAGATCCCGCGGCTGCGCGACTACACGGAGAAATCGCTGCGGAACCAGTTGCCGCCGACGGCGAGCGTGCGGAACCCGGTGGACGTGATCGGGGACGCGCGGCACGACCGGTATCAGGCGGCGCTTGACGCCGTGTGCGCGGACGAGAACGTGGACGCGGTCGTGGTGATCGTGACGCCGCAGAATCAGACGGACGTGGTGGAGATCGCCGAGGTGATCGTCGAGGCGGCGCAGTTCTCGAAGAAGCCGCTGTGCGCGTGTTTCATGGGGATGGTGGACGTGTCGCCGGGGATCGCGATCCTGCGGAAGAACAACGTCCCGCACTACTCGTTCCCCGAGGACGCGATGCGCGCGATGGCGGCCCGCTGCCGGTTCGGCGAGTGGTCGCGGACGCCGCTGCGCGACGTGAAGGTCTTCGACGTGGACCGGGCGACGGTCCAGCGCGTGCTGGACGGGGAGCGTGCTGCCGGGCGCCACCGGATCGTCGAGGTGAAGGCGCTGGAGGTGCTGCGGGCGTACGGCTTCCCGACGGCGCCGTTCAAGCTGGCGCCGACGGCGGACGAGGCCGTGCAGGCGGCGGCGGAGATGGGCTACCCGGTGGTGCTGAAGATCGCCGCGCCGACGGTCCTCCACAAGACGGACGTCGGGGGCGTGCGGGTGAACGTGGCGAACGAGGAGGCGGTGCGAAAGGGCTTCGACGAGATCGTGGGAGCCGTGAAGTCGAAGGTCGGGGCGAACACGGAGATCTGGGGCGTGCTGGTGCAGAAGATGCTGCCGAAGGCGAAGGAGGTCATTCTCGGCATGACGCGCGACGAGAAGTTCGGACCGCTCATCATGTTCGGCCTGGGCGGCATCTACGCGGAGGCCCTGCGGGACGTGTCGTTCCGCCTGGCCCCGCTGCGGCCGAACGTGGCCGACGAGATGATCCGCAGCATCCGGAGCTACCGGCTGCTCGAAGGGGTCCGCGGCGAGCGGCCGTCGGACCTGGCCGCGGTGGCCGACAGCCTGCTGCGGCTCTCGCAACTGGTAACCGACTGGCCGGAGATACAGGAACTGGACATCAACCCGCTGATGGTGTTCGCGCACGGGGAAGGGGCCGCGGCGGCGGACGCGCGGATCATCCTGCGCGGCACGTGAGTGCGATCGGAGACGAACAGAATGGCAACCCAGTGGCAGGAACGGTACGCGGACAAGCTGACGACGGCGCGCGAGGCGATCTCGCTCATCCGGCGAGGCGACCGGGTGTTCATCGGGTCGGCCTGCGGCGAGCCGCAGGAACTCGTGCGGGCGCTGACGCACTTCGGCGAGGACCTGGCCGACACGGAGATCCTCACGGTGCTCACGCTCGGGGTGGCGGCCTACGCGGAGCCGAAGTACGCCGACCGCTTCCGCGCGAACGCGTTCTTCATCGGCAACAGCATCCGCGGCGCGGTCGGCGAATGCCGGGCGGACTACACGCCGATCTTCCTCTCGCAGGTGCCGCACCTGTTCCGCAGCCGCCGCGTGCCGATCGACGTGGCGCTGATCTGCGTGACGCCGCCGGACGCGCACGGCTACTGCAGCTACGGGGTCTCGGTCGACATCACGAAGTCGGCGGCGGAGTCCGCGCGGCTCGTGATCGCGCAGGTGAACGAACGCATGCCGCGGACGTGGGGCGATTCGTTCATCCACGTGAACCAGATCCACCGGCTGGTGGACCACACGGAGCCGCTGCTGGAATGGCCCAGCGAGGAGCCGGATGAGGTCACGCGGGCGATCGCGCAGCACATCGCGCGGCTGGTGCGCGACGGCTCGACGCTGCAATTGGGGATCGGCCGGATTCCGGACGCCGTGCTCTCGTGCCTGACGGACAAGCACGACCTGGGCATTCACACGGAGATGTTCTCCGACGGCGTCCGCGAGCTGGTGGAGCGGGGGGTCATCACGGGCCGGAAGAAGACGCTGCACACGGGCAAGATCGTCGGCAGCTTCGCGGCGGGCAGCCAGGCGCTCTACGAGTTCATCCACAACAACTCGGCGGTCGAGATGCACCCGTCGGAATACACGAACAACCCGTTCGTGGTCGCCCAGAACGAGAACATGATCGCGATCAACTCGGCGCTCGAGGTCGACCTCACCGGCCAGGTGTGCGCCGACTCGATCGGGTCGAGATTCTTCAGCGGGATCGGGGGCCACACGGACTTCATGCGCGGGGCGGCGCTGGCGCGGCACGGCGTGCCGATCATCGCGATGCCGTCGACCGCCCACGAAGGCCGCGAAGTCGTGTCGCGCATCGTGCCGGTCCTCCGGGAGGGCGCGGGCGTCACGACGACGCGCGGCGACACGCACTATGTCGTCACGGAGTACGGAGCCGCGTATCTGCACGGCAAGACGATGCGCGAGCGGGCCATGGCCCTGATCCATATCGCGCACCCGGACTTCCGCGGCGAGCTGCTGCACGCGGCGAAGCGCCGGCACATGGTGTATGCGAACCAGATCATGCCGTCGCCGGCGACGCTGTATCCGGCCGAACTGGAGACCACGCGGACGCTCAAGGACGGCACCGTGGTGCTCCTGCGGCCGATCAAGCCCACGGACGAGCCGCTGATGAAGGACATGTTCTACGACTTCAGCGAGCGGACGGTGTACCTGCGCTATCACGCCACGCTCAAGTCGATGCCGCACAACTCGCTCCAGGTGTTCTGCAACGTGGACTACGAGACCGAGATGGCCATCGTCGCGGTCGTTCAGCGCGACGCCGTGGAGGAGGTGGTCGGCGTCGCCCGCTACATGGTCGAACACGCGGAGCAGACGGCCGAGCTGGCGTTCGCCGTGCGCGACGAGTGGCAGCGAAAGGGCATCGGCACGCACCTGTTCCACTACCTGATCCAGATCGCGCGGAACCGGGGCATCCGGCGATGCACGGCCTCCGTCCTGGCGGAGAATCAGGGGATGATGCGAATCTTCCACCGGTGCGGCCTGCCGCTCCAGCACCGCACGGAGGCGGGCGTGATCTCGGTGGAGCTGGACCTGTCCGGCCCCGCCGCCGAGCCCGCCAAGGAGGCCCCGCGAGAGCCGGTCAAGGCCTGACGGTTTTCCGGCGGGCGAGTCCGCAGGGGCCGGCCCGGGGTGTTGGAGACGGGCCCGTTGGCCGATACAATACCAGATCTATGCCGCAGCGGCCGACGTCCATGCCGTGGGTGATCGCGCTGGCGCCCCTGACCCTGGTGGCGGCCGGCATGCCGCCCAGCGCGCGGCCCACCGTTCCGCTGGAGCCGACGGAGACGAAGGCCCCCGCGACCGACTCCGCCGTTCCCCGCTCGGGGTCGGCTCCGCAGTCGCGCGACCGCTCGGACGACCCCGCCCTCGTCGTGTCGGTGGATCTGGGAAACCTCTGGCACAAGCTGGCGCCGCCGAACGAACGCCGCACGACCGGCCGGGCGGAGGACCGGTTCGCGGTGCCGGACGTCGGCGGCGATACGGCCGGCGCGGTCGCCCCTTCGGCATCGGCCCGATGCGGGGACTCGTCGTGGGCGCCCTCGCCGCCGACGGAGGTCGCGGCGCCGTCGCCGCTGCGGGCCTTCCTTACGGCGGTCCGGGCGCAGGGACCGCCGGCCCGCTGACGCATTTCGAACCTGTTTCTTCGCAGACGTTCGGCGCCACGCCCGAATCCGACAACGCCCGAACCCCGATTCGGGAGGCGTTCGCCTCGGCGATGGCCGTGAAGTCGGCCGCGTGAATCGTGACGGCAATCAGCAGTGACCCCCGGGTGCAAGCATGAGCGACAAGAACCTGTATGTGCGAATCGGAATCATCGTACTGGTCATTACGCTGTCGATCTGGTCGATCTGGCCTCCCTCGCAGCAGCTCAAGGGCGGTATCGACCTGGTGGGCGGCACCAGCCTCCTCTACGAGATCGACACCGCGGGCCTCGAGGAGCGGGACAAGGCGGGGCTGGCCGAGCGCGTCATGAGCCGCCTCAAGAACCGCGTGGACCCGCAGGGCCAGCGGAACCTCGTCTGGCGTCCCATCGGGCAGAACCGGCTGGAGATCCAGATGCCTCGGCCGCCGAAGGAGTTGGCCGACCGGCGAAAGGCGTACGAGGCCGCCCGCGACGACCTCCGGCGAACGCGGGTGGACCGCGGTGAGGT
>CAZTVU010000203.1:869-9035 GCA_964617025.1 uncultured Planctomycetales bacterium | reverse complement strand
ATGCCCTCGGCCGGCTTTACCTGCCCGTGGGCATGCACGGCCGGGACCGGTTTCTGCTCATTTACGGCACACAGGCCGAGTGGAAGGCCGCCGCGGAGTTCGTGCGGCTGCTTGACGTCGCCGCCGCCGAGGAGCTGACCGACCCGCCGGCCCCCGATCCGGCCGAGGCCTTCCGCCGCACCTTGGCGACGATGATGGCCCGCGATCGGCTGGGGGCCGTCGACCGACCGGGCCTCGCGAAGGTGGCGGCGGCGTTCCAGCGGATCGCAGGGTCGGCCGCCGCCCCTCCGCCTCTGCGGTGGGCCAGCGCGATGTTCGCCGGCGATCTGTACGCCCGCAGTGTGTATGACTATCCGCGGGCCGAGCAACTGTATGTGGCGGCCGCGGGCCTGGCGCCGGACGGCTCGATTGAGCAGATGAACGCCCTGTATGCGCGGGCGCGAACGGACCTTGCCAACGGGCGAAAGGACCGGGCCGAGCCGCTGTTCGCGACGGTGGTCTCGCAATTCACGGCATACCGGCAGTCGGAGGTGTACCACCGGTGCCGCCGGGGTCTGGGCATGGGTCGGGAATAGGGTGCACGTGGATGAGGACACCATCATCTCGATCCGGCACCTCGTGAAGACGTTCACGAGCGACGACGGTCGCCGGGCGCGGGTGCTCGATGATGTGAACCTCGACATCCGTCGGGGGGAGACGCTCGTGGTCATGGGCGGCTCGGGATGCGGCAAGAGCACGTTGCTCAACTGCCTGATCGGTGAATACCCGCCCGACGAGGGGCAGATCCTGTACCGCATGGACCCCGCGTCCGAGCCTATCGACATCGTGGGAATGCGCGATGAGGAGCTCAACGCGATCCGCAAGCGATTCGGCATCCTGTTTCAGAGCGGCGCGCTTTTCAACTCGATGACGGTCGCCGAAAACGTCGCCCTGCCGCTGCGGGAGCACTCGAACCTGGACCGGTCGATCATCGACATCACGGTGAAGATCAAGCTGGGCCTCGTCCGCCTGCTCGAGCACCGCGACAAGATGCCCTCGCAGCTTTCGGGCGGCCAGAAGAAGCGCGCGGGCCTGGCCCGCGCCATCGCCATGGACCCGCAGATCCTCTTCTACGACGAGCCGTCCGCCGGGCTCGACCCGGTGACCTCCGCAGCGATCGACACCCTGATCATGGACCTGTCGAAGAAGGCGCAGGTGACGAGCGTCGTCGTCACGCACGAGATGGATTCCGCCTTTCGCGTCGCCGACCGCATGGTGATGCTGGAGAAGGGCCGCATCCTGCGCGTCGGCACGCGCGACGAGTTCGACGCCCTGCGCCGTCGCGACGAGCGGGAGCTCGATTCACTCGAGGATCGCCTGATCTACCAGTTCCTCCACGGCAACGCGAACGGCCCGCTGACCGATGCCCAGGGGCTGAGCGAATTCGAGAAACTGATTTTCCAGGATTGAGGCGCCGCCATGCCCGAACCACGCAACGCATTTCGACTGGGGCTGACGCTGATCGCGATGTTCGCCCTGTTTCTCGCCGTGCTCGTCTTCATCGCCGGCAACGTGCAGCTTGGGGGCACGCGCATCACCGTCCGGTTTCCCGCCGAGGACCTGTCCGCGCGGCTCAAGAAGGGCAGCGAGGTCGTCTGCGGCGGTCTGTCCGTCGGCACCATCCGCGACACCCTGCTCAAGGACGATCCCGACGGGCTCGCCGTCTACGTCGTCGCCGACATCTCGCCGGTCGTCGGCCTCCAGGAGGGCTGCGAGATCATCCCCGGCGAGCCCCTCCTCGGCGAGGTCGGCAAGCTCGTCATCCGCAACCGCGGCCACGGCAGGCCGATTGACCCCGGTCAACCCATCCAGGGCCGCCGGGGCCGCAGCTTCAACGCCTCGCTCGAGCTCCTCCAGGACCAGCTCGACCCGAAGAACAAGGACAGCCTGATCGCCCTCATCCGCGCGCAGCTCGATGCCGACAACACCGCCTCGCTGCTTGCCAAGATCCACCGATCGCTCGACGACCTCAACGCCGTCACGCGAAACGTGAGCGCGCAGCTCAACCCGCGCGACCAGGCCGCCCTCATGGCCAAGCTCCACGTCGTGCTCGACAACGTGAACACGGCCACGGGGCGCCTGCGAGACCAGGTGGATCCACAGCGCCGCGAGGCCGCCCTGGCGAAGGTGCACGACGCCCTCGATTCGCTGAACAAGGCCCTCGCCGGCGTCGTGGCCACGCTCGACGAGACTCGGCCGGTCGTCCGGGACACGCTGGCCCGGGTCAGGAACACCGCGGCGACCCTCGACGAGAAGATCGCCCCGCGGATCGCCGAGCAACTGGACGCCCGAAACGCCGACAGCCTGATCGCGGGCGCCCAGACGGCGGTCCGCCTCCTCAACGAGTCGCTGACGGACATCAACCGGATCACCGGTACGGGGCGCCAGATGATCACGGCAAACAAGGACATGATCGGCGAGATCGTCAGCAATCTGCTCCAAACCAGCGAGATGATCAAGTCGGGCATCCGGAACATCCTGCTCAACCCCTGGCAGTTGCTCGCCAAGCCGTCGCCGAACGAACTGGAGAAGCGGAATATCGTCGACGTGGCGCGGGCCTTCTCGGATGCCGCGGCCCAGCTCGACAACGCGGCCCTGCGGCTCAAGGCCGTGGCCGACGCCGGTCAGGTCCGCGCCGACGATCCGGTGTTGAGCGAGGTCCGCGACGCCATCCAGCACTCCCTGGAGCAGTTCACCCGGGCGGAGGAGGCGTTGTGGAGGCAGCTCAACCTGCGTTGACGGTTTCGGGGCGAAGCGGCAGCCCCGCGAGACACGACCGCGAACGGAATCCTGCATGGGCAAATCCGCGAGGAAGAAAACTCGGGAGGCCGGCGACCTGGACGTGCTGGTGATCGGCGCCGGGGCGGCGGGCTGCACGGCGGCGGGGCTTCTGGCCCGGGCCGGCCGGTCGGTCGCGATGATCGAGCGTGCCGAGGCCGCCGGGCGGCCGGCGGCCCCCCGATGGATCAGCGCCGGCGTGGATCCGCTGATCCGCCGACTCGGTATCTCGCTCAAGAAGACCGAAGGCGAGCCGGTTCGCGCCGTGGCCTTCCATACGGCGAGATTCGACAAACACCAGGAGGTCAGGCTCGGCGGGCGTGAGGCGTGGTTCATCGACCTTGCCGACTGGAACGCCATGCTGGCGGCGGCCGCCGTGAACGCCGGCGCCGTGATGGCGGATCGCACGACGGTCCTTCGGCTCCGGATGCTTGAGGATCGCGTCAGCGCCGAGTGCAGCGACGGCGACACGCGAACGGCTCGCCTGCTTCTCATCGCCGACGGCGCGGAATCCGCCACGGCCCGGTCGATCGGGATGTCGCTGCGCCCGACGAACTGCCGCATCGCGGCACAGCTTGCCTGGCCGGCGGCCGAACGGTCCCGGCTGCCCGCGGGCACGATGCACTTCGTCCTCGGCGCCGAAAGCGGCGGCGGCCTGGCGACCTTCTGGTCCGCCGCCGGTCGGGAGGTGGCCGTCGCGTACGGCGAGGAGGCCGCAGCCGCACGCACCGCCCTGGACCGGCTTCTCCGCGGGCTCGTCGATCACTGGGGCGCCGTGCTGCCTCGCAAGCTCGGGGCCGAATCCGCCGGCGTGCAGCCCGTGCCCGCCGGTCACTCGCTGGACATCGACTCGCACGTCGGCAAGGCCGCCGTGGCCGTCGGCGATGCCGGCGGGTTTGTCGCCGCCGCCACCTGCGAGGGCGTCTACCCCGCGATGTGGTCGGCGCAGATCGCCGCCGAGGTGATCGACGCCGCCCTGAAGGACCCGCACCCGCAGGACCAGCTTCGCGAGTTCGACACCCGCTGGCGAACCGTCATGGCCGACTACCTCAGGCCGCCGAACGCCGACCTCCAGTTCCTGCTCCCGCTGGTCTTCGCCAACCGGCAGATGGCCGAACGGCTGGCCGGGGCTTTCCTCCGCGGCCAGAACCTCTGACCCGCAGCGGGCCGGAGGCCTGTCGCCTCCGTCGTTGCAAGAGGCGGCAAGGGAAGAGCGACAAAGCGAAACAGCGAGGAAGCGCTTTCGGAGGGCCGCATCCGAACTACACCCGTGGTGCGGCGGCAAGTTCACCGGATCATGAGACGCTTTTCGACGATATCCCCCGATTTCTCATTTCCCCGACAAGCCCTTCCGATGACGTCCCGGCTGCGTTCGAGCGTTTGCAGCGATCCGCTTTGCGCCATCCACCGTCCGTCGACGCTTGTGGACTGCGGTGGCAACGCCACCGCTCTGACTCGGACGGTCTGCCGCACGCCGGCGCGTCCCGACGCACTCCAGGAAAAGCGGCGGCAAGGCCGCCGCAGTCCAAAGCGCAAGGGCCGCGTCATATAAGACGGGCGGGGCGACCGCCGCCCGAGTCAAGGTCGGGGCGAAATCTTCCGGCACAACCGGCAGGCGAGACGCGCGTCCTTTGGTTGCGGCCAAAGGCTGTGCCGGATTCTCTCGCTTTTTCGCTTTCTCGTTTTTTTCGCTCTCCACCGCTGCGGCATGCAGCGCCGAGGTCGTTTGTCCGACGCGGCACGCGGTGCTATAGTCCCCCGCGGTCCGCGGGGCGGCAGACGCCCGGCCGGCGATCAGCACCGCAGCGACAGAGGGCAAGCATGAGCGACGCGCGCATTCCACCGCCGCAGGATGGCGACAGGATTCGGTTGGATTCCTCGGGTCGGCTCCACGTGCCGGATCGGCCGATCATCCCTTTCATCGAGGGGGATGGGACGGGGCCGGACATCTGGCGGGCGTCGCAGCGGGTCTTCGACGCGGCCGTCGCGAAGGCCTACGGCGGCCGTCGGCAGATCCGGTGGATGGAGGTCCTCGCCGGGGAAAAGTCGTTTCACCGGCTCGGGACGTGGCTGCCGGACGAGACGGTCGAGGCGTTCCGCGACTACCGGGTCGGCATCAAGGGCCCGCTGACGACGCCGATCGGCGGCGGGATCCGCTCGCTGAACGTCGCGCTCCGCCAGATGCTCGACCTCTACGTCTGCCTGCGGCCGGTGCGCTACTTTCGGGGCGTGCCGTCGCCCGTCAAGCGGCCCGAGCTCGTCGACATGGTGATCTTTCGGGAGAACACCGAGGACATATACGCCGGCATCGAGTATCCCGCCGGCTCGCCCGAGGCGGCGAAGTGGCTCGCCTTCCTCGAGCGGGAGTTCCCGAAGGACTTCGCCAAGATCCGCTTCGGGACGGTCGAGCGCGTCAACGAATTCCGCCGGCTGCTCCATGCGAACGTGCCGCCGGCGACGGAGGTGGCCGTCGGCCTCGGCCTCAAGCCCGTGAGCAAGACCGGCTCGCAGCGGCTCGTCGGCGCGGCCATCCAGTACGCCATCCGGCAGGGGCGCAAGAGCGTCACGCTCGTCCACAAGGGCAACATCATGAAGTTCACCGAGGGCGCGTTTCGCGACTGGGGCTACCAGAACGCCGAAACGTGCTTCGCCGACAAGACGTACACCTGGACGCAGTGGGAGCGGACGAAGAAGGAAAAGGGCGAGGAGGCGGCCAACGCCGAGCGGCAGGCCGCGATCGCCGCCGGCCGCATCCTCGTCAAGGACGCGATCGCCGACATCGCCCTCCAGCAGGTCCTCACGCGGCCCGAGGACTTCGACGTCATCGCCACGCTCAACCTCAACGGCGACTACCTCTCCGACGCCCTCGCGGCCCAGGTCGGCGGCATCGGCATCGCGCCCGGCGGCAACATCAACTACCTGACGGGCCACGCGATCTTCGAGGCCACGCACGGCACGGCCCCCAAGTACGCCAATCAGGACCGCGTGAACCCGGGCAGCGTGATCCTCTCCGGCGAGATGATGCTGCGGCACCTCGGCTGGTCCGAGGCCGCCGACCGGATCATCCGGGGCATGGACGGCGCCATCGCCGCGCGAACGGTGACCTACGACTTCCACCGCCTCATGGAGGCCGAAGGCCAGAAGGCCACGCTCGTGAAGTGCAGCGAGTTCGGCGACGCGGTCATCGCGCACATGGAATAGCGCCAAGTGGTGCCGACGCCCCGTCGGCAATCCCCGCGTTGTGGTGCCGACGCCTCGTTGGCAATCTCCGGGACACAGCCGCCGGCGGCCGTGCCACCGCCTCGCTCAGTCGCGGTCCAGCTCCAGCAGCCGGATCGGGCCGACATACACAATCTGCAGATTGTTCTTCGCGCTGTAGTAATCCTCCACGCGCAGCCGCAGGCGAAGCACATCCACATCCGGGCCGAGCGCCGGCAGCGGCACCGCGAACCATTCACCGGTCATCCGGGGGATGCCCAGGTCGGCCTTCCACAGCTCCTGCTCGTTCCACAGCAGGCGGATCGACCGGTAGCCCGCCCAGCGCCACTTGGCATAGCCGAACCCGAAGCTCTCCTTGTTCGCATCGGCGAGGTAGATCAGCAGCGCCAGGCGATCCCGCCGGCCCGAGATCGGCACATTCACCGGCAGCTCCGAAAAGACGCCGGCGTTCACCGGCATGTGGCGCTCCAGCGCAAAGACCGCCACGCGCACGCCGCCGTGCTCGTGGATCCCGCCGATCCAGTCGCCCCAGAACGTCTCCCGCGGCTCGGGCACCACAGTGGCCAGGACGCGATTGCGTCGCGCCCACGCCCCGGTCCCCATCTGCACCGGCGGATCGCCCAGCCCGGCGAGCATCCCCTTGATCGGGGCGATCGTCTGACCGTAGTCGGTGATCCGCTCGCGCAGGGCGGCCCGGCGCTTCTCCACCAGTTGCCGCCAGTCCCCGGCCGTGGCGCGGGCACGGGCCCGCCACCAGTCCACATATCGGCGCGTCGTGCCCACCCCTCCCAGCAGCCGCTCGACCTCGGCGACCTCGCCGAGCACGCGATCACGCACCGCCTCGATCTGTTGGTCCGCCGCCGCCGTGTCGCCGTCGTACACCGCCGCCAGCACCCGGGCCTGATGCTCCGGCCACCAGTACTCCGGATAAGGCGCCTGCACAACGGCAAGGCCCGTCTCGATCTCCCGCGCCATCGGGTCCAGGTAATCGCGCACCAGCAGCTCCGCATCCAGAAGCGAAGACGACATCGCCTCCTTCCGCACGACCGCCGCCTTCTCCCGCAGCGCCTCCAGCTCCGCCCGAACCCGGGCCCGGTCGTCGAGCGACTTCAGCCGCGGGGGGCACTGCGGCGCGAAGTCCGTGTGCGTCGACCAGAATCGGAACCGCTCGCGGATCCCGTCGAAGGCATCGTCGATGGCCGTTGCCGCCTCCACCGAGCCGGGCCCGAAGACCACGTCGTAGATCCGCCGGCGCACCGCCCGGAAGTCGTGACGCTCCGGCCGCCAGCTCCACCACCCGATCGTCGGCACCAGATAATGCTGCTGGACCTGCCACCCGTCCCACGGCATTACCGCATGAACGTAGCGGCCGGCCTCCGTCAGGTCCCGGTCGCTCGGGTGGTTCCAGCCGTCGGCCAGCGGGATGACGGGCTCGTAGCCGCGGTCGGGGCCCGAGTGCAGCGGCGGGTTGCGGAACCGCGGCCAGTTGTGCCACCACGACGGCCGTACGCGCAGCCCGACGGCCTCGGCGTCGGCGGCCTCCTCGGCACAGGGGACGCTCGTCCAGAACCAGAGGGCCTGTTCCATCCCCGGCACGGCGATCACGTCGCGGTTGAAGGCGTGCCGGATGACCTGGTAGGCCCCCTTCGGCGGGGTGACGGCAATGGCGTCGCCGACGATGCCGTGCTCCCGCCCGAGCGCAAGCACCCGCCCGACCATCGCCCGCGGGTCCGCGCCCGGGCCCTTGTCATCGAACGACGCCCACAGCCCGTCCGCGCCGAGCGCGATGAACTGCCTGAACAGCGCGATCACCGCATCCTGCTGCTCCCGCGGGACGCCGCAGTTCACCGCCGCATACACGCGGAGGCCGAGATCCCGGGCCTGGGCGATGATCTTGCGCATCTCGTCCTCGTTGAGCTTTGCGTCGGGCTCGAATGCATAGATGCCGTCGCGGAGATCGATGAAGTTGATGCGCGACATCATCACGCAGTCGAAGTTCGCGGGCTTGAGGAAATACTGATAGTGTGGATGAGGGCGGCCGCGAAGGGGAATGGTGGGCCGGTCGCGAATGGTCGCCGCCTGCACCGAGAGCGACTCGCCCTGCCGCCGGAACAACTGGAAGAGCGTGTC
>CAZTVU010000203.1:0-859 GCA_964617025.1 uncultured Planctomycetales bacterium | reverse complement strand
GTAGATCACGCCGCGGGCGTCGGACCCCGCGACGATCGCCGTCACGCGCCCGCCCTCGGCCCACACGGCCAGCGAGTAACCGTCCGAACGCTCGGGCACCGAGAGCTTTCGTTCGTCGCAGAGCCGATCAAGCGCCGGAAACGTCCCGCGCCGCCCGAGGTATACGCGCAGCGCCGCGTCGGGGGCCGCCTGCGGCGCGGCCTGTATCGGCCACGGCTGTCCGAATCGCCTCTGGGCATGCTGGGACAACAGGCGGGCGGCGGCCCGTTCGGCCGGGCCGGCCTCCGCGGACAACACGATGACGCCTCGACCCTCGATGACGATCGGGTCGCCCCACTGGACCTCGCTCACCTCCGGCATCAGGGCGACCGGCGGCGCCGCCGCCACGGCTGCCGCAAGCCAACCGGCAAACACAGTTGAAACAATGACGCTCATGAAACCATCCTTCCCGAAAGCAACACTCCTTGACCCGTCTTCGTTGTTGCATGACGCAACGACGGGAAAGCGAGAAACCGAAACAGGCATCTCTCGAACCCCGCGCGCCGAGGGCACCGGCGGCAAGAATGCAGCGGACCACTCCGTCGGCCGCCTTTCGTCGCTTTCTCGTTTTCGCGGCGTTGCCTGTGCAACGCCGGGGCTCACAATCGTACTTCCGCGCGCGTCCGCGACGACTCGTACGCGGCCAGCGCGACCGCCACCGACTGCCGCCCGTCCAGGCCCGTCGCGCAGGGCGGACGGCCCCGACGGATCGCGTCCAGGAAATCCTCCATGTGGTCGCGGTAGGACTGCATCCGCACGGGGTCGAGCTTGCCCTTGCCCGCCCAGTCGATCGGGGCCTGCGTCTCGACGACCTCCCACG
>CAZTVU010000202.1:0-9090 GCA_964617025.1 uncultured Planctomycetales bacterium | reverse complement strand
AGCCGGTTGGTGTCGAGCCGGACCGGTTTGCGCGCGGCGGGGCGGTGTGGCCCGGCCGACCGGGATGCATCGTTTGCCGGACAACGGTATGCGGCAGCAGCGTTCACCGGGCCGACACGGCCCGGCTCCGAAGGCGATGACACGTTTGCAAAGAGTGCCGGGCCGACACGCCCCGGCTGCGTTGGCGGCGCGGGCCCGTTCCGCTTTCTCGCTTTTTCGCTTTATCGGTTTCTCGCTCTGTCCCCGCCGTGGCGCGTGACGTCCGGAGCTCATCCGGGCCTTCTGTCGACCACCCGCATGGGGACGCCGTAGTCTCGGCGGAGGGAACGCGGCTCGACGAACGTAATCTTCGCATCGACATCGAGCACGGACTTGATGCGTTTGACGAGCTGGATGCGAAGCGCTTCGAGGGTCTTGATCTCGTCGAGCGAGGGGATCGTTTCGGAGACCTCGACCTTGATCTCCAGGGTGTCGGCGCCGCCTTCGCGGTCGAGGACGATCTGATAGTGCGGGCTGGTGCCCTCGACCTCCAGCAGGATCTGCTCGATCTGCGAGGGGAGAAACTCGGTGCCGCGGAAGACGACCCGGTCATCCGTTCGTCCGGTGACGCGTGCCATGCGGGCGAACGTCCGGCCGCAGGGGCATGGGGAGGTGTCGAGCGTCGTGATGTCGCCGGTGCGGTAGCGGATGAGCGGGAAGCCCTCCTTCGTGATCGTCGTGAAGACCAGCTCGCCCTCTTCGCCGGGGCCAAGGGGCTCGGCGGTCCTGGGGTTGACGACCTCGACGATGAAGTGGTCCTCGTTGATGTGAAGGCCGCGGCGCCGGTCGCACTCGCCGGCGACGCCCGGGCCCATGATCTCGGTCAGACCGTAGGTGTCGGTGGAGACGATGTGCAGGCGTTCTTCGATCTCCCGGCGAAGCACGTCGCTCCACCGCTCGCCGCCGAAGAGGCCGAGTCTCAGGTGCAGCCGTTCCGGATGGACCTGGAGGCTCTCCAGGGCGGCGGCGATGTGGACGGCGTAGCCGGGCGTGGAGACCAGGGCGGTGGTCTTGAAGTCCTTCATGATGGCGATCTGCTTGTCGACGCTGGTCGTCAGTGACATGGGGATGACCGAGGCGCCGATCTGCTCGGCGCCCTGGTGAAATCCGAATCCACCGGCGAGGAGGCTGTAGTCGAATGCGATCTGGACGACGTCGTGCTCGGTGATGCCGGCCGCCGCGAGGAGGCGGGCGGTGCATTCCGTCCAGTTGCGGAGGTCGTTGCGGGTGTAGCCGACGACGACGGACTTGCCGGCCGGCCCGGGCTTGGAGTGGATTCGCACGATGTCGCGCAGGGGGACGGCGAACATGTCATAGGGGTAGCTTTGCTGCAGGTCCTCCTTGGTGGTGAAGGGCAGGTCGCGGAGCGCCCGCAACTCGCGGAGCCGTTCAAGATTGACGCGGTGTGCGTCGAAGGCGGCGCGGTAGAACGCGACGTTGCGATAGGCCCGGTTCAGCGTGGACTGCAGCCGCTCGATCTGAAGCTGCTCCAGCTCGTCCCGCGGAAGCGTCTCGCACCGGGGGTTGTAGATGACCGACTGGCTCATGGCTGTCCCTCACTCATCGATTCGCCGGTATTCCTTGCCGAGGTAGGCCCGCTGGACCTCCCGATTGTCGCACAGTTCCCGGGCCGTTCCCTCGAGAACGATCTGTCCGGTCTCGACGACGTATCCGCGGTCCGCCACGGCCAGAGCGGCCCGCGCGTTCTGCTCGACCAGGAGGATGGTCATGCCGCCGCGCTTCAACGCGGCGATGGTCGCGTAGATGTCCCGCACGACAATCGGCGCGACGCCGAGCGACGGCTCATCCATCATCAAGAGCTTCGGCCCGGACATGAGGGCGCGACCGATGGCGAGCATCTGCTGCTGGCCGCCGGAAAGCGTGCCGGCAAGCTGACGCTCGCGCTCCCGCAGGATGCCGAAGAGGCGATAGACCTCCTCCAGCCGCCGACCGACGTCGTCGCCGTCGCCCCGTCGCCGGCGGGCGTGCGCCCCGAGGATCAGGTTCTCCCGAACGGTCATGGTGCTGAACACGTGGCGCCCCTCCGGGACGAGCGAGCACCCCAGCCGGACGATCTGCTGCGCCGTCGCGCCGTGGATCTCCCGTTTGTCGAACCAGACGGTCCCGGCGCGCGGCTTCAGGATGCCGGCGACGGTCTTGAGCAGGGTCGTCTTGCCGGCGCCGTTGGCCCCGATGATCGCCACCGCCTCGCCGGGCGATACGTGCAGCGAGATGCCCTTCAGCACCCGCAGGGGGCCGTATCCGGCCTCAAGGTTCAGGATCCGGAGCATGGTCGTCCCCCAGGTAGATGCGAATGACCTCCGGATTCCGCTGAATCGCCCGCGGGGGCCCCTCGGCGATCTTCCGTCCCTGGTCCAGCACGATCACCTCGTCCGAGATGTTCATGACGAGCGACATGTCGTGCTCGACGACCAGGCAGGTGACGCCTCGGTCGCGGATCCTCACGATCAGCCCGGACAGTTCCTGCGTCTCATAGATGTTCAGGCCGGCCGCCGGCTCGTCGAGGAGCAGGAGGGCCGGCTCCATCGCCAGGGCCCGCGCGAACTCGACCAGTCGTTGCCGGCCGAACGGAAGATTCGAGGCCACCTCCCGGGCATACGCCGCGAGGCCGAGCTCGTCGAGGATGGCGGCGGCCCTGGCCTCGCTCTCGCGTTCCTCGCGCCAGGTCCGCGGCAGGTTGAGCGTGCCCGCCAGGAAACCCGAGCGCGTCCGGGTATGCCGGCCCACGATGACGTTCTCAAGGACCGTCATGTGGGGGAAGAGCTTTGTCGTCTGAAACGTCCGGGCGATCCCCAGGCCGGCGACGGCGTGGGGCTTCCAGCCCGTGATGGGCCTGCCGCGGAAGAGCACCTGCCCCCCGTGCGGCGGGATCGAGCCGGCGATCAGGTTGAAGAGCGTCGTTTTGCCGGCGCCGTTGGGGCCGATGATCGCCTGGATGACGCCGGGCGGCACCGTGAGACTGACATCGCGGACGGCGTGCAGGCCGCCGAAGAAGCGGTTGAGGCCCCGCGTCTCGAGGAGGGCGTCAGCCATGGGCCCTCCGGGAAAACCGCAACGCCGATGGCCTCCACCGGGGCATCCGCAGGAGCCCGTCGGGGGCAAAGAGCATGATGGCGATCAGGATGGCGCCGAAGACGGCGTCGTCGTACGTCCCGAAGACGCCGCGCAAGGAGAGAAAGTTGAGCAGGGTGCCCATCAGCAGCGCGCCCCACAGGTTGGCCATTCCGCCGACGGCGACGATGGCCACGTATCGGACGGATTTCATGACGGTTGCCTCGGAGGGGCCGATGCTCCCGTTGTAGTGGGTCAGGAGGGCCCCGCCGGCGGCGGCGAAGAGGGCGCTGAGGACGAAGGTCGAGAGCTTGTAGCGGTAGGTGTCGATGCCGAGGGAGTGGGCCGCCTCCTCGCTCTGGTGGATGGAGCGAAGGGCCCGGCCGACGCGGGAGTGGACGAGGTTGAGGGCGAGGACCATGGCCGCCAGAAGCGTGGCCCACGCGATGTAGTAGTTCTGGATGCGGAAGGGGGGCCGCCCGTTGACCTCGAGGCCGCCGACGAGCCGGAAGGGCGGCACGGTCGAGATCCCGTCGGCCTGGCCGAAGACCTCGGCGCCGAGCACGACGCGGTAGATGATCAGGCCGAAGCCCAGCGTGGCCATCGCCAGGTAATGGCCCCGGAGCCGGAGCACGGGCAGACCGATCACGAAGGCGATCGCGCCGGCGGCCGCCATGGCCGCGACGAATGCCGGCCACGGGGCGAAGGAGAGCACCGCCCGGCCGTAGAGGTCGGACCGCTCGACGACCATCCCGAGCGAGCGGAACGCGGCGATCCAAGGACTGTCGCGCCAGGCGAGGAGGTTGCAGGTGGTCAGCACCGCGGACGCGTATCCGCCGATGGCGAAGAAGCCGGCGTGGCCGAGCGACACCTGGCCGGCATAGCCCATCAGGAGGCAGAGCCCGACCGCCACCAGGGCGTAATACGCGGACATGGTCGCCTGGGTAAGGTAATAGGGGGCCCGGGCGGCCGAAAGGGCGGCCTGAAGCAGGACGACCAGAATCGCGGCGACGAGCACAGGGAGGTATCTCCGGGGTTGCATCAGGGCACTCCCCGCGCGATCGCCTCGCGCCGGGCAAAGAGGCCGCTCGGCCGGAAGACGAGGATCAGCAGAAGGACCACGATGGAGACGGCCTCCTTGTAGGCCACCTGGAACTGGCTGACCACGAAGGCCTCCAGCAGGCCGAGCAGGAGCCCGGCGGCGACGGCGGCCATGCTGTTGCCCATGCCGCCGAGGATCGCCACGGTGAAGCCCTTGATGGCCAGGGGCGCCCCCATGTCGTACTGCGTCTGCGTCACGGGCGAGATCACGCAGCCGGCAAGCGCCCCGATGCCGGCGCTGAGCATGAAGGACAGCGTGACCATCCGGCCGTCGTTGATCCCGCAGAGGCGGGCGGCCATGCGGTCGTCGGCGCAGGCCCGCATGGCCCGTCCCGTGTGCGTGAACCGGAAGAAGAGCGTCAGGGCCGCGACGATGACGGCGCAGACGCCCAGCACCCAGATCACCTGCGGCGAGATGTGGGCGCCCAGGAGGGTGAACGTGGAGGTGTCCGTCCCCGTGAAGTAAGGCAGGGACCGGACCTTCTCGTCCCAGATGTGCAGCATGGCCTCGCGGATGAGGATCGAGAGGCCGATGGTGATGATGATCAGCCGAAGGACCGAGGCGTCGCGAACCCGCCGGATGAAGACCCATTCGAGCAGGCCGCCCAGCAACAGCGTCGCCAGGACCGCCAGCGGGATGGCGACCGGCAGCGGGAGGACCTGGGCGAGGCTGATGGCCGTCATCGCGCCGACGATGAGGAACTCGCCCTGCGCGAAGTTGATGATGCCCGTCGCGTTGTAAATGATGTTGAAGCCGATCGCGACGATGGCGTAGATGCTCCCGACCGTGATGCCCGAGAGGGCGTACTGAACGATCTGGGCGGAGTTCATTCCGGCTTACCCCCTGCGGTCCGACGCGCGGGAATCGCTACCCCTGGTAGAGGGCGAACTTGCCGTCCTTCACGGTCAGCATCTCGAAGGCATCCATCGTCAGGCCGTTGTGGTCGGTCGGAGACAGGTTGAAGATGCCCGCCGTGCCGACGACGCCCCGGAGGTTTTCGATGGCCTCGCGGACCTTCTCGCGGTCGGTGCTGCCGGCCTTCTTGATGGCCTCGGTGAGGAAGAGGACGGCGTCGTACGCGTGGCCGCCGAACGTGCTGGCCTCCTCCTTGAACCGGCTCTCGTAGTCCTTCTTGTATTCCAGGAGCAGGGCCTTCTGCGGATGGTCGTCCGGCAACGATTCCGCAACGAGCAGCCGGCCGCAGGGGAAGAGCGTGCCGTTGGCCGCCTCGCCGCCCTGCCGGACATACTGGATGTTCCCGAAGCCGTGGCTCTGGAACAGCGGCACGTGGAGGCCGATCTGTTTCATGTTCTTGGCCACGAGGCTCTGGGCGGGTACGATGGACCAGTTGATCACCGCCTGGACGTCCTGGCCCTTCACCTTGGTCAGGACGCCGGTCAGGTCGGTCTCCTGCTTGTCGTAGGTCTCCGAGATCGCGATGGTGATGCCCGCGTCGGGCGCCAGTTTGGCCAACTGCTCCTTGCCGGCCACGCCAAAGCCGTCGTTGCTCGAGACGACGCCGACCCTGGTGAGGTTCCTGGCCTTGAGCGTCTTGAAGATCAGCTTCGCGGCGTCGCTGTCCTTCTGGGGCGTCTTGAACACGTAGCCGGCGACCGGATCGACGATGCTCTCGGCGGCGGCGCAGGAGACCAGGATCATCTTCGCCTCCTGGCAGATGCCCTTGATGGCCATCGTCTCGCCGCTCGTCGAGGGCCCGATGATCGCCAAAACGTCCTTCTCGTCGATGAACTGCTTGGCCAGGGAGATGGTGTTCTCCGGCTTGCCGCCGGTGTCCTTGACGATGATCTCGATCCGCCGGCCCAGGATGCCGCCGGCGTTGTTGATCTTGTCCTGGAGCAGCGCCACCGTCTTCGACTCGGGCGCGCCGAGGAACGACGCCGGACCCGTCACCGAGAACAGGGCGCCGATCCGAATGGGCTCCTGCTCGGCCGGCTTCGTCCCGGCGGACGGCGAAGCGGATTCCTTGCACCCCGCCAGACCGAGCCCCAGCGAGAGGGCCCACACCGCGACCTTCCGGATGTGTTGCGCTGCCATGACTGCTCTCCTTTGTAAAAGGGTATCGACAGAACCGGCTCCAACGTGATGTGCCGTGTCCCGCATGTGTCATCCATCCCGCCGCCGATCTCTCCGACGGGCCGCCCGTCAGGGTTCGTAGAGGGCGAACTTGCCATCCTTCACCGTCAGCATTTCGAAGGCGTCCATCGTCAGGCCGTTGTGGTCCTGCGGCGAGAAGTTGAAGATGCCCGCCGTCCCGACGACGCCCTTGAGGTTCTCGAGGGCGTCGCGGACCTTTTCGCGATCGGTGCTGCCGGCCTTCTTGATCGCCTCGGTCAGGATGAGCAGCGCGTCGTAGGGATGTCCCCCGAAGGTGCTGACATCCTCGCCGTAGCGCCCCTCGTAGTCCTTCTTGTACTGCATGAGCACCGCCTTCTGCGGGTGCGCGTCCGGGAGGGACTCGGCCACCAGGATGCGACCGCACGGCAGGATCGTGCCGTTGACGGCCTCGCCCCCGGCCTGGGCGTACTTGATGTTGCCGAAGCCGTGGCTCTGGAACAGCGGCACGTGGAGACCGATCTGTTTCATGTTCCGGGCGACGAGGCTCTGGGCGGGGACGATGGACCAGTTGACCACGGCCTGGATCTCCCGGCCCTTGAGCTTGGTCAGGACGCCGGTCAGGTCGGTCTCGTTCTTGTCGTACACCTCGGCGATGGCGATGGTGATGCCGGCCTCCGGCGCCAGCCGGGCGAGCTGGTCCTTGCCGCCCATGCCGAAGCCGTCGTTGCTGACGATCACGCCGATCTTCGAGATGCCGCGGGCCTTCATGGTCTTGTAGATCCACCGGGCGGCGTCGCTGTCCTTCGGCGCGACCTTGAAGACATAGCGCGCGACGGGCTCGACGATGCTCTCGGCCGCCGCGCACGAGATCAGGATCATCCGCGCTTCCTCGCAGATGTTCTTGATGGCCATCGTCTCGCCGCTGGTCGAGGGCCCGATGATCGCCAGGACCTTGTCCTCGTCGATGAGCTGTTTGGCCAGCGAAACGGTCTTCTCCGGGCTGCCGCCGGAGTCCTTCACCAGCAGCTCGATCCTTCGGCCGAGGATCCCGCCGGCCTCGTTCATCCGGTTGACGAGCAGCTCCGCCGTCTTCGCCTCGGGGACCCCGAGGAACGACGCCGGGCCCGTGACCGCAAAGATGGCGCCGATCCTGACGGGTTGCTCGTCGGCCGCCCCTCCCGAGGCGGGCCCCGGCTCCGACTTCCTGCACGCCGCCAGGCCGAGAGCCAGCCCGATGCCTCCGATACCAAGGCCGATCCACCACTGCTGCCGCATGGGTATCCCGCCTTTCCGACCCTGAACGGTCAAAGGTTGCGGATCGCGTCCTCCGCGAGAACGACCACGCCGTTTCGCCGCAACGTGTCGACGGCCCGCGCCCCGTCGTCGATCTTGAGGATCACGATCGCGCTGCCGCGGTCCTTCCGGAAGGAGGTGTACATGTACTCGATGTTGATGCCGTCGCGGTCGAGGACCTCCACGATCGCGTGCAGGCTGCCCGGCCGGTCGTCGATCTCGACGGCGATGACGTCGGTCTCCTGTGCGACGAACTCGTGGGCCTTGAGCGCGCGAAGGCACCGGTCCCGGTCGCTGACGATCAGCCGCAGGACCCCCAGGTCCGGCATGTCGGCCAGCGACAGGGCCCGGATGTTGATCTGCTCGTCGGCCAGCAGCTTCGTCACCTCGGCGAGCCTTCCCTTCCTGTTCTCCAGGAAGACGGAGACCTGCTTGGTGTACATGGCATCCTCCTGCGCATCGCTTGCGGCAAACGGGGCATACATCATACCCGCAGGGGCGGAGGTCGGACAATGCGGCCCGTCGCCCGTCGCGCGGCGCCCGACGGCCGCTTGCGTCCGGCGATCTGTCCGGTGAAGATGCGGCACATGAGGCAGCTTTTCGCCAAGAAGCCGTTGACGTTGCTGCTCGAGGAGATGGCCGGCGAGCACCGGCTTCGCCGCGTCCTCGGCCCGATCCAACTCACCAGCCTGGGCGTCGGGTGCATCATCGGCGCCGGCATCTTCGTCCTGGTCGGCGAGGCGGCCAGCCACAAGGCCGGACCTGCGCTGATGCTGTCGTTCGCGGTGGCCGGGGTCGCCTGCATCTTCGCCGCGCTCTGCTACGCCGAGTTCGCGTCGATGATCCCGGTCGCCGGCTCCGCGTACACCTACGCCTATGCCACGCTGGGCGAGATGCTCGCCTGGGTGATCGGCTGGGACCTGGTGCTGGAATACAGCGTCGCGTCGGCGACGGTCGCGCACGGGTGGTCCAAGTATTTCCAGGCGTTCATCGGGATGTTCCACCTGAAGCTGCCCGCCGCGCTGGCGGAGGCCCCGCTGCTCTCCGACACGGCCACCGGCAAGCTGATCCTCACGGGGAGCCTCATCGACCTGCCGGCCCTGATCATTGCGGCGATCGTCACGACCGTCCTCGTGATCGGGATTCGCGAGAGCGCGACGTTCAACGCGGTGATGGTGATCGTCAAGGTGGCGATCGTCCTGTTCGTGATCGCCGTGGGCGTGTTCTTCATCAACCCGAAGAACTGGCGGCCCTTCGCACCGTACGGGTACACGGGCGTGAGCTTCTTCGGCAAGACGCTCCTGGGCCGCAGCCCGCTCGAGGCGGTGCTCCCGCCGGAGCTGCGCGGGCGGGCGTTCGAGATCCAGAGGCTCATGGAGAAGGGTCAGCCGCTCGCCGGCGTGGTGCCGGCGAGGCACCTGGAATCCGAGGCGGACCGCTGGGAGCGGCTCCGGGCCGCCGGCCAGCCGCTGGAGGCCGTGCTCCCGCCCGAGCTGCGCGACCGCGCG
>CAZTVU010000201.1:0-9146 GCA_964617025.1 uncultured Planctomycetales bacterium | reverse complement strand
GTGAACCTTCGGCCAACCCCATCTTGATCGGTTCGCTTCCGGTGCGATGATGCGGCCGGAGGTGTTCAATGACACAGCGAGCGAAGTACTGGTCGGGGCTGGTGGCGGCCTGGGCACGCAGCGGGCTGAGCCAGGGTGAGTTCTGCCGGCGGCGCGGGATCCCTGCAGGGACGTTCGCCTGGTGGAAGCGGCGGCTGGAGAAGGCGGACGGCAGGTTCCCGTCGTCCGGGCATGGGCGTATCCAGGGCGAGCGGCCGAAGCGACGGGAGCGGTCGGACGCCGTACGAGCCGGATCGGTGCCGGCGCGGTGGGGGCGGCCGGCGAAGCCGCCGGGGCGATTCGTCGAGGTCCGGCTGGCCGGGACCTCTTCGGCGTCGACGTACGAAGTGGTCCTGGCCGGCGGGCGATCGATCCGGGTGCCGGCGCAGTTCGAGCCGCAGATTCTGTCCCGTCTGATCACGGCGGTGGAGTCATGCTGACGCTTCCGCCGACGGTGCGGGTGTTCCTGTGCCTCAGTCCGGCGGACATGCGCCGGAGCCTGGACGGCCTGGCCGCGTTGACGCGGGAGGTGATCCGCGAAGATCCGCTGAGCGGCCATCTCTTCGTGTTCTTCAACCGCCGGCGCGATCGGGTGAAGATTCTCTTCTGGGATCGTTCGGGCCTGGCCCTCTACTACAAGCGGCTGGAGAAGGGCACGTTCCGGCTGTCGGCGTTCGAGAACGACTCCTCGCGGGCGGAGATCGAGTCGGCGGAGCTGGCCCTGATCCTGGAGGGCATCGATCTGGCGCACGCCAGGCGCCGGCCGCGTTTCGTGCCGCGAAGAATCGCGTGAATCTTCTGCAATTCCGCATCTTTCCGCTTGCTCGGACGTCCATCATGTTGTACATAGAAGTATCGAAGTTACGGAGGACTTCGGGACCTTCCACGAGCAGCGAATCAACCCCTTGAAACACCGGCATCACAAGCGATCGAAGCCCAGGCCCGTCGATCGACGAGCACAGAGGCCCCCGGCACGCAAGTCGGACGCGCTGCCGACGAACGTGCAGGATCTGCAGCAGATGGTCATCGCCCTGCAGCACGAGAATGCGTTATTGAAGCGCATGCTCTTCGGCCGTCGCAGCGAGCGGGTGCTGCCGGACGATCCGGCCCAGGGCCTTCTGTTCGGCCGCATCGATCCGGTCGAGCCGCCGGAAGAACCGCCGGCCGGGGAGGGCGCCTCTCCCGCCGAATCGGCGGACCCGGACGAGGAGCCGGCTCCACGGCGGCGTAACGCCAACCACCGGGGTCGGCGTCCGCTGCCGGCCCACCTGATGCGTTGCGTGCACGACATTCATCCGCCCGTCGAGGAGCGGACCTGTCCTTCCTGCGGCCACGCCAAGACGGTCTTCGGCGCGGATGTGACCGAAGAGCTGGAGATGATCCCGGCGAAGTTCTTCGTGAACCGCTACGTGCGGCACAAGTACGCCTGCCCGTGCTGTGAGGGTTCGGTGAGCCAAGCTCCGCTGCCGCCGCGTCCGCTGGAGCGGGGCATTCCGGGGCCGGGCGTGCTGGCCGACCTGATCGCGAGCAAGTACGCCGAGCACATGCCGCTGTACCGGATGCAGGAGCGGTACCGGCGGGCCGGCATCGACATGTCGCTGTCCACCTTCTGCGACTGGGTGGACCACGTGGCCGGCCTGACGGCGCCGATCGTCGAGGCCATGAAGCGGCAGATGCTCCTGTCCCGCAAGGTGCACACGGACGACACGCCGATCATGGTGCTGGATCCGAACGCCGAGCCGGTGCACTCCCGCCGGGGCTACATGTGGGTGTACGTCAGCGAGTGGCTGGACGTGGTGTTCGACTTCACCAACTCGCGCCGGCGCGACGGCCCGGCCTCATTCCTGGAGGGCTATCGCGGCTATCTGCAGGCCGATGCATTCAGCGTGTACGACGGGCTCTACGCGGGCCGCGAGATCTTCGAGGTGGCCTGCTGGGCCCATGCCCGGCGGAAGTTCTACGACACCCTTGTGCACTACCCGGCCCAGGCGGGGCGCATCCTGGGCATGATCGCCGGCCTGTACGCCGTGGAGTCGCGGGCGAAGAGGATGTCCGTGTCGGACGAGACGTTGCTGGCCTGGCGGCGGCGCTTCAGCCGGCCGCGGCTGGCGCGGCTGCGCCGCTGCCTGGACGAGCTGTCCGTGCAGGTTCTGCCCAGGAGCCCGCTGGGCAGGGCCATCAGCTACACGCTGAAGAACTGGAAGGCCCTCAACCGCTACACCGAGGCGGCCTTCCTCGCGATCGACAACAACCTCTCCGAGCGGCAGATCAAGCAGATGGTCATCGGCCGCAAGAACTGGATGTTCGCCGGCAGCGGGAACGGCGCCCGCAACGCCGCGACGCTGTTCAGCCTGGTGGTCTCCTGCAAGCTGGGCGGCGTCGATCCGTTCGCCTACTTCCGCGACATCCTCACCCGGCTGCCGCATCACCCCGCCGACCGCATCCAGGAACTCATCCCCCGCCAGTGGCAGGCACGCTTCGCCCCCCGGACGACCTCGCCGGCCGCCCCGGCCGTCGCCTGACCGGTCCGTCCCTCCCCCCATGCCGCGATTCCGCCGGGTAAGCCGACCTGGATTGGCCGAAGGTTCACCCTGTTTCAGCCGGTGGGAGTAGTGAGCGGATGGCAATTGGTGGATGCCTGGCGCGGGTTTAACTGGCGGCCCCAGTTCCGCACGTGGGCGAGTGGTTGGAGTCTTGTCCTGCCAATTTGGATTCCCTTCCTGCTTGTGACCGTCTCAACCGGATTGCTCTGGTGGCTTGATCGCCGCCGGCGCAGCATAGCTGGCCACTGCCAGCAATGTGGTTACGACCTGACTGGCAACACGAGTGGTATTTGCCCAGAGTGCGCCGGTCCAGTTCGCACAACCAAAGATTCAAAGGGCGATGAGACCGGACGACAAGAGGTGTTAGAATGATTGTTTCGTACGACTGCGTCAACGATGTCCTCGGCCGGCGGACGAGCGTCGTCTATACGGCCTCGGCGTTCAGCCAGAATCACCTGTTCCTGTGGGGCTATAACCCCCGCAGCGAGTTGCTTACGGCCGATCGGTAATCCCTCGTCGTAGCCGTTCACGGGCAAGAACCCAATGAAATCGGGCCGTTTCTGATGGCGGATCGTCAAAATGACCTCGCAAACGCTCACCAGCATCGAGAAGTAAGTCATTTTGTTGGCGTTTCTGCGTCCTGGACCCGTGAACGGCTACCCCTCGTCACTCCGTCCCACCCCGTGTCGAGAGGTGCCTGAAATGCAGCCACGTGTAGGCGCCTCAAAAGCAGCCAGTGATGATTGGTTCTATATACCTCGCGGACGACGTTTTTGGCAAGTGTAGACCGGCCCCATCCCCCGGTATAATCATGCCGCCGGGTAAAACGGAGTCGGGCTCTGCGGGGATGCAACCCGACGAGGGATAACCTGGCCGACGGTGCGTCCAAGGCACTTGCCCCGTTGCCGAATTGGCGCGGGGCTTTTTCGTGGGCTTGGAACACCGGAGCCATGCCTTGAAAATCCTCTTTCTCATTGCGGCTGCTCCTGGCCAGCGTCGTCGTCGGCCCCTTTGGTCTTGCCCGGATTCTGATCCTTGGCCGTCTCGTCCTTGCCGCCGCGTCCTTTGAGCCGGTAGCTCTTGCCGGTGATGGTGACGATCTCGGCGTGCTGGAGGAACCGGTCGAGGATGGCCGTCGCGGAGGGCACGTCGCCGGCGAGACGCCCTCATCCTCCAGCACCTGCTTGAACGTATCGCTGATGTCGCGGACGCTCAGCCCCTTCACGTACAGCTGCGGGATCATGGCCTCCAGCACCTCGCTCCGCCGCTGGAAGGCCCCCAACACCGCGGTCTGGAACGGCTCCGGGCCGTTGCGCGTCTGCGGCACCTGCAGTTCGATGGCCCCTTCGCCCGTGGTCACGCGCCGACGCTTGAAGCCGTTGCGGTAGGTCGACTGGCTCGCCTCCCGCCGCTCGTAGCTGGCCCGGCCAATGAACTCCGCCGCTTCAACCTCCATGGCCGCCTGCAACATGGCCTGGGCCGCCATCCGGCAGTGTAAGCGCCCACCAGAACCATTCTTGACGGCCCGGTTATCCTGACGTGTGCGTGGTGGTGTCGAGTCCGCACGATCAGGAGAGTCTGGATGTCTCGGTCAACGGATACCCGGAAGCTGGCGTTGTGGCGGGAGCGATTCGAACGGTTCTCGCATGGGGAATGGGCGGTCGGTCCGTTCTGTGCGCGTGAGCGTGTCTCGGTGGCCTCGTTCTACTACTGGCGTGAGAAGGTCGGCAGGGTCGGATGTGCAAGCCGCGATCGATTGCGCGCGAATCGGCCGGGCGTTTTCCAGCCGGTCACACTTGTCGGGGCCGCGCCGGCGGTCCGCATTGAGCTGCCCGGCGGCGTGCGGATCGAGGTGGGGAGCGGAGATCTGGAGGTGGTGCGTGCGGTGGTGAACGTCGTGGCGCGAGCGGTTGAAGACCGTGACGGGAGCGATGCAACATGTTGAGCATTCCGCCTGCCGTGTCGATCTTCCTGTACACGCCGGCCGCGGACTTGCGCAAGGGGTTCGACTGCGTCGCGAGTTCGCGGCGGATCCGCTGGACGGCAGCCTCTTTCTCTTCATCAACCGCCGGCGCGACCGGCTGAAGATCCTGCACTGGGACGGCGCGGGCTATTGGCTGTACTACAGGCTGCTCGAGGCGGGCACGTTCGAGACGATTCCGTCAAAAGGTCCTTGTGTCCAACTCGATTCGACGCAACTGGCCATGCTGCTGGGCGGCGTGTCGCTCGCTGCGGCGAGGCGGCGCAAACGTTATCGCCGCGCGTCGTAGCGAGTAGCGCAAAAAACACGGAAAACATTCATATTCTTTCGTTTTTCTCTTGCTCATCGCCCTGCAGACGGTATACTGTATTCGTGAGCGATACGACGCGTCAGAAGGATGCAGCCGGCATGGATGCCACCCCCGAGATCATCATTCCCGACGACCCGGCCGGCTGCCGGGCCTTGATCGAACAGCTGGCCTTCACGGTCACATCGCAAACGAGCGTCATCGACGCTCTGCGTCGGGAGAAGCAGGAACTCGAAGCGGCGTACGCCGAACTCGTCCAGCGGGCATTTCGTCATCGCAGCGAGCGTTACCTCGACGATCCGAATCAACTCCGGCTCGATCTGGGCGGCACGGCCGATGCGGCCGACGCCGCCGAGGGACTGGCCCAGGCGGTCCAGGAAGCCGGGCTACCCGTCAAGGCGCACGTCCGGCGCCGTCACGCGCGTACGCCGCGGAGCGAAGCGCTGCCGGAGCACCTGCCGCGGTACGAAGTCGAGGCTCGCGTGCCGGAGCAGACGAAGCATTGCCCGGAGCATGGCGAGCGGACGCTGATCGGCTACGACCGGGTGGAGACGCTGGAGTTCGAGCGTCCCCGGCTCCGCGTCCGCGTCACCAAGTATCCGAAGTACGCCTGCCCCGGCTGCGCCGACTGCGGGATCGCCTCGCCGGAGCGTCCCACGGGCCTGGTGGAGGGCGACCGCTACGACACGAGCGTGGCCGCGGAGATCATCACGGCCAAGTACGGCTTCCATCTGCCGGTGTATCGCCAGCAGGACCTGTTCGCGGGCAGCGGCTGGACGCCGGACCGGTCGACCCTGCTGAACCTGCTGGTGGCATCGGCGGCGATCCTTCGACCGTTGGCCGAGCACATCAAGCAGGTGGTCCTGGCCGACGAAGTCCTGGGCACCGACGATACGCGGGTTACGCTGCTGGTGCCGCCGACCATTCCCGACGTCGATCCCAAGGATCCAAAGTCTCGTCGGACGCACGAAGTACTGAGCGAGGCGGCGGCCGCGGGTCGCCGCAGCGTGACCGCGCGGATGTGGGCCTACCGGGGCGTGGATACGCGGTTGAACGTGTTTGACTTCACGGTGAGCCGGCATCGGGACGGACCGGACCTGATGCTGGCGGAGTTCACGGGCACGTTGCTGGCGGATTGTTATTCGGGGTACCAGGGGATCAGTCTGCGCAGCGACGGGCGGATCCGGCGGGCCGCCTGCAATGCGCATGCCCGACGCAAGGTCTTCGATGCACGGGAGGTCTATCCGCTCGAATCGAGCCTGGTGCTGGCCAAGTTCCAGCAGCTCTACGACATCGAGGATCGCGCCCGGGCGGCGCCGGCCGAGGCGCGGCTGGCGTTGCGTCAAAGCGAGTCCGTCGCCGTCTGGCGATCGCTGGGCGAGTGGCTCGAGAGCAAGGCGGCGGCGGACGTGCTGCCCAAGAGCAAGCTGGGCGAGGCCCTGGGCTACCTGCGCAATCACTGGGAGCCGCTGCAGACCTACCTGAGCGACGGCCGGATCCCGATGGACAACAACGAAGTCGAGCAGTTGATGAAGCAGGTGGCCATCGGGAGAAAGAACTGGCTGTTCGTCGGCAGCGTGGCGGCCGGCGACCGCGCCGCGGACTTCCTGACGCTCGTCAGCAGCGCGGTCCGCAACGATCTGGATGTGTGGGCCTACCTCAAGGACGTGCTGGATCGTCTGCTGGCCGGCGACACCGGTTACGATGCCCTGCGGCCGGATGCCTGGAGGCAGGCCCATCCGGAAGCCATCCGTGCGTACCGGGCGGCCGAACGCCGCGACCGCGCCGACCGCAAACAACTCCGCCGGGCCGAACGCCGGCGCCTCCGCTCAATGGCCTCCCGCTGAGTCCCGGCCCCGCGCGCGATCCCCGCCCGCCGCTTTGCTGCCTATGGTTCTGGTGGGCGCTTACCCGGCAGTAACCCGAGAAACCCAGGCTCGCCTCGCCAACCGCTTCCATCAACGCTTGCCGATACCGGTCCGCCGGCGTTACCTTACGTGGCATGGTGGTGACTCCTTTCTGCCCGTCGTATGCGGGCTGAACATCTTGCTTGAGAGTCACTACCATACTTTTTTGCGCGAACGTTTACATCAGATTTGAAGCGCTACCTCATGGCCTGTATTAGGGTGATATCCAAGGCCTCCGTGATCTTGCACTCCAATTCAGGCTGAACCGGGACACCCTCGCTCGACGGCCCCGACGTAAGTCCTGTGCAGGCCGCGCTCGAAAGCGAAATCCTCCTGCGACCAGCCTCGCTTCTCACGAACCGATCGCAGGTATTCACCCATCGTCAGCAGCACTCCCAAGCCCCAGAAATCATCAATGAGCATGTGTTCGTCGTGTCAGGTTGCACCATCCTGCATGAAGCGGAGTGACAGTTCTCGACGTCTGATTCATGCCATTGCGACTGCTCCCATCAATCCATCCAAGCCGGCCGGTTCACCTGCTGGAACTTGCTGCATTTGCCGCCTCATCATTACGTGCCAGACTGTCCCTCCAACTCCATTGGGCCTCCCACAGCCTTTCCGGCTTCTTGAGGTTCGTCACATCCCAGCAACTGACGAAACGGCCATCTACAACGACGACCCTGCTGTCCCCGCACCACTGCCCGATCGGCTCGCGCCAAGTACCCCGCAACGTAGAATACCGTTCCCCAGACGACGGATCTATAACCGCCACCGCGTGGTCAGATGACGTCATGGCCAAGTCATGTGTATAGCCCGCGATTATTGCGGTGTCGTTGGGCGACAAACAAGCTGATCTTACCCTATCACCCCCAACCCGGAGCGCAGCATGCGCGCGGCCGGTCTGCACATCCCATACTCGCACGTGATCTCCCGTATAAGGTCCTGCACTGGCCGCCCCTGGTCTTCTGTCATAAGGCTTACCGTACGAAACGACAACACGCTTGCTGTCTGAGCTAAAGCTCACGTCAGTGACCACAGCGGAGTCAGCATTGTAAGTCAGCGTATGCAACAGTTGCCATGTCCGACTATCCCATATCCGCACGCTTCCGTCAGATGCACCAGGAGATGCAATAAGATTTCCATTCGCGCTGAATGCCACCGCGGTCGAATCCCGTCTGTGCTCTGGAAGCTCTTTCAGAACCCGGACAATAGCGGTGTCTACGATTCGCAGGACGCCGTCACGGCAAGCTACAGCCAGAGTATCCCCCTTAGGCGAGAACGACACACTATTACAGAGGTTAATTGCTAACCGTGAGATAAGCTCCAACCCGCTTGGCTTATCGTCACCAGAAACCACGATCTGCCACAGGACGAGATCGCCCGCCGAGCTGCACGTTGCGAGTCTTCGTCCTCTATCATCAAACGCCACGTTCAATAGCTTGGACTGGGCCCAGGCATGATTGGCTAACTCTTGACCAGTTCGTGCATCATAAATGCTTAGACGCCCGTCGGTGCTTCTTCCATAGCGTCCTGCAACTGCGACCAAGGCTGTATCTTGAGAAACATCAACCCCCTGGATATCTCCATGATCGCTCAGAGGACCAGATCGTTCACCGCATGCGGTATTCGCCAGCACGACCCACCAGATGATACCGCTCAACCATTGTCTCGTTATACACGTTGTCACGTGATCCTCCTGCGTGTCGACGCATGGAATAGTCGATTCGCCCACGAGGAACGAATTAGAGGTCATGCCACCAGTGGAGCAAAGTGCATTTGCAGGAATAGTTGCATGTCCCATCTTCGTTTGCTCCTTCGGCAGGCCCATGGGAATCTGTGTGCTCTTCGCAACTGAGAGTTCCCCAGATTCGGTCGCAACTGCAGCAGATATGCTTAGATGGACCGCAGTCTGGAGTAATCTCGCGGAAGCAGACGCTGCCAAGATGCAAGGCTCCACCCAATGCGCTATCTGCGCAATAGCCGTTACTGAGCCCAGTACATTCAAGCCAGTATATACCCCAGTATTTGACGCAATCACAGTTGGAAGGAGGGTCAACCAATCCAAGGGGATCGAAAGAGTTAACCGGAGAGTTTCTGACGCATGCGTATAGGTGTACTCCACCTGTTTCTTCTATGGGATCTCGGTTCAACCATCGTCCCAGTCGCGGGGAGTAGTATCGGTATCCGTAGTAGATGAGCACGTTGCCGGGCAGTTCGGTGTCGTGCCACTTGGTCGAGAAGCGCCACGGGTTGGCGGCGGCATAGGAACCTGTGGCGGTGATGGTGTTGCCGTAGGGGTCGTACTCGTAGTGGACGGCCAGGGAGCGGTCTGACGCCTTGATCAACTGGCCGACGTTGCCGTTGGCGTC
>CAZTVU010000200.1:4206-9294 GCA_964617025.1 uncultured Planctomycetales bacterium | reverse complement strand
GTACATCCTCGGCGACGACGACGTCTCGCAGCTCGACGACGATGCCCTTTCCGAGGTCCGCAGCCGGTCGCTCGGCTTCGTCTTCCAGAGCTTCAACCTGATCCCGCAGCTCACCGTCATCGAGAACCTCGAGGTGCCGCTCTTCTACCAGGGCGTCTCCGTCCAGGAGGGACGGGAGCGGGCGCTGGCCCTGATTGAACGCATCGGCCTCGCCAACCGCGCGCACCACCGCCCGATGCAGCTCTCCGGCGGCCAGCAGCAGCGGGTCGCCATCGCCCGGGCCCTGATCAACGACCCCCTGCTCATTCTCGCCGATGAGCCGACGGGCAATCTCGATACGGCGACGGGCGAGTTGGTCCTCGACCTCTTCGACGAGCTGCACGACGAGGGCAAGACGATCCTGATGGTCACGCACGAGAACGACGTCGCTGCCCGATGCGAGCGGGTGATCACGCTTCGCGACGGAGTGGTCGTGTCGGACGAGAGGCGCTGACGCCATGCACACCGGTCTCGTGGTCCAGACCGTGCGGCTCGGCCTCAAGAACCTCCACCTGCACAAGCTGCGCTCCTTCCTGACGACGCTTGGCATCATCTGCGGCGTCGCCGCCGTCATCTGCATGCTCTCCATCAGCGAGGGCGCCTCCGAGGCGGAGATGGCCCTTATCCGCCTTCTGGGCACGCACAACGTCATCATCCAGTCCGTCAAGCCCGAAGGCGCCGGTTCCATCACGCAGGCCAGCTCCTATGTCCTCGCATACGGCCTCACCCGTGCCGACCTCGACCTGATCCGCACGACCATTCCCCACGTGCAGCACGTCGTTCCCCTTCGCGAGGTGGCCTTCGAGTGCAGCTTCGGCGCCGTGCAGTTTCCCTCGGCGATCGTCGGCACCGAGCCGGCCTTCTTCCGAACGGTTCACGTCACGCTCGCCCAGGGCCGGTTTCTCGAGGCCGTCGACCAGGACCAGGCCGCCGCCGTCTGCGTCATCGGCGACGAGGTCCGCCGCCGCCTCTTCGCCTTCGAGGATCCCATCGGAAAGACGATCACCGTCAATACGATGACGTCCGGCCGGATCCCCTACACCGTCGTCGGCGTCCTGAACCGCGTCGACACGGCCGGTCGGCCCGCCAAGGGCGTCAGCGACCGGAATCTCAACACGGACGTGTACATCCCCCTGAAAACGGCCGACGCCCGCTACGGCGATCTCCGCGTCAAGATCAGCAGCGGCACGCGCGAGTACACCCGCTGCACCTACAGCGACTTCTACGTCCAGGTCGACGCCATCGAGAACGTGCTCGGCGTCTCCGAGATGCTCAAGCAGGCCCTTGCCCACCGCCACCCGGACCCCGACTACGCCGTCCGCGTCCCGCTCGAGCGCCTCAAGATCGCCGAGGCCGAGAAGCGCCGCCGCCAGATCACCCTCGGCGCCATCGCCGGCATCTCGCTCCTCGTCGGCGGCATCGGCATCATGAACATCATGCTCGCCACCGTGACCGAGCGGACGCGCGAGATCGGCATCCGTCGGGCCCTCGGGGCCAAGCGGCGGCACATCACCATGCAGTTTCTCGTGGAGTCGCTGATCCTCAGCAGCGTCGGCGGGCTCTTCGGCGTGATCTTCGGCGCCGGCGGCGCCCTGATCATCACGGTGTACGTGGGCTGGCCCACGGTCATCCACAACTGGACGATCCTGGTGAGCCTCGGCCTGGCCCTCGCGGTCGGCGTCTTCTTCGGCATCTATCCCGCCGCCGCCGCCGCACGGCTCGACCCCATCGAAGCCCTCCGCCACGCCGGCTGATCTCCCGCGGGCCGTTCGGCCGGCGGGCCCGGCGGACGTCGCCCGACTGCCCGGTCGTTTACGGTCCGCGCCGGTCGCGCGCCGCAGACCCCGGCTCCGCGCGGCGGCTGCTCGATGACGGCGTCATTGTGACTGCCTCGCCGCCGAATGGGACCAGGATTGGTGTGCCGCACTCCGGGCAACGGCCGAACGCGTAGCTGGCCCGGAGGTCATAGCCGCATTTCTCGCAGAGCCCGGAGGGCGCGGGCGGCGTGCAGAACACGCGTTGTACGCCGTAGATCACCAACATCAGGAGGCCCAGCAGCAGGTTGAGCAGCGTGCCCTGGATCAGCGTGATGGCCAGTGTTGCCGTGAAGAGGGTCCCGACGGCCGGAGATTGCCCGCCAACGGGCACGCCAAAGTGCGAACGTGCGATCCATTCGACGATGCCGACGCTGATCATGCCGGGGATCAGATCGACGGCCAGCCCCGCCGGGATGGTGATTGAGCACATCACACGGATCCCGTAGCCGATGTAGAGCGTTCGGCGTACGAACGGCCGCCGCGCAAATCGTTCAAATCGCTCCGTGCTCGTGATGAGAGTATATGCCCCGATGAAGACCATCACGCCGGTTGCCATGCCCCCGATGTGGAAGTGCCCATACGCCCAGAAGAAGCTCGGCGCGGCGCAGATCGAGCAGAGCGCCGTCCATTGGAGAAACCGGCGAACCACGATCGGCATGGGATAAGGGTAGCGATCGTCGCGCACGACGTCGAGCGATCCCGGGATTCGCGTGCCCTTCGAGAGAGTGGTCGATGATGAACGGAAGGCGAAGCGTTGACCCCGCTGCTGCGGTATGCAACGCCGGCGTAGACCCGCCGTCATTGCCTTTCCACGTTCCGTTTGTGGGGCGTGGCACTGAGCTCCCGGGCGGCGCCCGGATGCGGCCGTAGCGGCGTGCGGGATACGGGGTCGTCCGCAGCGGATAGCGCGCCGGGGGCGGCGGGCATCAGGCCCGATTCCACCAGGTGGGAGAGAGCGGCCGGAGCGGGCAGGCGGGGATCGTACAGGGCCCGCAAGGCCATCACGTCGTAGTAGGTGGGCACCGGCGCAAAGTCGTTGACGTATCCCGAAAGCGGCGGCGCCGTTCCCTGCATGCGGGACAGCAGGCCGACGCGGGCGTGATAGAGGCCGAGGGCGTGGCACATCTCGTGGACGACGATTCGCGGGCACAGGGCCTCGCCGCCCCGCGGCCTCGCGAGGACGATCCGCGTGGGCGGGGTGAGGTGACCGCGTTCGTCCCAGTGGGTGAAGGTTGTGCCACCCACACCGTCAAGCTCGTCGACAGGCCCGCGCGACATGGTGATCGGCACGCGCGTGGCGTCGGGCCGCGGGGCGTCGCCCGCGTCAAAGCGGGCGTCGACCGAGATCGACTCGCCGAGCCAGCCCGGAAGCCGCCGGAGAAACTCGCTTACATACGTACGGATGTGGGCCGGCGGCGGCTCCTCAAACACGAACACGAGTTGCGTCCCGCGGGGCCATCGCTGGACGGTTGCGCCGGGGGTGATCGCACCGGCGGCGTCCGACAGGGGCCCGCATCGGGCCAGGAGCGCGGCGAGCAGGGAGCGATCGGCCGGTCCGGCAACCACGTTGAACTCGCTGGTGTGTCCGTCCGGCGTGGTGGCGGCGGCGGTGATCGGTTCGCCGGAGGGCAGTGAGGCGAGCGCCAGCTCGATGTGACCGGCCGCATCCGCGGTGACGGTCCGCAGGTATCGCGACGCCTCGCCGGCCGCGTCGGCGTACAGATCGAGCTGGGCCCGCGGGGCGGCGACGAGGGTGACGCGGTCGGCGGCGATTCCGACGACGGTCGGCACCGGCGGGTCGATGTGTCGCGGGCCGCGACAGACGGGCCGCAGGCCGTTGCGGCGAAACACGCAGCGCCGCAGGCGCAGGCGGCCGCCGTCACATGCATCCGGTGCGCCGGCGCCGCTGCACTCGTTTTGCTCCAGGGTGCAGTCGGAGACGTCCGCGGCGGCGTGCTCCCGCACGGCGAGGCCGTGCCCGCGATTGCCGGCGATCCGGCCGCCGTCGATCCGTACCGCCGAGCGACCAAAGGCTACGATGCCGAAGTTGCCGCTCTGCTCGATCGAACAGTCATGCAAGGAGATCGCGGCGGCGTTCTGAAGTTCGAGGCCGCGCCATCCGCTTCGCGTGACGGCGGTGTCGCGGAGGTCGAGCGAGGCGCGGCCGTCGGCCAGGACGCCGAAGCGGCGGCCGTCCTCGATACGGCACGACGCCAGGGACACGCGTCCTTCTCCGGCCGCGCCCACGGCCGCGAAGCCGGAATGGCCGATGTATGTCCGTTCGGCATGCACGGACGCGCGATCGGCGGCCGTCATTCCGTGCCGGCCGTTTGAGTCGAATGTGCAGTCGCTCACGGCCGCCCGCGCGCGGTCAAAGGCGGCGAGACCTGCCTGCCCGTTGCGCTCGATCGCCGTGCGGGCGACCTCGAGCGACCAGGATCCATACGCCTCGATGCCGTGCGAGAGGTTCTCCGCGAGCCGTCCGCCGCGAACCGACAGCCGGCCGCCGCCGACCGCCGACACGCCCGTTCCGCGGCCTCGCACGATGCGGCAGTGGTCGAGAACGACCTCACCGCAGTCGGCCAGGACGAGGCCGTGATCGCCGGCTTCGGCCAGCGTGACGTTGCGCAGGATTATTGACGTTTCTCGAACCAGAAGGATGGCCGAGGACGGCGCGGCCCGGAGGGTGATTCCGCGCGGCCCGCCGTCGATGATCAACACGGCCGGCGACGCGGTCGCCGACGGCTGCGCGGCCGATCGGGTCGTTCGGGCCGGCCGAACGAGCAGCGAGGATGCGAGGGTGACGGTCGCTCCATCGCCGGCGCCGAGGCCCGGGGCGAATCGTATGACGGTGCCCTGCGGATCTCGCAGGGCTTGGGCAACGGCACCTCGGAGTGTGACTCCGCACGCGGCGGCGTCGGGATCGTCGGCGCGGTCGACGGTAATGGTCCGTGCTTCGCGGTTCCACGCGATCGAGTGGGGAGCGTGCGAAGCCGGCTGCGGTGAGCCGGGGCGTTTCGACGGGCGCGGCCCCGCGGGCCGCGCCGACGGCGAGCACGGCGCACGCGATCGCCGACGCCCCGGTCGCTGTCCGCGCGGCACCCTGCATTGGTTTCGATAACCCCGAGGTCCCGAGTTGGTCACGTCGCACGCCGCCTGCGGCCCGACGGCCGCGCCCCAAGGCCCCGGACGCGCCAACGCATCACGGGACCGCGTACCGCCCCGACGAACC
>CAZTVU010000200.1:0-4189 GCA_964617025.1 uncultured Planctomycetales bacterium | reverse complement strand
CGTGGCGACGTGGCCGAGACTGCTATCGGCGCTTCGACGGAGGGGCTTGATCGCATCGTCGCGTACCGCGGCACCGGAAAGGTTGGGAAACGGAAAAGCGGGAAAGGCCCCTGGCGCGGAGGCTATCGAACCGCTCGGCCGACGGTCTTCGCGAGCCGCCGATGTTGCGAAAACGACCGCTGCAAGCGGCGAAGTGGCCGGATGTTTGTCGCGCAGGATTTGCGTTCGAGAGCTTGTCGAAGCGTCCACGAACGACGGGGGCAACGTCTGATAAGGCGGTCGTCGGATAACCGTTTGCGAAGATCCGCTGCGCAATCCGCGCGCCGACGTGTGCGAGGTTGTCACACCCCGCCCGACCGGGGTCCGTGGCGCTTTGGGGTTCGGGCGTTCGGTCCCGGCACGGGCCGGGAGGAACACGGAGGCGTTGCCACGGGTGGAGCGCAGCGAAACCCGTGGCTGACGCGAGGCCTGGTGGTTCAGGGCGTCTCGCCGTCCTCCAGCCGCAGCGGGTAGCGGCCGTGCTCGCGCACGAGCTCGATGAGATAGTCGTAGCTGGCCGGGGCGACGTCGTCGGGGATCGAATGGTCGGACTGGAGGATGTAGCCGCCGCCGCAGGCGGCCGCAAGCTTGCCGAGGACCTCGCGGCGGATCGCCCGACGGTCGTTCGTGGCGAGGACGCGGACGTCGATGTTGCCGTTGAAGGCCCAGCGGCGGCCGAAGCGGCGCTTCAGGTCGCGGACATCGAGGCCGCTCTTGGCCTCAAGCGGGTTGTAGGCATCGACGCCGACCTCAATCAGGTCGTCGAAGACGGCCGAGGCGTTGCCGCAGCCGTGGTAAATCGCCTTGAGGCCGGCGGCGTGGATCGCATCGCAGATCCGCCGGAGCTGCGGCTTGTAGACGCTGCGCCAGTAATCGGGCGAAAAGAACATGCCCCGGACATACGCGATGTCGCCCCAGATGTAGAGGCCCGTCAGCCGACCCCCGGCCGCCCGGATCTGCGCCTCGACGATACCGACCAGGAAGTCGCCGAGCCGCTCGATGAACCGCGCCACCTTGCCCGGCTCCTCGGCGATCTTGATCAGCACGTTCTCCGTGCCGAGGATCCGCCAGATCATCTCATGCGGCTCGCAGACGCTGCCGAAGACGCAGAAATCGTCGGCGTACGCGTTTACCCGATCGACCCACGACGGATAGCCCAGATTCAGCTCGTCGCCGACGGCGTTGATCTGGTCGTTCATCGCCGCGCGATAGCGCCGCTCGTCCGCGGGATCGTCAAATCGAAAGGCCTCCATCTGCTCGAAGGTCTTCGTCTCGAAGTCGACGTAGTGCGGCATCGGATAGGTGCAGCGACGCTCGATCGTCGCGCCGAAGCCGGTGCGGACGACCTTGCGCTCGGGTGTGTCCTCCAGAACCTCGATGTCCCGGATGTGCGGATCCATGTTCGGGTTCAGGACGATCATGTCGAGGTCCCAGTGGCGGTACGGATCGAAGGCGTCGCCGGCGCCCAGCTCTCGCCTGCAGCGGCGCACGAAGTTCGTCCAGAAGAACTCGCCGACGGGCACCCGGTCGGCCTCGCGGTGCTCGAGTGCGGCGACGACGCGATCGATCTTGGCCTGGGCCCTGCTCATCAACGATCCCTCTGCATGACGGGCATCCGACGTCGAGACGCCGGGCAGCGTAGCGTGCGGCGGCGACGACTTCAACGGCAGACGGTGACGGATTCGCCCGGACGAACCGGGGCGAAACGCCTCGGGATGACCGGTGGCGCGGGCGCTGGTCCGTCGGGCGGTGGGGAATCTGCCCGGCCCCGCGGCCCCGCCCGGCCCGTCGGACGAAACGGGCCGGCATACGTCGGCCGGCACGCGGGGTACGCGGCCCGGGGCGGCGCCCCCCGGAGTTACGCGGAAGGGAGCATTGACGTCGGGCGATGATTCCGATATGCTACGTTCGGTGTTTTGGCCCGAGTCCGACGTGGCCGATGGTGGCTTACGGCAGGCGGCCATCCGGTACGAGGAGAGCGGGGTCCGGCGTGGCCGAGGGCGGGTGTCCCGGGTTCGGGCGCGGCGTCGGCGTGCAATTCACGCAGAAAGGGTCACAGATGACGTGGCTACGAATCAAGCGCGCGTTCTTCGCTCTTCTGTGCAGCGGCTTCCTGCTTGACTACGGCTGTCCGACGGAGACGGACATCCAGAAGGCGGCGTCGAACGCCGGTCAGACGCTGACGAACGATCTCGTGAAGGTGACGGTCAAGAAGTGGTTTGATGCGCTGGTGGGCCTGAACTGAGGCGGCGTCACTGCGCGGGCGGCACTTCCGCAACTCGCCCGCGCGACGGACATGGGCATGGCCGGCGCGGCGGTCGTGCCTTCGGGATGTTTGACGCCGTCCGGTCGTTCGTCGTTTGATGCGTCTGACCAACACGACGCTGCTGGATACTCACCGCCTCGCGGCAATGTTGGCGGCGCCGGTCGAGGGATGGCCGCACCGTTCGCTCGAGGTTCGCGTGCGATACAGCCGCGGGCGCGATTTCTCGGGCCTGTGTGATTACCGCGCGCGGCGAATCCACATCAACCTTGGCCGGCATGTCCGGTACCCGTACGACGTAAAGACATACCTCGCCCGGGCGCGCTCGAACGCGCGGGTCTGGTGGCGCGAGATTCATCGGCTTACGGTCGCCGATGCCTACCAGCTCGTGCTGTTCGTGTTCCTGCACGAGTGGTACCACTGGCTGGTGAAACAGGCTCGACGGAACACGCGGCAGAAGGAGGCGATGTGCGACCGGTTCGCCGCGCGGGTGCTGGTGGATCAGTACGGCGCGTCGGTGCGGAACGCGCGGGGGCAGCCGGTGCCCCGCTCGGAGTGGGACTTCCAGGACCTAGACGGGTTTGTTGCGGGCGCTCGCCGAGGGCCTGCCCGTCCGGCGATGCCGGGCCGCGCGGCAAGGCCATCCCCGGTCGCCTCGGCCGTTCCTGACAATGGACAATTGCTCCTCTTTCCGCTCGATGCCGGGCGGGATCCGTGCCGTTCGAGATCCTCGTGACCAATAAACGACAGCATGAGTCGCTGACCTCCATACGTTGAACGGGTAAAGGTTCGCCGTCGCCGGCCGCCCGCCGGCAAGAGGAAGGGGACGCACGCGCGGAGGTCTTGGGGCTTGAAGGTCCAACGGGTATTCCTGATCGGTCCGCCCCGAACGGGCACGACGCTCCTGATCTACCTGCTGGCCGGTCAGTCGGATGTTTTGGCGTTCAGCGAACCACTTCACGCGCATTCGATCCTGGCCCCGTGGGGCATGCATCGGACGCTCTGCCGGTTTCAGGGGGAGTCGGGGCTTCGCTACGTTCGGCCGCCGCGGCGGTGCTCGGCGGATGCCCTGTTGCGTTTTCTGGACGAGCTGGCCGAGCGAAACGGGCTCCGCTATGTGGTCATCAAGGAGACCTACCACGGCGGCGGCGTCACGCCGGAGTGGCACAATGTGCACGCCCTGGATCGGCTCGCCGACAGGTCGGAGCCGTTGATTGCGATCATCCGGCACCCGTACGACACGATCGCGTCGTCGATTCGCCTGTTCCGCTGGACGCTTAACGTCAGCGGGTGGCTGCTTCGACGACAGCTTCGGTCGCTGCCGCGGTTTGCGAATGCGGCGTCGATCGTCCGGTGGGGCGCCCGCAACTGGACCGAATTCGCGCAGTGGGCCGCCCGTCGTCAGCTCCCGACGATTCGTTACGAGGACCTCGTCAGCGCACCGGCGGCCGTGCTCGCGGGCGTATGCGACCACGCGGGAATGCCGTTCGACCCCTCCATGTTGAACGTCAGCGGCAAACGGCGGGCGCTTGGCGGCATCGGCGCCCCGGAGATCTTCCTGCGCATGCCGCGGCCCGTCCACGACGCATCGGTCGGGCGCGGAGAAAGCCTTTCCGAAGAACACAAGGCCGTCGTTCGCGAGGCGTGTATCGAGGCCGCCGCCGGATTCGGCTATCACGTCTGATCGCGCGGTTCGACCCCCGCGCGGCACATGCGAGCCCCGAAAAAGCGAAGAAACGAGCGATAAAGGCGGGTCAATCTTCGCCTTCGGCTCGGCAGCGGTCCACCGGCCTCGGGTCGTTCGCTTTCTCGACGCCGTCGTCGCATAACGCAATGACGGAAAAGCGAGAAAGCGAAAAACCGGAAAAGCGAAAAAACACGTTCGGT
>CAZTVU010000199.1:0-9294 GCA_964617025.1 uncultured Planctomycetales bacterium | reverse complement strand
CGGTGGGCGCCGTGCCGCCCCGCCACATCGAGCGCGACGCCCGCGGACAGGGCGGCCACGCACTGGGCCAGCAGCAGCCATTTGTATCGGCGGCCGAAAAAGGACCCGAGGATCGACTCGGGGATCAGATCCGCCATCCAGCTCCACCACCCGGGCGACGTGAACACGCCGCCGACGTTCACCAGGGCGAACGAAACGATGGTGATCCAGATCAGCGTCAACCGCCACTCGGAATGGCCCGCAAGGATGGCCACGACCGCCGGGGCGAACATCAGCACGCGAGCCGCTGTCGTGATCGCCATCCACGTCAACTTGCGGCGCTGCATGCGGCTGAAGACCCAGGCGCCCGGCAAGGCCAGGACCGTGGCGCACGTGCACAGGGTGAGGTTCATGCCGATGAGGAGCTTGCTGGCCCCGAGCTGCTCGCGGAGGAAGACGGCGGTGATGGCCGCGGTCGGCCACATCACGGCGATGGATGCCATGATGAGCGCCCCGGCCACGATGTTGACGGCCATCGCCCGCGCGAGCCGCAGCGGCCCGATGGGGCGACCCGCGTAGTCCATCTGACGCCCACCCGGCAGGGCGGGCATCGTTTCTCCCGAGACGGGTTCACCGGCGTCCATTGCCGGGATTGTATCGGGCCTTGCCAAAGCTGGCGACGGGCGCTCGTTCGTGACGGCGGGTCCCGCAGGACAGGGCGGCGGCCATGCATCGGGTTTGACGCATTCCGTTCGTCGGCACCGGCACGCACGTCACCCCTCGCCCCAAAGCGCGGTTGCGTGCCTCGACGCCTTGATCAGGCCGATAGGCCGGCGGACCCTCGGGCGCGAATGCCGCTGGTGAGACTCGAACTCACATGCATCCGGATTTAAGCCGGACGGCTTTGCCCATTTGCCTACAGCGGCGACTGCGGTCGGTGAGAGTCGAACTCACAGGCACCGGAATTTAAGTCCGGCGGCTTTGCCCATTTGCCTACGACCGCGCGAAACGGGTGTCCCGTCGTCCCGCCGGGCGCGCACACCCCCCGCGGCCTTCGCACGGCCCGTCGCGCACGCCCGCGGGAAACAAAAAATCCCGGCGACTGCCGGAGTCGCCGGGATTCGGAAGGCCCGCGTTTTTTCGTTGTCTTACGGCGCGGCCCCGGCGGCTCCCGTGTGGCACAGGATAAGGCTAAGCCGCAGGACCCGAACTCGCGCCGTGATGCACTTCATGTTATCCTCTATACCACATCTTTTCGGTTTGTCAAGCGGTTTTCTGAAGAGTTTCCATCCGCGCGCCCGCCGCCACTCTACCGCGCCGCCTATCCCTTCCCCGACGTGCGATACGCAAATGTGCCCGGCTCGCATTCGAGCGTCCACTCGCCGTCGGCCGGCCGGATCGGCGCCTTGCGGAGCACGCGGCCGGACTCGTCGATCGCCTCGACTTCCGTCGGCGCGGGCAGCCGCCAGGGCAAAGCATCCCAGCGAATGCGAACAGTGAACTTCGGCCCATCCGGCAGCGGCGTCACAAGCAACGAGTCGCCGTCCCTCGTCAGGCGGCAGGCGCCGGACGTGGCGATCGGGCCGACCGATGCGGGCGGCCCCTCCGACCGCCTCGCGTTCACGTACAGCGCCGACGCCGATCGCGACCACTCGACCGTCATGCCGTCTCTGCGCTCGACCGCTGCCTCGACGTCGCCGTCCGCCGTGCGGATGGATGCGTGGAAGCCGTACGGCGGAAGCATGCGCCCGCCGACCGACCAGTCGCCTTTTCCGCGATTGACGTAGACATCACCGCCGCCGGACCAGCGGACATGCTGGCGGTGGATGTCGCCGTCGGTGAACGTGACGGCCTCGATCCGCCGCAGGGCGAGGGTCCGGGCGACGGACTGGCACAGCCAGTACTTGCGGACGACGTCGCGGCCGAACGCCCGTTCGGCCATGCCCGGACGGCCGGTGAGCATCTCGGTGCCCATGTAGTCGTCGCTGTACGTGCCGTGCTGCTTCGCGTCGAGCCCGGCGACATAGCGGCCCTCGTAGCCGGCGCCGTGGAGGGCGAAGCGGTCGTGGTGAGCCGCGTCGAACCAGGGGATCCGCTCGGCGTCCTCGCAGGCCACCGGCCAGACGGACCATCCGAACCGCTCCGTCGGAGGCTTCTCGACCCGCAGGTGGTTTGCCTGCGCCCCGTCGAGCCATCCGATCAACTGGTCGTGCCCGCTCTCGGAGATCTGCGGCGCATCGCCGCCGAGTTGCTCGCGGATCCAGGCAAAGGCCTCGCCCCACGTCCGACGGGTATAGAGGCGGTCGATCAGCCGGCCGTCGTGCGTCCAGGAATCGTAGATGCCGATCGACGACCAGACGTCGATGAAGTACGCCGTCGGCGCGAATGCCTCGCGGACGAGCCGCACGTTCCGCTCCAGGGCCGGGCGGAGACGGTCGGTCCGCCATCGGTAGGCCTGGGCATTGGCGCCGGCGTTGTACCACGCCCGCGTCGGCCGACCGTCGGCGTTGAAGGCGATGTGCTCGTACGAGTAGTCGTCGGCGTCGGGGTAGTAGTCGATGTAGTTGTCGTGCGGGGCGAAGAGGACGCCGTTCGCCCGGCAGACGTCGACCAGCCCGCGGAACTCCTCCATCGTGCCGTAGGCCGGGTTCGGGGGGAAGATGTCGGGCAGGCGGTTGTCATAGCCCCAGCGCTGCCAGTTGTGCCAGACCACGGCGGCGTCGGTCAGACCGTAGCGGAAGGCCCGCGCGAGCGCGGCGGCGGAAGCGGCGTATTGACCGGCCCACAGGTCGAAGACGAATCGCCCCGCCAGCTTTTCGACGCCGGAGGATGCGCTCAGGCCGTTGATGTCGTGCCAGGCCCGGGCGGCCTGCCACACGTCCGGCGTCGGGATGAACGTCAGCGTCTGCGCGTGCGGGGCGTGCAGCGAGCACTGTCGCGAGCCGGGGTCCACGCTCAGCCCCTGCGGCGGCACGTCGACCGCCTGGAGCACGGCCATGCCGTTGTCGAACTCATAGCCCGCGTACGAGGTCGCGAGCTGATGCCCGTCAAACCCGAGGTGAAACGCCTGCGGACGCTCGATGACGTTGCCGTGGCCGGCGTAGATCCTCGCGGCCGGCTCGCTCCAGGGGCCGACGCCGACGTCCTCGATGTGCACCACCAGCCACGGTTGCGGGGCCGGGGCGTTCTCCATCCACCACTTCGCGCGCAGCGCAGACGCGTCGACCCGCAGCTCGCCGAGGATGTCGTAGGTGCCCGCCCAGCTTCGCATGCGATGGCGGACGCGGTACGCGCCGGCGGCCGGCTCGGCTGTCGCCTCCGCCAGGACGGCGGCCGACAGGGGATTCTCCAGCGCATCGCCCAGCACGCGGACGCCGAAGCCGCGAAAACACAGCCGCCGCTCGCCGGCCACGAAGCCCACCGTGGTGTCGAGCAGTCCCCGCCGGCCGGGCCAGATCCGCACGTCATACCGCTGCCCGGCGCAAGACACGGCGCCCAGCACCTGCGACACCGCATCGGCCGACGGCGGGAACGGCGCCGATTCAGGCGGGGTGCCGGCGATCACCGTCGGGGCGGCCCAGTACGATTGGTCGCAGGTCGTGTCGTTCTTCGGCCCGGGGTTCGATTCGAGCTGCAGGCGGATCGTCTGCCCGGCGAAGCGGCCGAGGTCGGCCTCGCCGTCCTGCCAGACCTTCGCGTCGGTGTGCCGTTCGAAGATCGGCTGCCCGAGCTGCCCGTCCGGGGCATCGAAGGCCAGTGCGCGGACGCGGAACGTCACGCCGTCGCTGGGCGGTTCGCCGTGAGGCGCATCATGATCGCGGATGGCGTTGGCGAAGCGCAGCCGCGCCGGGCGGCCCGCGGGCAGCGCCAGCGGAAACTCGAGCCACTGCGTCCCCGCGACGCCGTGCCACGGCGGATGCATGGAGATGGCGGTCCGCACGCCCCCGCGGTCGACCGGCACGCCCGGCTGCATCGACCCGCGCGTCGATTCGTCCGCGCCGGACCAGCCCACCGGCATTGCCCGGGGCGGCTGCCCGAACGGCTGGATCACCAGCCGGCGCACGGGAAGGCTCGTGAGGTCCACGCCGCCGTCGGCCGGGACCGCGATCGGCCGCCAGGCAATTGCCGGCGTCGGCCGCGGAGGATCGGGCACTTTCGCCTCGACGACGAGAATCGCGTGGGCCCGGTGCCGCCGGCCGGCGGTGTCGAACTCGGCGTGCGCGTGAATGGGGTAGTGCGCGTTGTACGTGCGATCGGCGGGCGTGACGGCGAAGCGAACGCTCGCCCTGCCCCGGGCGGCGACGGCGAACGCGACGGCCTCGGCTGGCGCCGCACGCCAACCGTCAATGCCCGCGACCCGGACCGTGCCGCGGACCTCCTCGTCGGCGGCGTTCTCGATCAGGACCTGCACGGGCACGCTCGACCCCGCCTGCGTCACCTCCGTGGGGCCGTCGATCCGAACCGTCAGCGGCCCGGCGGAATCCACAGGCGGGTTGAACGCCCATGCGGCGCGGCCGGGGCCGGCGAGGGATGCGGTGACTGCGGCAATTGCGCCGAGGATGTCGGCAAGGCTTCGTGAACGTCTGTGCATGGTCGCTGACTCCGTGCGGGCGATTCGCTCGCGACAAGGCGCAAGCAAGGTTGCACTCAGCGCGCGGCGTCTGTCAAGCGCAGGAGCCGCCCGGGGGCCGATGCCCATGTGCCGCGCGCCGGGCGGCCGGGGGTTTCGGGGCCGGAAAAGTCATCCTGACACCTTGATCACGGGTGGGGTTTGTGCGGCGGGGGTCGCTGGTCGGTGGCGGTGGCCCGGGGGCCGAAGCGGATGTGGATCGGGCCGGGCTGGGCCGGCGTATCACCCCAGACCATGCGCACCACGGCCGTCTGCGCGACGACGGCGATCGGCGTCGCGATCAGGCCGACCATCGTCAGCCGACCAAGGGAGCCCGCTGACGTGCGGTCGTGGCCGAGCGGCACGCCGGGGATCGACGCGGGTGCGACGGCGTGTTCTCGCGAACCCAGCAGCAGCAGGAGCGTGCACAGAATCGCGTTGACGTAGATCACGCCCTCGGTGATGAGCCGCTGGGGCTGAAAGGTCGGCAGCGTCCGCTCGAAGTTGCCGACGACCACCCACCAGAGGAACACGAGATACAGCCACTGGCCCTTTCCCAGCCATGAAGCCGGGACCAGCGGCAGCGGACGGCGTACGTGGCGGGCAAGCAGCACCGCCGCCGCGGCCGCCAGCAGGAGATAGCCCAGGTCGAACCAGGCCTTCGGATGCAGCCCGTACCATGCGTCCGCAACCGCAGGGGCCTTGACCCACTCCTCGGGGTTCTTGCTGAGATTGATGTAGGTGATGCCGATCAGCACGAAGAAGACGGCGAAGGCATCCGTCCAGCGGCGTATCGGCGGCTCGTCGACGACGCGCGGCTGTCGCAGGGCCAACGAGCCCATCGCCGCCGCGATGCCGAGCCCGTTGATGAAGCCGTACGTCTGCTCCATGACGCTGTGCCAGTTGGTGTGCAGGCCGCTCTTCATCGCGACGATCTTGATGCAGGTGGCCGTCGAGAACCCGAAGCCCCCGACAAACGCGGACACGAGCGCCGCCCGGGCGACGGGCGCGAACCCGCCGCGGATGAAGAAAGCCAGCATGGCGGCGGTCATGCCGAGCATCCCGGCCCAGTTGTCGCCGCGGGGCGGGGTCATCCGCACATGAAGGACGTTCACCAGGACCAGGAAGCCGAGCCACCAGCCGATCGCCATGCAGAGGATGAGTCGCGAGGCCCCGCACAGCCTTCGGCGGACGACCGCCGGCAGCAGCACGGCGACGACGGCCAGCAGGGCGGCGAGCCAGTCGGTGTCGTACCAGTAGAGCGGGCTTTCCTGGCGAAGATCGGACGGAACGGCGAAGACGCGCTCGACCACCACGTCCTGGACCCCCCAGGCGGCGAAGACGACCAGCAACGGGGCGTAAAACTCGGTGAGCCGCTCCCGACTGAGACACGCCGGCATCGCGGTCGCGGCGCCGCCGACGGCCCCCCACAGGAATCCGATCACGAACAGGCACGCGAAGCCGTAGAGTACGGACGACAGGACCCCCGAGTGCGCATATCCGAGCACGTGACCGTACGACATGGAGCCGCCGAACGACCAGCCGACCGCGCCGAAGAAGGCGAAGTGCGGCGCCCGCCGCCACCAGTCGGCCCGGCCCGACAGGAGGCAGACCGCCATCGCGGCCAGTGCGCCGGGGATCATCGCGCCGTACTCGTGGCCGAAGTTGCCGCGGATGCCCCACCCGACGGACAGCGACAGGGCAGCGAGCAGGACCGCCGGCGTCCCGAGGCCGAGAACGGACCGTTGCGGCGACATGGCATTCCTCGCTTGCGGTCGCTGACATGCCGCGGACGGCCGGCCGGCCGTGCAGCGCTATCGCGCCCCACGAATGGTGAACGTCTGCTCGAGCCAGCCGTCGCCGTCCCTGGCGCGGACCCGCAGGCGGTGTTCGCCGTCGGGGATCACGGCGTCCGAGGCATACTCCTCGGTCCCCAGCAGGTACGGCGGCGTCTCGTGCCGGCTGACGAGCTTGTCGTCCAGGTACAGTTCGACAGCGCCCATCTCCACGCCCTCGGTCCAGACGCGAAGCCGCTCCCAGCCGTGATACGCCCCGCCGGGCGCCTCCGGCCGCGAGAGGTATACGCCCTTGCTGCGGCGTGGCCGCTCGCGCCGGTCCTCCTCCCACCACTGCTCCACGGCCCGGCCGGCGGCCAGCAGCCGCACGCATCGCCGGTCCTCGGGCCGACCGAGGATCCGCCCGTCGGCCTGATAGACGTACACGCCGTCGACGCCGGCCCGATAGAGGTGCGCCACGCGCCAAAGGAACGGCCCCGGCATCGGCAGGCCCCAGCCCAGACCATCCACGCACGGGAGGAGCCTGGTGCGGGTGCCGCGGACGGCCCGGAGATACGGCGCGACGTCGATGTGCAGGTGCCGGCCCTGGATGTTGCTCGGGCAGAGGTAATCGACGAGGCCCTCGCGGACCCAGGTCGGATAGTCGAAGCGATCATGCAGGCGGACGCCGGTGCCGGGAAAGCGGATGAGGACCGGCACGGGCGAACCGCGGACCTTTGCGAACTCGTCGGCCAGCCGTCGGAGCTCACGGAGAAGCGTGTTGGCGGTCTCGGCGGTGTCGACGCCCTCGGGGTATCGGCAAAAATCGATCGAGATGCCGTCGGCGCCGATTTCGAGCGCCTCGCGGTAGAGGCTCAGCGCGTATTCGCGGACCTCGGGGATTTCGAACCGCAGCGTGTTGCTCCGCTCCCACTCGGGGTGCTTCTTGGTGACGTCGCCCTGGAGCGGCGTGCCGACGTAGCAGGCGCCGGCGCCGAAGTTCGCGTGGGCACGCAGGCCCAGGTCGCGGGCGTACCGGAGCTCCGCTTCGAGCGTATTCGTGTACTGCTGCATGCGACCGACGTTGTTCGTTTCCGGCCGGGCGTTGCCCTCGACGGGATCGCCGAACGTGCCGTAGACGAGCGGGTCGGTCCGGCGGGATTCGTAGACGACCTTGTCGCCGAAGCGGCCGATCTGGATGTCGAGCAGGCCGACCCGCGCCTCCTGAAAGGCGATGAGCGGCTCGCGGTGCTGGAGCGTCTCGCGGACGTCCTCGACAAACGCCCAGGAGTACGGCTCCCAGTAGCCGGCGACCAGCTTATCGGGTTCTCCGCCGTACCGGGCATCCAACGAACCGACGAGCGGCGGCGGCAGCGGCACAAGTTTGACGTAGTCGATCTGGGCCGAGGCGTAGCCGGTGTAGGTGTGCGGCTGACGAAGGACGAGGTGCTGGCGGTCCATGAGGGTCCATCGCCACAGCACCTCCTCGTGCGGCCGGCGCGAGCCGATCGTGTCGGACCGCTCGTCGCCGGTCAGCCGCAGGCGGATGCCCGCCCGCTCGCTCGTGCACACAAACAGGGCATAATGGCCCCGAAGATCCAGCGGATACGACAGCGGCTGCAGCGGGTGGTCCGGGGGCGACTCGCCGTACAGGGCGTTGCCCAGCGACGCCCCTGCCGCTGCGTCCAGCCCCGTGCGCCAGGTCCACCGGCGTCCCGCGGGCGCCGCCGTCGCGACGAGGACGTCTCGCTGGAACACCTGCGACCAGTCTTCGATGTAGACGACGTCGCGGTTGTCGGCCTTCACGCGGGCCTGCGCGGCGGCGAGGGGCCTGCCGTCCAATGAGTTCACCTCGATGCGGAAGTCGGCGTCGACCACGCCGTTCGGCTGTGCGTCAGGATAGGGGTTGAAGACCACGGTGCGCTCGAGCCCGGCGGCGCGGCGCTCGATGATGCGGCCCCGGCCGACCCACGCGCGCCAGTCGTCGTCCCGGGCGAGTGTCAGGGCCGTCTCGGAGATGAACGGCGTCACCCGCGCCGGCCGCCAGTCGGCCTTCTCGGGCGGCGACCAGGAGCTGATCACCACCACCTCCTCGGGTGCATCCGCGGGGACGCGGTAGGTGATGTGTACGTATCGCGTGACGGGGTCCGTCGTACAGACAAGCCCGCTGTCGCCGGCGGGCGCCGCCCGACCCGTCGCAGCGACCAGGCAAAGGCAGATCGCCACCGTCGCCGCGCAAGACAGCGGAGGAAAAGCGGAAAAGCGAAAAAGCGAAAAAGCCCAGGGCAGCCTTTGGTCGCTACCCGAAGATGCGCGCGGTTTGCTTGCCGGCTGCATTGGAAGACCCTAACGCGGCCTTCGGCCGCAACCAAAACTTCTGCGCACGCTGCGCAGAAGTTGCGACGGAAGAATCTATACCCACCTCGACACGGGCAGCGGCCGCCCCGCCCCTCTCATACGTCCCGGCCCGCGCGTTTTGGACTGCGGCGGCCTTGCCGCCGCTTTCCCTGGGGCGCGCCAGGACGCGCCGGCGTGCGGCAGACCGTCCGAGCCAAAGCGGTGGCGTCGCCACCGCAGTCCATAAGCGCCGACGGACGGTGGATGACGTGAAGCGGATACCCGGGAGCGCACGGACGCGACCGGATCCCCTTCGGAAAAGCTTGTCGGACGAACAAGGAATCGGGGGGTGTCACCCACAAAGGGGATTCGGGCGACCGCCTCCGGGACGCGGCGGCGGTGGGACGACGCGGTCGCAAACGGATGGTGCGTCGTTCGGCTGGACATTCGGCGGCTCCGAAGCTGTTCACGCGGCCGGACGCGACCTATGATACAAAGCCGGCGGACTGAGACCAATACACGCTGTCGTTGTATAACGCAACGACGGAAAAGCGAAAAAGCGAGAAACCGGAAAAGCGAAACAACACGTGCGGC
>CAZTVU010000198.1:0-9314 GCA_964617025.1 uncultured Planctomycetales bacterium | reverse complement strand
GCCCGCGGCGGCCCGGTCTGCGCGGCCCTAGCGGCCGGCCACGATTTCCGGATCGGCGACCGGGTCGTCCTCGTGCAGGATGTCGTTGCCCGCGCCGCCCGCCTGAGCGGTGCCGTGCACGTCCTCGACGTCGAATACCGCATCACGCCGCGTGACGCGGCGACCCACTGCCCGTCCGTCGATCTCCGTGCGCGAGCCGGTTGCGGGCTCGCGTAGCGTCCTGTAGGCTCTACATTCTCAAACACGGGGCGGCTGCCCGGCAGACTCACGGGAGCGATGGATGGCGAACGAGACCGTTCTTCGGCGATATGAGGGCAATCCGATCGTCCGGCCGGATGCCGTGCCGGGCGCGAACACGATCTTCAACAGTGCGGTCGTGCGGTTCGGCGACGGGTACGCGGGGGTTTTCCGGATCGACGATCAGGAGCTCCGGTCAAACCTGCACGTCGGCCGCAGCCCGGACGGCATCCGGTGGCAGATCGAGCCGCAGCGCATCGACATGAAATGCGCCGAGTCCGAGATCGCGACGCACGGGCGGGGCTACGACCCGCGAGTCATCCCGCTCGAGGGCAGATATTACGTCACCTGGTGCAACAAGTACCACGGGCCGACGATCGGGCTGGCCGTCACCACGGACTTCCGCACGTTCGAGCAGCTCGAAAACATCACCGCACCGTATAACCGCAACGGGGTGCTCTTTCCGCGGAAGATCAACGGCCGGTACGCGATGCTGCACCGGCCGAGCGACATGCACCACACCGCGTTCGGCGACATCTTCTACTGCACCAGCCCCGATCTGGTGCACTGGGGCCGGCAGCGGTTCGTTTTCGGGCGGCTGCCCGGGTGGGAGTCGCTGAAGGTCGGGCCCGGACCGTACCCGCTGGAGATCGACGAGGGGTGGCTGCTGATCTACCACGGGGTCCGGCAGACGTGTTCGGGCTACGTGTACTGCGCCGGCGGCGCGATCCTGGACCGCGACGAGCCGTGGCGGGTGCGCTACCGCAGCCGCACGTACCTGCTGGCACCGACGGAGCCGTATGAGCGGACGGGCGACGTGCCGAACGTGGTCTTTCCCAACGCCGCCGTCCTGGATGAAAAGACGGGGCGGCTGGCGGTCTACTACGGCTGCGCCGACGCCTGCATTGGGCTGGCGTATGCGCAGCTCGACGAGCTGGTGAACTACATCCGCAGGAACAGCCCTCCGGCTGAAGAGCTCGAGGAGCAGCGAACCGGAAGCCGACGGCGGCAGCGATGATCGAGGACAGGTAGCGTCCTGCGCCGTCGAAGTGCCCGGCGGACGCCGAATGCCGGAAATGCTCATTGCAGGGAGATCGATCGATGGCGACGCGAGAACCCTTTTCGCATACACGACGCGACGTTCTGAAGCTAACCGGCGCGGCAATCGTCGGCGGCGTATCGGCCGCCCGCTCGGCGGCGCGGGAGTCGCAGCCGGCAAAGCCGATGACGATCATCGACTTCGAAGAAACGCTTGCGCGGATGCGATTCGAGCATTACCGCCATCCGAAGATCGACATCCTCGAAAAGGGCTTCCGCCCCGTCGGCGGAATGGTCGCGGACTTCGCCGTCATCGAGCACGAGAAGCGGTACCACTTTTTCTACATCGAGCGGCGGCTCCAGGAGGGTACCCCCTTCTACCCCGGTCACGAGATCTTCTTCGGCCACGCGTCGACGGCGAACTACTTCGACTGGGAGGTGCACGACCCCGTGATGCTCGTGCGACCGGGCACGTGGGAGGAGGCCCACGTCTGGGCGCCCTTCGTGCTCAAGCACGACGACGAGTACATCATGGCGTACACCGGCCTCAACCGGCACCTGTCGCAGAACATCGGGCTGGCCAGCAGCCGCGACATGTTTGAGTGGAAGCGATGGGACAGCAACCCGATCTCGCCGGCGACGGGCCGTCCGTGGTCATTCTGGCGGGCGGACGGCATCTGCAGTTGCCGCGACCCCCACCTCGTGCGGCACGACGGCCGCATCTGGATGGCCTACACGGCCAATACGAAGGAGGGGGCGACGTGCATCGCGCTGTGCAGCACCCGCGATCTCCGTACATGGGACGACCACGGTCCGATCCTCGTCGGCCTGGCGTCGGGCTATGAGCCGCGGCTGGCCGGCGGGCATCGACAGGGCAGCATCGAGTCCGCGCACCTGCTCCGCCGGGGCGAGGCCTGGTATCTCTTCGCGCACGCCAAGACGCAGGGCGACGACGAACGCAACTGGGTCTGGACCAGCGACCGGATCGACCGGTTCGACTTCGCAAAGCGGCGGCCGTTCTGGAAGAACGCCGGCGGCATCGAGGTCGTCAAGGATCGCGGTGACCGGTCGCTGCTGGCCACGTTCAGCGGCGGCTACATCCGGTTCGGCGAGGTGAACTGGGCCGACGAAAAGCCCTGCGCCCGGTTCCTGACGACGCGGGATGAACTGGTCGCATGGCAGTCGTAGGTCGCGCTCGACCGCACACGAACCGCGGCCCGGCAATCAACCCGGAGGGCGCCGCTTTGGACGCCGCAAGGACGGGTGAGGACGACGGACGGGAGGCTCGGCCTCCGTTGCACCTTATCGCAGCGGCATTCCTGTCGATCGCGACCGGGGTGTTCGCGCCCGCGTGGTCGGCCGTTCCGGCAACAACCACTGCGGCGACGCAGCCGGCCTCTTCGTGGTTGGACGTCCCCGATCCAGCATTTCGGACGGCCGTGCGACAGGGCGATTCCCGGCGGGCGGAGGAGGCGCTGGCCGACCACTTCGCACGAAGGCCGCGGCTGCGGTTCGCGCCCGAGTTGCTCCTGCAGGCGATCGACAACGCGCAGTCCGGCGGGTCGTACGTCCGCGACGAACCGCAGCGCGTGCTACGCAACGAGTTTGCATTCCTCGCGGAATACGTGCCGTTCGGCAGGGATTTCGACTGGAACGGCACGTTCGGCCGCGGCGACCGGGAAATCACCTGGTGGGTGAACCGGTTCTTCTGGCTACGGTGCCTGGAGGATGAATACGACCGGACCCGGGACACGAAGTACCCACGGCACGGAGTGGCGATGATCTTCGACTGGATCCGCAAAAACCCGGTCTCAAGGGCAAAGGATTCGTGGGGTTCGTGGCGGACGCTGGAGATCGGCCTGCGGCTGATCGAGTGGTCACGGTTCATCGACCGGTTTGCCGCGGAGCGTGTGATCCGGCCGGACGAACTGATCGCGATCCTCGCGTCGCTCCGCGAGCAGACCGAGTACCTGATCGCGCACAGCGGGCCCGGCCGGGGCAACTGGGGATTCATGGAGCAGTGCGGGATCGGTACGGTGTCGCTGACGTTCCCCGAGTTCCGCGACGCCGACCGGTGGCTTGCCGGCGCGTTCGAGGTCTGCAGGATCGATACGGCCCGCCAGCTCTACCCGGACGGTTCGCAGGAGGAGCTGACCACACACTACGGCGCGGTGGTGGTCCACACGCTCGCGCGGCTGCTCGACCTGGCCCGGCAGCGAGGCCGAACCGCCCCCCCGGAGCTGACCGAGGCCCTGCGGCGCGCGGCAAACTACTCGATCCTGACGCTCAAGCCGGACCTGCGGCTCGCCATGATCAACGACGGCGACGCCATCGACCTGACACCGCTGTTCGGCTACCTCGCGCGGACGCTCGACCTGCCGGAGGCGAAGTACGCCCTCTCGCGAGGAAACGAGGGCACGGCTCCGCCGACCTGCCGCCTGTTCCCGCACAGCGGGCTGGCCGTCTTCCGCGACTCGTGGCGGGCCGACGCCCGCTGCCTGATCTTCGACGCCGGCCCGTTCGGCACCGGCCACCAGCATGAGGACGCTCTCGCGGTGGATGTGTCCGCGTTCGGGCGGAGCTTCATCGGGGACCCGGGCCGATACACGTACGTGAACGGGCCGCTGCGCGACTACTTCATCGGCACGCGGTCCCACGCAACGATCATGGTCGATGGCAGCCAACAGATCCGACGCAAACGTCCTGAGACTTGGCGCGGCGAGCAACCCCTTGTCGCGCGATTCGCCGCGAACGATCGGCTTGCAATGGCGGTCGGGCATTACACGGCCGGGTACGACTCACCGAAGGCCGCGAGCGTCGCCCATCGTCGCGACGTCCTGTTCGTCAACCGCGAGTACTGGGTCATCTCCGACGTACTGACGGGCACCGGCCGGCACCACATCGAGCAGAACTTTCAGTTCACTCCCGGCACGCTCCGAACACGACAGGACAGGGTCGATTCAGACGGCGTCGCAAGCATGCGAGCCCGGCTTCCGCAGATCGACTGGGGCACGATCCGTTTCCGACAGGGAATTGCCGTCACAGGCCACGACGACGCGAACCTGGCCGTCCTCTGGGTCTGGCCGACTGCGCCGCGTGTCGAGATCCACTCCGGCGAAACGAATCCGCATCGCGGCTGGTATTCGCCGATGTATCTCAGGCTGGAGCCGGCACCGCTGCTGACGCTCTCCGCCGACATTGAGTTGCCGGCCCGCATTACGCTTGTGTTGTTCCCCTTCCGCGGCTCAGTGCCGCCGGCGCTCCGCGCTGCGGCGATAGACGATCGCGGCGATCTGACCCGGTTGTGTTGCATCGAGTTTCACGCGAACGACCGCGTCGAGCAGATCGGAATCGCCGACATGGCCCGTCCATGCACACTCTCCGGCGACGGCGGCGCCCTTCGTCCCTTCGTGGCATTCGTGGATTCCGGCGAAGACCGCCTGCTGCTCCCGCCGCCGGCCAGGCCGGCACGATAGGCTGCATGCACCGGCCCCGTCGCGGAGTCAGTCGTCGTCGCGCACGCCGAACAGCGTGCGAAGAACGTCGACGTAGTTGCCGACGTGGCCGCCGGCCGCCCTTTCGCGGAGGAACGTGGTCGGGCCGTGCAGGATCTTCTGCATGACCCGGTGCAGCATCTGCTCGAGCACCTGGCGGTCGTGCCCCGAGGCCTGCGACAGCTTGGGCAGGGCCCAGTCGAGCTCCTGGCGACCGATCTCGGCGAATCGCTTCTGGAGGGCCGCGATCGTCGGACCGACGTCGCGGCTTCGCTGCCAGGCGGCGAACTCCTGCACGTGCCCCTCGATGATCTCGTGGCACCGGGCGATCTCCTTCTGCCTCGCCGCCACGTTGGCATCCGCCACGGATTGCAGGTCGTCGATGTTGTAGACGAAGACATTCTCAAGCCCCCCCACCTCCGGTTCGATGTCCCGGGGGACGGCGATGTCGATCATCAGGAGTGGCCGGTAGCGCCGGCGTTCGGGAAGGTCCTCGAGAGGCCCGCGCCGCACAATCGGCTCGGGGGCCCCGGTCGTGCTGATGACGATGTCGGCCGCCACCAAGTGGTCCGGCAGGCGGTCGAAGGCCACCACCTCGCCGCGCACGCCCGAGGGACGAACGATCCGCTCGAGCACGCCCTCGGCCCGCGCCGGCGTCCGGTTGGCCAGCAGGACGCGCTGCGGCTTCATCTCCAAAAGATGCTGGAGCGTCGCCTCGCCCATCTCGCCGGCGCCGATCAGCAGCACGGTCTTGTCGTCAAAGCGAGAAAAGATCTGCCTCGCGAAGTCGATGGCCGTGCCGCCCACGCTCGTCCTGCCGACCGAGAGGTCGGTTCGCGTATGCACGTCCTTGGCGACCGCAATCGCCCGCTGAAAGACCGCATCGAGCGTGCGGCCGGCCGTGCCCACGTCGCGGGCCAGCATCCACGCAGCCTTCACCTGCGCAAGGATCTGCGATTCCCCCAGAACCATCGAGTCGATCGAGCACGCCACGCGAAACAGGTGCCGCAGGGCCTCGGCGTCCTCGTAGTGGTAAACACTGTGCCCGAACTCGTGCACGCCGATTCCGCGCGACGCCGCGAGGAACGCCACGGCCTCCTCGATGCGAGGATGGCCGTGCATCGGCCGCGTCAGGTAAAGCTCCGTGCGGTTGCAGGTCGAGAGCAGGACGCCCTCCGCACAAACGAAGCGCTGCCGCAGCTCCCGCAGGGCGTTCGCGGCGGCGGACGCGTCGAACGCGAGCCGCTCACGCACCTCAAGCGGCGCCGTGCGATGGTTGCAGCCTATGACAAACGTTCTCATCGGTGCAGGGTCGAGACGTGTCCCATCACCACGAACACGATGATCAGGATCCCCAGGCCCACCGTGGCCAGCGTCGCGCCGCGCCGGCCGCGCATCCGCGGCAGAAACCAGACGGCAAAAACGGCGACGGCATACACCGCCCACAGCAGGAGCGTGACCAGGATGAACGGATCCCGCAGCCACTCGCTTCGGTTCGGCTGGCGCGACAGATAACAGAATCCCGTCAGCACGCCGTAGCTGAGCGCCGGAAAACCCAACACGAGCATCCACCGCCCGAACCGCTCAAGCGATTCCAGCGGCGGCAGTCGGCCCAGCAGCGCCAGCCGACGTTTTCGCCGCAGCAGTTCCGTAATGAACAGGTATACCGCGCCGGCCGCGCCCGCGGCGGCAAAGCAGGCGGCCCCGAGCACAAACGCGACCTGGTGGCTGACGAACCACGGCTTGTAGTCGACGGCCACGCCGGGGCGGCCGATCTGGAACGTCGCCCCGAACTGAACGACCGCAGCCAGCAGGAGCAATACCGCGTCAAGTCCGCGCAGTGCCGGAGAACGACGTCCGAAGAACGAGATCATCGCGATCAGGCTCGCCAACAGAAGCCCCGCGGCGAAGCTCTCGCGCAACGCGTCCGTCACACCGTCCGCGGCGATCATCGCGGCAAGGGCCCCGCCGTTCACGACGAGCACGGCCGGCACGACGAACAGGACCGCCGGCCCTGCGGGTTTCCCGCGCCGCACGACGTGCCTGCCGGCGAGCAACGCCGCCCCCGCCAGCCCGATCGTGCCGCACACCGCAATGAGATACTTCCACCACATGCCGGAATCAGCGACGAAGCAACTCCTCGAGCCACGCCCGCCAGGCGTCCACGCCCTGCTCGGCGAGGCGCCGGGTGGAGCTCTCGGTGCACAGCGCCTCGAAGATCGCCCGCCGGGCCTCGGCATCGGCAACTCTCTCCTGCACGATCGCCCGCGCGCGACGCAGCTCGTCCACGAGTATAGCGTGCTCGGGCCCGAAGAGCGATTCGAGGCGTTTGCGGATGGTCGCCGCCAGTTGCGGGCTGGCTCCGGCGGTGCTGACCGTGATGCGGAGGTCGCCGCGCTCCAGCGAGGCCGGCACGAAGAAGTCGCACGCGGCGGGGTCGTCGGCGACGTTGACCCATGCCCCGGCCGCTCGGGCATCGCGGGCTGCCCGGCCGTTGACGGCGGGATCATCCGCGCATGCGAAGACGAGCGTGGCGCCCGAAAGCGTGTCCGGAGTGTAGCGCTGCTCGTGGCAGTACACGCCGGGCGTGTCGCGAATGGCGGGATCAATCCGCGGGGCGACCACATGCACCTCGGCGCCGGCCCGCACCAGGGCCCGCACCTTGCGAGCGGCGACCGCGCCCCCGCCGATGACGACACACCGACGGCCCGAGAGCCTCAATTCCAGCGCGTAGGTATCAGGCATGCATCGCTCCGTCGCGGTCCGTCTTGACGACCCGTATTGCGAGAAGAAGGCGGCGAGACATCGTAAGCGCACGCCGGTGGCAGCCGGCACCACGGGCCGAACCGCCGGGCTCTGTTGTCCGGCACAGGCCATGTCGGATCACGCTCATACCGCCGACAGGGTAACACCGATCGCGGCACGTTGTAACGCGCGCGAGCGCACCGGTTTACGCCTCGGCGCTGACGTTGATCCACTCGATCCCCGTCCGCCGCAGCACGTAGCCGACCTCGCGAAGGTAGTCGCCGTAGCACACGATCGTGTGGAAGCCCTCCATGTCGCGAAGCAGCCGCCGCCAGTCGCCGTCGATCCGCACATCCATTTGCGATCGGCACATGTCGTACGCCGGGCTGTCGAGGATCCGGCCGCGGAACCCGAACCACTTCGTGCAGCGGAGGTTCGGGATGATGTTGGTCGTGACCTGCCCCTGGCGGTAGGTGACCTTCGTGGCAGCGCCGTAGTCCGACTCAAAGTGGGTCATGATCTCGGCGGGCTCGTACTCACGGCCATCCATCCGGCGCGGGGCGGCGCAGTGCGCGAGCGTAACGATGCCGCCGTGCGGAAAGTGCGAGTTGCAGACGAACGACGGCTTGCCGGAGATCCAGCGCAACAGGACGCCCGGAGGCGTGTGCGTGTAGTCGGTGTGGCAGAACGCGGTGTAGCCCTCGTCGTTGAGCAGGCTGAGCACGAGGCACGGCGGCGTGTCGAGCCTCGTCGTTGAGCAGGCTGAGCACGAGGCACGGCGGCGTGTCGAGCAGGGCGATCAGCGAGCCCATGCAGTTGGCGACGCCGAGGTTGGCGGCGCCGGTCTCCTCGAGGATATCGCGGAAGACCCGCAGCGCGAGAAACGAGTGGACGACGAATCGCCGCTCGGTCCGCAGTCTGACGTTGGGCTGGGCGAGCAGATCGTCCGCCTGGCGCTCGGCGGCCTTCACAACCGCGTCATCGGCGCGGGCCTTCCGGAGCCGCTCGGCGATCTCGGCGTCGGGCACGGAGCGGAGGTCGAAGCCCCACACATCCCTGGCGTACGCCGGGCCGCGCTGCTGGCCGGGCACGCTGTAGGCCTGCAGCCCGCCGAGGGCGACGGACCGCGTGCCGCGGGTATTCTTCCAACCATAGAGCGCCCGCAGCCGCCAGAGGACCTCGCCATAGTCGTCAACGACGATGTCGTCGACGCCCAGATTGGGCTCCTTCACCTCGTCCTCGCTCTTGCGCAGAAGGCGCCAGTGAGCAATCTCGTACCAGAGGTAGACCGGGCCGGACTTATGCCGGACGAAGAGCACGTTGGGCTTCTTCGATGCCGCGAGGCGCTCGAGCCATTCCTGAGCGCCGCCGGAGGCGTACACCAGCAGCACATCGCACTCGGCGGCGGCGGCCGCATTCGCCTCCTCCGAGGTGCCGACCAGAGCCGCCTCCTGGACGTCCAGCGGAAACTCGGCCTGGGCGACGAGGCACTTCAGCTCCCCATTGATCCGCACGACTTCGGCCCGCACGTCCTCCATCGACTTCAGGCCGCCGTACGACCGCCAACTCGTCTTCTCGCGGGGCTGGGCGACGGCATAGACCAGCACCGGCCTGACCCGCAGGGGCACGCCCGGGCGCAGGGCGGACCGTTGCGTCGGCGAATTCTCTCCCGCTCGTCCGGCGACACCCGCCGCAATGCCCGCCCGGCCGATCGCCGTCGTGAGGCCCAGGCCGCCGAGGAACCCGCGCCGGCTGATGCGGCCGGCGGCCGACTCGCGATTGTCACTTCCATTCTCGGTC
>CAZTVU010000197.1:0-9316 GCA_964617025.1 uncultured Planctomycetales bacterium | reverse complement strand
ACCTGCCGACACCGCTGGATAAGCGAATCTGACCGACAGGCGTGAACGGTTACGCCGAGGATATCGATGTGGATCACCGAGCCGTCCTTGCGGAGCCCGCGGACCGAGTAGCGTGCCGTTTCCACCTCGTTGTCCAGGCGGCGCCGAATCTGTTCGGCCACCAGCGGCCGGTCGTCCGGGTGCGTCAGGTCGATCGGGCCGAGCCGATCGATGATCTCGTCCGCTGCGTAACCGAACGCCGCCGCCAGCGCCGGGTTGACGTAACGGAAGCGCCCATCCTGGACGACGTAAACGCCGGCCAGCGTGCTCTCCGTCACCATCCGGAACCGTGCCTCGCTCTCGCGCAACGCCTCTTCGGCCTGCTTGCTCGCCGTGATGTCCCGCGAAATGCCCAGAACCGCCGCGACCTCGTCGCCCGGCGAGCGCCGCAGCGGGACCAGTTGCGTGTTGATCCAGAGGGGGCCGTGGGGCGTGGGGATCGTGCTTTCGCGCGATACGGCCCGGCCGGTGTCGAACACCTCTTGAAGGTCCCGCGCCTGCCCTTCAGAAACGGACGGCGGGAACAGCGTCGCCCGCGGTTGGCCGATCAGGTCCTCCGGCGTGCGGCCGATCCGCTCCGCCGCGAACCGATTCACGTACTCGACGCGGTCGTCCCGGCCGATGATGAAGATCAGGTCCTGCGCGGACTCCGCAAGCGTGCGGTATCGCTCTTCGCTCTCGCGCAGCGCGTCCTCGGCGGCTCTGCGGGCCGCCAGGTGGCCGATCGTGGATGCGAACAGCGCCAGCAACTCTTGATGCATCCTCGTGAACGGTTCGCCGCGCAGCAGGTTGTCGGCGAACAGAATGCCCCGAACCTGCCGTCCGTCCCAGATGATCGTTCGCAGCAGCGTTCCCTGCCCGACCGGACGTCCGCGGTCGTCGGTGATCGGGCGATCCTCGCTCTGAAGCACCAGGCCGGGCTCCTGCCGCGCCAGGAGATCGCGCGTCGACTCGCTCACGGCGATGGTGCGGTTGCGTTCGTCGCGCACGGCCCCGGCCTCGTCGGTGCCGAACGAGCCGCGCAGCACGCCCGGCTCGTCCGTGAGCCACCAGAGGCCGAGCCGGTCGTACCCCAGCCGGCTGCGGCCGAGCTCCACGGCCTGCCGGCAGAGTTCCGTGAGCGACTCGCACTGCGAAAGCGCGTTTCCGATGTGAAGCAGCTGCGCGAGCAGATGCCGCAACCGTCGCTCCGACTCCCGGCTGGCCTCCAGTTCCTCCTCGGCGCGTTTGCGGTCGGTGATGTCGACGATCAGGCCCTCCAGCGCGAGGACGTCGCCGCCCGGGCCGTACGCGGCCCGCCCCTGCTCCCACACCCACCTCGGTTCGCCCAGCGCGGTGACGATGCGATACTCCAGCCGGAACGCCTCCCGCGCCCGCACCGCCGCCGCCACCGCGTCCGCCACGGCACGGCGGTCGTCGGGGTGGATCACCTCCGCGTACGAGATCTCGCGGTTGCCGATCAGGTCGTCGGGGTGGAAACCGGTCAGATCGAAACAACCCTCGCTCACGAACTCCATCGTCCACGCCGCGTCGTTGCGGCAGCGGTAGACCATCCCCGGCAGGTTGCTCATCAGCGTCGACAGCGTCCGCTGGCTTGCGGCCAGGTCGGCCTGGAGCTGCTTGTCCGCCGTGATGTCGGTGGCGATTCCCGCGATGCGAAACGTGACGCCCGCGTCGTCGCGGATCGGCACGCTGCGATCGCGGATCCATCGCACGTCGCCGTCGGGCCGGATGATTCGATACTCGATATCGATCGGCTCGGCGGGTGCGCGTGAGAAGATTGCGGAGACGGCGGCCGCGCGGTCCTCCGGATGGATCGACTCGACCCACGAGGTGATGTCCTCCAGAAGGCTCGCACAGCTCCGCCCCCAGATTCGTTCGTAGGCCGGGCTTACGTAGAGCGCCCGGTTTGCCGAGGCGTCCGTGAGCCAGAATACATCTTCGAGATGATCCGCCAGTTGGCGGTATCGCTGCTCGCTTTCGCGAAGTGCCTCCTCCGCCCGCTTCTGTTCGGTGATGTCCACCGCCGTGGCGATGACCCCGATGGCCTGTCCGCCTTCGTCCCGCAGCAGCGCGTTCCGCATGAGCGTGGGAAAGGCCGTCCCGTCTCGCCGGGCGTGCCATACCTCTCCGCTGAACGTGCCTGTGGCCAGAATCTGTGCGTGGATCCGCTCGACGTCCGGCATCTGTTCCGGGCGATGAAACACCGACAGGTGCTTGCCGATGACCTCCTCCGCCGCGTAGCCGTGCATCCGGGCGAAGGCGTCGTTGGCAAAACGAACCGTGCCGTCGATTGCGGCGATCGCGATCCCTTCGGTTGCTTGCTCCACGGCCAGCGATAGGATGCGCCGCCGCGCGGCCTCCTCCCGGAGCTGCGCATTGGCGGCGGCCAGTTCCGCGGTGCGATCGTTTACGCGCCGTTCGAGGTCCGCGCGGGCCGCGCGTAGGGCCTCCTCGGCCCGAAGCCGGGCAATCGCCCCTCCCAGGTGGGCGGCTATGGTCTCCAGGCTTGTGCGCGACTCGGCGAGGATCTCGTCGCGGCTCCTCGATGCAAGGTTCAGCGCCGCAATGATGCGCCCCTCGTGCTTCACCGGGATCATCGCCAGGGAGCGAAGCCCTTCGCGCCGGCATTCATCGTCCTCACGATGAAGTTCCTCCTGCCCGAAATACGCCGGCTGCCCGCGCCTCAGCAATTGAACCTGCCGGGTGTCCGGCCCGAGGTGAGAGACCGCCGCGATAAACTCTTCGGAGAGCCCCTTGTGCGACGCCAGATCGACGGCACCGGTCGCCTCATCGACGAGATAGATCCCGCCGCAATCGATGTCGCTGAGTTGAACGGCTCCGGAAAGGATGTGTTCCAGAGCCTCGGCCAGGTTCCCGGTGCCGCTCACGGCGACGGCGATGTCTCGTTCGAGCCGTATCAGCCGGTCATCCTGCGGCGGCCGACGCGTGGGGGCCGGGCTTCCCTCGTCGCTGCGATTCTGCATGGCAATATCCGCACCGAATCAAACCGGGTCGGCCAGGTGCCCCCACGGCTCGTGAAGGCCGGCACCGGCGCATTGTACGGCGTGAGCGACGATCATGCACCGGGATTGCGCGACCTGATGGGGCGATTCAGCGACTGCCAAGGCTGCCACGGTCAACTGCCCTTTGCATTGGCCCCAAACCAAGCGGTGAACAATACACGATATTAATTGTCGCTTATGTGCGCCGATCTAGCAGAGCCTTGTCCTATCATCGCTTTAAACTCAGTTTTAGTAGATGATTGCGCATTACGCCCGGTCCGGACAGCGGGCGGTCGTTGCTGCCGCTTCTTTCAACCCGCTGGACATGGAATATGCTACCCGGAATGCAACCGCCTTATTTGCGGCCGGCTATAAGACGGTAGTGATTGCCGGATGGAGTACGTCCGCGGCGAGGATGCGGGAGCGGCATCCCGCCGGGGGCCACGGCGACGCGAACGACTTGAAACGCAGGTGCTGCCGTGAGCGTAGGCGAGATCCTACTCGAAAAGGGAAAGATCACTCCCGAGCAGCTTCAGGCTGCCTTGTCGGCGAGGAAAGGTTCCGGCGACCGTCTTGAGCGAATCCTCGTGCGGATGAACTTTGTGGGCGAGCGCGAGGTCCTGGAGATCCTCGGCGAACAACTATCGATGAAGGTTGTCGACCTCAACGAGGAAGAGGTCGACGTCGAACTTCTGCGCAAGGTGTCCAAGCTGGTCCACAAGCGAGGGCTTGTGCCGCTGCGTCCCAACGGCGACGGGCTTCTGCGGGTGGCGACCAGCGACCCGTTTGATGTCTACGGCCTCGACGAGCTCCGCATGGAGATCGGCCAGCCCGTCAAGCCGGTCCTGGCCAGCGACGCGGACATTCAGCAGGTGATCCGGCGCTACTTCGGCGTGGGCGGCTCCACGATCAACGAGATGGTCGAGGAGGCCGACGACGGAGACAACGTGGAGCTGCTGAGCGACTCGGTGGACGAGAACGGCGACCTGATGGAGATGGCCCAGGAGGCCACGGTCGTCAAGCTCGTCAACGACATCGTGAGCGAGGCGATCCGCGACCGCGCGAGCGATATCCATATTGAGCCGTATGAGAAGGACCTGCACATCCGGTATCGCATCGACGGCGTGCTGCACACGACCAACGTGCCGGCGCAGATTCGCCGGTTTCAGGCCGCGATCATCAGCCGAATCAAGATCATGGCGAACCTGAACATCGCCGAGAAACGCCTTCCCCAGGACGGGAGTTTCAAGGCCCGTGTTCAGAACCGAGAGATCGACTTTCGCGTCTCCGTCATCCCCATGGCCTTCGGCGAAGGCGTCGTCATCCGTATTCTGGACAAGCAGTCCGTCCTGCATTCGCTCGACACCCTCGGCATGGCGCCCGAGACCTTGGCGACCTTCAATCACCTGATCAACCTCCCGCACGGCATCATCCTGGTGACCGGGCCCACCGGAAGCGGCAAGACGACGACCCTTTACGCGGCGCTCAACTCGATCGTCTCCGATGAGCTGAAGATCCTGACGCTCGAGGATCCGATTGAGTATTACCTCCGCGGCGTCAACCAGGTACAGATTAGCGAGAAGATCGGGTTGACGTTCGCCCGCGGCCTCCGCGCGTTCCTCCGGCACGACCCCGATGTCATCCTCGTCGGCGAAATCCGCGACAAGGAGACGGCCGAGGTCGCCATCAACGCCTCGCTGACCGGTCACCTCGTCTTCAGCACGCTGCACACAAACGACGCCGTGACCGCCAACACGCGTCTTCTCGATATGGGCGTCGAGCCGTTCCTCGTGTCCAGCTCGCTCGAGGGCGTGCTGGCTCAGCGACTGGTCCGGACGATCTGCAAGCACTGCAAGGAGGAGTACGAGCCGGATCCCGCCACGCTACCCGCCGACTTCGACATCCAGCCCGGGCAGACGCTCTGGCGCGGCCGCGGCTGCCGCGAGTGCCGCCAGAGCGGCTACTCCGGGCGAATGGGTATCTATGAACTCCTGGTTGTCACGCCCGAGATACGCGAGTTGGTGGTGAATCGGGCCTCGGCGACCCAACTCCTCGACCAGGCCCGGAAGCAGGGTCTGACCCTCCTTCGGGAGGACGGCTGGCGCAAGGTCCGCGAAGGGAAGACGACACCGGAAGAGGTGCTCCGAGTCAGCAAGGCATGATGCTTCAAACGGAGCGGACCCAAAACAACCCTGAAAACACGCTTAGCCGCCGTCGTCTTGCACAGGGATGTAATCGGCCTGTTCGTTCGTCCTGTAAGATCCTTCGCGATCGTACGTTATGTTTTTTCCCCGTGCTGGGGCATCTCGCTGTCCCTGCGTCGGCGCTGTTACTCGTGCGTAGAAGGAGAAGGGCGGCAACCTGCGTTCGGTGGAACGGATTCCGAGCGATGTTCTGATGGTAACGCATTTTGCCACAATAGGTAAGGATTGATAAGGCCCGCAGGCTCATCATCCGCGGGGCAGTCGCGGGCGGGGGCCTTGCGATGAGCCCTTGGCTGATCGGTCCCATAATGCCGATGGGCAAAGGCGAATGGAAAAAGGCTGAACGATGCCGACTTTCACGTACCAGGCTCGAACCGTAGATGGCCAGACGGTCACCGGCGTATTGACCGCCGAGAGCCAGCAGGCCGCGCTGCGGTCGCTGGATGAGCGGGCGCTCTTCCCGATCGAGCTGGTTGAGGGCGGGCAGGCGGCAAAGTCCATCCTGCCAGGGCGACGGCGCAAGCTCAAACTTCGCATCCTCGCCACCTGCTACGGGCAGTTTGCCGACCTCCTGAAGGCGGGCGTGCCCGTGATGAGGGCCCTGGACGTGCTGTCGCGCCAGAAGTCCCACCCACTGCTCACGGAGATCCTGAACGAGGTCCGTGACGACGTGGCCGGCGGCGAGACGCTTGCCGACGCCATGGCGAAGCACCCGAACGCCTTTCCTGAGCTGCATGTGGCGATGATTCGAGCCGGGGAGCGGGGCGGCTTCCTGGAGGACGTGCTGGCCCGCGTCTCCCAGTTCACCGAGCGTCAGGACGAACTGCGCAACAAGCTGGTCGGCGCCATGATCTATCCCTCCATCCTGGTGCTGGCGGGCATTGCCGTCGTGACGTTCCTCATGTCTTTTGTCGTGCCGAAGATTCGACCCGTGCTTGAGCGCGGCGGCGAACTCCCCATGCTGACGGCTGCGCTCTTTGCCGTATCGGATTCTTTGAAGACTTACGGGCTGGTGATGCTGGGCGGGTTGGTGATCCTGCTGCTCGCCGGGCTATCCTACATCCGGACCGAAAAGGGTCGACGCACGTTCGACCGGCTGCGGTTGCGCCTGCCCGTCCTGGGCAAGATCACGACCATGGTGGCCGTCTGCCGTTTCTGCCGGATCCTCGGCACGATGCTTCAGAACGGCGTTCCGTTGCTCCAGTCGCTGCGGGTTTCCAAGGATTCCGCAGGCAATATGATACTGGCTGACGAGATCGAGAAGGCGACGGACAGCGTCACGAAGGGCGAGACCGTGGCGGGGCCGCTTGGCGCGAGCGGCCTGTTTCCGATCGATATTGTCGACATGATCGCCGTTGCGGAAGAGAGTAATACGTTGGATACGGTCCTGGTGCAGATCGCGGATGCGAACGAAGCCAGGACGGCGCGTCAGATTGACCTCGGCGTGCGACTGCTGGAGCCGGTGCTGCTGTTGCTGATGGCCACGATGGTCCTGTTCATCGCGCTGGCGCTGCTTGTGCCGATCCTGCAGAGCACGACGCGCGGATTCTGACTGTTCGACTGGCGTCAGGAATTGAAGGCACGGCGAGCGGCGCTGAAACGGGACCGGCGAGAACGGGTATAAGCGAGTGAGGCCGATCTGCGTGGGCAGGTAGCGGGCCGAATCCGAGGCAGGATGGTTTCGAACCGGTTTCAAGGAGAACGAGTTCATGCGTAAGCAGATGCGCGGAAGGACGGCTCGGAAGGGCTTCACCCTCTTCGAGATCCTGATGGTGATCGCGATCCTGGCGATCCTGGTGATGGCGGTGGTTCCGAACCTGATCGGTGCCGGCGACAAGGCCAAGGTCGATCTGACGGCGCAGAAGGTGGCCCGCAGCGGCTCACTGGCGACGGCGATCAACCTGTTCCGGACGCACACGAACGCCTATCCCGAGTCGCTCAAGGACCTGACCGAGAAGCCCAGCGACGAGGCGAAGGCGAAGAACTGGCACGGTCCGTACATCGACGACCCCGCGACCCTGAAGGACGCGTGGGACCGCGACCTGCAATACAAGGCGCCGGGTGAGCACAATCCGAGCTCCTATGACCTGTGGAGCGTGGGGCCGGACGGGAACGACGGTACCGACGACGACATCGGCAACTGGCAAAAGGCCGAGTAGGTCGGAGCGTCGACCGCCCGGCCGCGTGCGGTCGTGCGAGGGCAGTGGGCCATGCGGACCGATCCGGGCGGATCGGTCCGTGGCGCATGTAGGCGGACGGGTCGGCGCGGCGTAGTTGCCGCGAGGGCGGGCGCAGGGAATGGATCGGCAACGGACATCACGAGCGGGTGCAGCGCGTGCGCTGACCTTGTTTGAGGTCCTGCTGGCCATTCTGCTGCTGGGGCTGCTGATGATGTACGTCATTCCGTCGCTGACCGGGACGATCGATGCGGCCGCCATGCCCGAGTCGGCCGAGCGCCTGCGTTCGTTGATCCACCTGACGCGGGCGGCGGCCATGCGCGACGGCGTCCGCTATCGGCTGGCCTTTCCGGGGGCGCCGAATCCCGACGACCCGCGGGCCGAGCGCCTGGTGGAGGCGGCGGCGGAGACGCAGCAGCCGGTGGTGGAGCGCGAGGCCGATCCGATCAACCGCCCCGGGGTCTTCGAGGGGGCGGACCTGTTCTTCGACATCGGCCACGTCCTCCTGCCGGGCATCCGCTGCGTGGCGGTCTACCGGAAGGACCGCGCGTTCGACCGGGGCGACTATTACGTCAACAACAAGTCGCCGTTTGCGGGCCCCGAGGTCAACATCCGCGAGGCCCCGATGGATGTGATCACGTTCAACCCGGACGGGACGTCCGACTGGGCGATGTTCATGCTGACGAGTCTCCCGTATGACCAGGAGGCGCGGGAAGACGACATCGGTCGGATCCTGACCGTGATCCTCGACGGGCGGACGGGCCAGACGTGGTTTCAGCGGAAATGGCGCAACACCGAGATCGAGCTGATGGATGAGTACGGGGCTTCGCCGGTGCTGCATGTGGACTTCACCAGGCCCGACGAGATTACGGAGCAGAACATCCTCCAGATCCACCTGGAGGTCCAGCGGGCGGCGGCCAATCAGTAACGGCATGAGGCGTGGTGCGGGCATGAATCGACAACCGGACTGTCGGGCAGGACGACGGATGAAGGCGGGGCGGCGCGGTCCGTTCCGCCGCCCGGCGATCCGCGCGAGCGGCCGCGGGGGCGCCATCCTGCTGGAGGTCCTCCTCGCGATCGCGATCCTCATCCTGGGCATGGCCGCCGTCGGCTCGCAGGTCAACGTGGGCATGCGCGTCGCGGGCGACTGCGACACCGCCACGCGGGCCGTCATGCTGGCCAAGACCGTGATGTCGCAACTGGACTCGGGCGAGATCCCGATCGTTCCGAACGACGAACTCGAGGACGATTTCAGGCTTTACCCCGGCTGGGGCTTTCGGATCTACGTCGACCCGAGCGAGAACACCGAGGACCTGAACATGGTAACGGTTCAGATCCTGTACAAGCCGGGCGTCGCGTATCGCGAGACCCCGGAATACCAGCCGGAGGACGTCATTTATACGTGCTACACGCTGCGGGCCACGCCCGCCAACATCGACGTGAGCCGCGACTTCGGTTTGGACCTGGATGCCCTTGCGGACGCCGGCGGCGGTACAGAGGGCGGCGGCCGGGGTCCTGGCGAAGGCGGCGCGCCGTCGAATAATCAGTTGGCGGGCCTGCTGGACCTGATCAACCAGATACAGAGCCTTCTTCCCGAGGGGTTCGACCTCAACAACCTCCCGCCGGATTTCATCCGCTATATCCCGCCGGACCAACTGGCCGGACTTCTTGAGGTGCTCAAGCAGGTCCCCGGGTTCTCAAGCCTCCTGGGCGGATCCGTCGGCGACCAGCTCCGCGAGGCCATGGACGGACCGGGCGACGATGGTGGACGGCGCGGGGGGCCGGGCCAAGGCGAGGCCGAGCAAGACGGCGACGGCGAGGATCGTGGCGACGTCGGTATGCCGCCGGGCGGACCGGAGGCCGGCGGTCCTCGGCGCGGCGGCGGTAGGCA
>CAZTVU010000196.1:9087-9359 GCA_964617025.1 uncultured Planctomycetales bacterium | reverse complement strand
GATCGCCGCAACGCATCCTCACGCAACCGCGACGCGCCGGATGGCTTCCGAAAGCCACCCCGCGCCGGCACGCGCCCCGGCCGGGGTTTCGCGCCGCCTTGCGGCCCTGCTGCTCGTGCTCGCGCTGTCGCCGGCCGCCGGAGGCCAGACCAGCGCGCCGTCGGCGGCGCGCGATCCCCTCGCCGCCAAAGAGGAAATCGTCCGCGACCGCATGGCCCAGCTCGAAGACCGCATGTTCCGCCTCGCCGACCGCCTCGCCGAGTCCGAGCCCG
>CAZTVU010000196.1:6459-9052 GCA_964617025.1 uncultured Planctomycetales bacterium | reverse complement strand
AACTCCTCGTCCGCCGGCGAATGGACGAGCTCGTGCGGCTCCTGGATGAGCGCAACCTCGCCGAGGCAAGCGACCGGCAGAAGGCCCTCCTCCGCGATCTCAACGCCGTCCTCAGGCTCCTTCTCGAAGACGCCGCCGACCTCGAGGAAAAGCGCAAGGAAGTCGAGCTCCTCCAGGCCCTTCGCGACCGCGTTGCAGGCCTGCTCGCCGAGCAGCAGCGGCACCGCGCCTCGGCCGACGAGGTCGCGCGCCGCGAGGCCCTCCTGCGACAGGTCGAGGCCGCCGCCCGGCAGACCGAGGCGCTGATCCGGCGCGAGACGGCGGCCATCGAACGGACCGACGCCGCCAGGCGCCAGGTCCGCCCAGAGGCCTCCGATCTGGCCGGCGAACAGGCCCGAATCCGCGACGACACGGACAGGCTCGCAGACGACGTTCATCGACTCGCCGAGGCGGCCACCACACAGCCGGCGGGGACGCAGCCGGCAGCCGCCTCTCAACCGGCCGATTCGGCGCGCCTGGCCGAGGCCCGCGACGAGATCCGGCGCGCGGCCGCGCGGATGAAGGACGCCGAGCCGCCGTTGGGCCAGGGCCGGCTCGATCCGGCGCGGGCCAGCCAGGAGCGCTCGGTCGAATCGCTTCGCGCCGCCCTCCAGGCCCTCCAGCGCGAGGCCGACGACCTCCGCCGCCGGCTCGACGCTGCAAAGCTCGCCGACGCACAGCGCCAAACGGCGGAGAAGGCGAAGGGCCTCGCCGGCCACATGAGCGGCAAGCCCGCGCCCGGCGGTCCGCAGGAGGGCAAGCCCGCCGACCCGCCGACCCCGCCGACCCCCGGGCAGGAAGACGTCGACAAGGCCCGGCGGGAGATGGAGGGCGCCGCCCGCGACCTGGAGCGCGACCGTCCGGCCGAGGCCGTTCCGCAGCAGCAGAAGGCCGTCGAGCACCTGGTCAGGGCGAAGGAGCAACTGGAGGAGACGCTCAACCAGCTCCGACGCGAACAGCAGGAGGAGGTGCTGCGGGCGATGGAGGACCGCTTCCGCGACATGCTGGCCCGCCAGGTGCGAATCAACCAGGGCACGGACGACCTGGACAGGAAAGGCGCCGCGAAGTGGTCGCGAGCGGACGAGCTGCTGGCCGGCACCCTGGCCCAGGGCGAGCGCGACCTCGCCGGCGAGGCGACGCAGGCCCTCGGCATCCTCCGGCAGGAGGGTTCCACCCTCGTCTTCCCGCAGATCGTGGAACAGCTCGCCGCCGACTTCACGGCCGTCGCCGACCGCATCGCCGCCCGCTCGGTCGGCCCGGCCACACGGCAGCTTCAGGCCGATATCGTCGAGACGCTCAAGGAGCTGATTGACGCCGTCCAGCAGATGCGTAAGCAGGGCCCGCCCGGCATGGCCCGCGGCGGCGACGCCGGCGGTCAGTCGCAGTTGCCACCCCTGCTGCCCAACTCGGCCGAGCTCAAGCTGCTCCGCGCCTGCCAGGTCCGCGTCAACCGCCAGACCGACGAGTTCATCCGCGACCGCGGGGCCGACCGGGACCTTACGCCCGAGCAGCGCGCGTGGCTCCAGCGAATCGCCGACCGGCAAAGGGAGGTCGCCGCGATGGCCCAGGAGCTGGCCGAACGCTCGCAGCAATAGGGGCGCCGAGGCGCGTATTCTTTGGAGCGCGTGGGGTCATGGCATATCACAGCGGCCGATGGGGGGCGATGTTTGCACTGGCTCTTGTCGTTGCGGGCCTTGACGGCCGCGCGGCCGAGGCGGCCGAAGACGTCGCGGCCGTATTGAGGGCCGGCCTGCCCGGCGAGGACGCCGCCCCCTTCGATGCGGCCGTCGCGGCCTTGCGGCTCGCCGGGTACACCGTGCGCGAGATCGACGCGGACGCCGTCTGCGACCCGACACGGTTCGCCGCCGAGCCGTGCGACCTCCTCGTCCTGCCCAACGCCGGCACGCTGCCCGCCCGCAGCGCGACGGCGATCGAGGCCCACGCGCGGGCCGGCGGCGACATCCTCGCGCTGCGGGCGCCGCTCTGGCATCGCCCCGTGCTGCGCGTAAACGGCCGCTGGATCACGCGCGACGAGTACCAGATCGAGCGTGCCGCCGACCCCCCGGAGCACCCGCTCACCGGCTTCGCGCCGGATGAATTGCCGCGCTGGCGGCGCGAGAGCAACCACCCGGAGTTCGCCGCCGTCTACGAGAGCATCCCGGACGGCCCCGGCGGCCGGCGGGCGCTGCACGTCACGCTGGCCAACCTGGAGGGCTGGGACGTCTTCATCGCGCCGCGCCGGCCCGACCCGTTCCCCCCCGGCCACACACTGACCGTGTTCTCCGCAAAGGGCAGCGACAACACCACGCAGCTCTCGGTCGAGTGGGTGGAGAAGGACGGCTCGCGATGGATCGCGGTGGTCTTCCTCTCGCCGCAGTGGCGGCAGTATGTCCTGACGCCCCGGGACTTCGTTTACTGGCAGAGCACGCCGACCCGCGGCCGGTCCGGCGATGCGTTCAAACCCGAGAACGCCGCCGAGCTCCGCGTGGGCCTGGCGTTCTCGCACACCGGCCACGTCCGCGGCCGGCACGAGTACTGGGTCGGCCCGATCGGC
>CAZTVU010000196.1:0-6389 GCA_964617025.1 uncultured Planctomycetales bacterium | reverse complement strand
TCTTCGAGTGTCATGACGTCGGCGTGCTGCGCGGCCGACCCGAGCAGGCGATCGTCCCCGCGACCGATCTGCCGCGGCCCGCGCGGGTCCGCTCGCCGCACCCGCGCGCGACCGGCGGCTTCGACAAGGGCCGCGCCTGGCGATGGACCCCGCTGCTCGAGGCCCGCTCGCCCGGGGGCCGCTGGCGAGGGGCGCCCGCGACGCTCCTCGTTCACACCGACGGCCCGTTCAAACGCGGCATCTGGGCGGCGTTCGGCATCGACGATCCGGGCTGGTACGCGTCGCCGCAGGCGCGGCAGGCGCTCGCGTCGCTCCTTCAGCGCATGCGGCACGGCGTATTCCTCCTGGAGGGCGGCACGAATCACTACACGTACTTCGACGGGCAGGACGCCGCCGTCGGCCTCCGCGCGGCCAATCTCGCAAAGGAGCCGCGGCCGGGCATCCGGGCCCGCGTGCGGATCGAGGACACCGTCTTCGGCGAGGCCGCCGTCCGTGCCGAGTGGTCGCTCTCGCCCGCCGCCGGCGATGTGCAAACGTTTGCGGAGCCCTGGAGGCCGTCGCACTGGCCCCCGGAGGGCTTCCGAGCCGTGGCCGAGCTCGTCGAGAACGGCACGGTCATCGACCGCATCGTTCACGAGGTGAACGTGTGGCGGCCGAAGCCCGAGAAGCGATTCATCACCATCGCCGACGGCGACTTCCGGCTGGACGGCCGGCGCTGGCGGGCGAACGGCGTGAACTACATGCCGTCGTCGGGGATCGGCTTCGAGGACTACGACTATTTCGAGCACTGGCTCAACCGCCGCGCCTACGACCCCGAGGTGATCGAGCGTGACCTGGGCCGCATCCGCGACCTCGGCCTCAACGCCGTCAGCATCTTCATCGACCACGTCTCGATCCGCGCGCAGAACCTCGTCGACCTGCTCCGCCGGCTTGATCGTCACGGCATCCGCGCCAACGTCTCGCTGCGACCCGGCACGCCGATGGACTTCCAGTGGCCGAAGATCCGCGAGACGATCGAGCACCTCCGCCTCGGCGAGCACGACACCATCTTTGCGTACGACCTCGCCTGGGAGCCGAGCTTCGGCACGCACGAGGAGCGCCGCCGCTGGGATGCCGACTGGCAGGCGTGGGTCGACGAACGATACGGGGGCCTCGAGAACGCCGAAAAGGATTGGGCGTTTCGGGCCCCGCGCACGCCCGACGGTCGGCTCACCAACCCGCTCCCGGAGCAGATCGACACCGACGGCCCTTGGCGCCGGACGACGGCGGCCTATCGCCGCTTCCTCGACACACTGCTCTACCGCAAGTACGGCGACGCCCGCCGCCTCGTGCGGGGCGTGGCGCCGAATCAGTTCGTCAGCTTCCGCATGAGCGAGGCCGGCAACCCGACCTATCGCTGGGGCGGGCGGATCGCGTACGACTTTCCGTACCTCGCCGCCGCGGTGGACTTCCTCGCCCCGGAGGCCTATGGCCGGATCGGCTACTGGGACAACGTGCGGCCCGGCTGGTTCGTGTACGAGTACTGCCGCTGGGCCGCGCCGGACAAGCCGATGATCTGGGCCGAGATGGGCGTCAGCGCGTGGGACCTCGCCCGCATGGAGTCGTCGCCCAAGCTGCTCGAGTTCCAGGGGGAGTTCTACCGCCAGTTCTATCGCATGCTGATCGCCAGCGGGTCCGACGGCGTCTTCTCGTGGTGGTATCCGGGCGGGTTCCGCTGGGGCGAGAACAGCGACTTCGGCATCAGCAACCCCGACGGCACCGACCGGCCCGCGAGCCTTGCCATCCGCGAAAACGCGCAGCCGTTCCTCGACGGCCCCGACGCCCGACCCGTCGATCACTGGATCGAGTTCGACCGCGACCGTCATCCGGACGGCATCGCCGGGATCTACGACGCCGCAAAGGATGAGTTCTGGAAGGCCGTTGACGCCGGCAGGGCGCCGGGCCTGCGGACCGCCGGCACCGGCACGACATCGACCGACTGCCCGCTCGTCGCCGTCGGCAACACGCCCTGCAACGGGAGCAACCCGCCGAAGTACCTCGACGGGGCGTTTGATCTCGTCGAGGTGCGAGATGCGGAGGGCCGCTGGGTCGGCGTGCCCAGGGGCGGCCGCGTCAAGGTCCGCCCGGATGGTCCCGCCGTCGCCCGCGTGACGGCGACCAACCTCGGCGAGGCGGCGTGGATCCCGCCCGGACCCGGCGGTGCGCCGGCGGCCGCCGTCAAGGGCGGCGTATACGTCGTTGCGGTCGGCGAGGCGGCAGTCCGGACGCCCCTCCCCGCCCGCGTCCCGCGTCTCGGCGAGGTCCGCGTCGACGAGGTGCCGCTCTCCCGGGCCGGGCCGAAAGGGCCGACGCGCATCACGCTCACGTTCGAGGCGATCGGTCGCGCACGGTTCGGCGAGAAGTTCACACTGACGCTGGCGCCCTGACACGGGCGGCATCCCGGACGAAGGACGGCGTATGAACATCACGGCCATCGTCGGCAGCTATCACAAGGGCGGCATCCTCGACACGGCGGTGGACGAGGTCCTCGCCGCCGCCGCGAGCGAGGGGGCCGAGGTCCGCAAGGTGCAGCTGCTCGATCATCGCGTCGAGTTCTGCCGGAACTGTCAGGCGTGCACGCAGGCCCCCGGCCCCGCCCGCGGCGAATGCCCGATTCGGGACGACGTCCCCGGCATCCTCGATGCCATCGAGGCATCCGACGCGTTCGTGCTGGCGTCGCCGATGAACTTCTGGACGGTCACGGCCCTGATGAAGTGCTTCATCGAGCGGCTCATCTGCTACGGGTGGTGGCCGTGGGATCGTCCCGCGCCGCGGGATCGGATCGAGCGCGGGCGCAAGCGGGCCCTGGTCGTGGTCACGTGCGCCGCGCCGGGGGTGATGGGCCGCTATCTCACGGGCGCGGGCCGGCTGCTCGCGCGGACGGCGAGGCTCCTCGGCGCGCGGAAGGTGGACACGCTCGTTATCGGCCTGGCGCGTCACACGCCGACGTCCGCGCTCAGCGATCGCGCCCGGACCCGCGCGGCGAAGGCGGGGCGCAGGCTGGTGCGATAGCGAGGTCCTTCGGCGGCGCGGTCGCTGTGGCGCCGAGTGTCCGGGCGCTTCCGTCGCCGCTTCGGGGCTTGATGCCCCGATCCAAAGCGGCATCCGAAGGCTTGCGATTCGAGCCGCCGACCGGCACGAGAGCCACGATCGGTCCATTCATGGCTGCGCCGCGAATCTTTTTTGCTTTCCTCGGTTGCTCTTGGGCTCGGAGCGGCTCTGTTGCGCGAAATCGGCGGAGAAGCGAGACGACGACGTTACGAGTCGAGAAACCGTTTCAGGCGGGCGGCCATCGCGGGCAGCTTGTCCGGCCGGAGCCGGCACTCCCATACGACAAGGACGCGCCAGCCGAGGCGGCGGAGTTGTGAGCGCACACGACCGTCTCTTGCTCGGTTTCCGTCCAGTTTGCGAGACCAGAAACGAACACGAGTGCCCGGCGTCGATCGGCCCTTGCGGCACCGGTGGCGATGCCAAAAGCAGCCGTGAACAAGGATCGCCTTCATGCGGGACGGGAAAACCAGGTCGGGGCACCCCGGCAGCTCGCGGACGTGCAGCCTGTACCGATATCCCAGCGAACGGACCAGGCGCCTCACGGTTTTCTCCGGAGTCGTGCGCTTGCCGCGAATCCGCGACATCACGAGGCTGCGTTTTTCCTTATCGAGCGGGTCCATTTCATGCCCCGTGTGCCGCTATCCGCGGGGATCCGATACGCTCGTTCTGCCCGCGTGAACATCGTCGTGACATCTGCTGCAGACGACGACGAGGTTGTTCGCATCGTTCCTTCCCCTCTTCGCGTGCGGTTTGACATGATGCAGCTCGAGAAATCTCGGATCCGATGCGGACCAGTCCGACATACCCCAGCCGCACACCCTGCACTTGTTGGCGTCGCGCTGATAGACCGCCCGCTGGACATCGATCGGAACATGACGGTCGTGGGGCTCGGCCACGGGATCGCGCGAGAGGTGAACGTGTTTTCCCATCCGGAAGTCCGGTCTTCCCGTGAAGCGCCTAACAACTCCCGATTCATCTCAGCGGAGTGTGCCCACGCGCAAGCCTCGACGAAGCCGCGACTGCAAAGGTGAGGCGTCTACATGGCCAGCTCGCCGTCTTCGATATCCGCTGCCACGGTCAGTGCCAATGCGTTTCGGAGCACGAACGCACCGTACACTCTCGCCAAGTCAGCAACCGAACCCGCGCCGTCTTCGGTCCATCCAGCCGTATCCTGTAACTTTTTCTTCAACCTGTCCCAGTCCAGGTCGGGCCCATCGGAAGACCTGGATTCGGCGACCAGAGTCCGATACTCATCAACAAGCACTTCAAGATTCAGTCGGATGTCTTGCATTGCACTCTATCCACGAAAGACGTTCTGTCGATGCCAGTCCAAGCACTCCTCGCTCGGTGTGAACCTGCAAGGTCGCCTGACTGCTCGTCCATGATACCGCAGGATCAGCGTGCCCGTTGCCTTGTCCGTTCGGCTGCGAAGGATCTGAGAAACGCGAATAGTCAGATCTCGCTCAATGGTCAGCAGGCCCGCGTCGAAGAGTCGGTCAAAAGTGGCGCTGAGGCATAAGCCATTTCTCGGGTCGGCGCGGCGACCCACGTCGGTACTCCACGGAATTATGTGCGACGCGATAAGTGCTTCAGAAACCGACAGCCCGGTCACGCAGCAGCTGTTGTTGTAGCTACTCAGAACGGCTTCGCGGAAAAAGGCCTGATGCAATCGCTGTCGGGTTAGCGCTGTTCTCTCCGACGGGCCCCGTAGGCGATCGAAATGACGGCCAAGGTCGTCTTGGGTAGATCGGACACCAAGTCTCACCCGCAGTCGCGCGGCGTGCTCGACAAGCCCCGCCCAGTCTCGATGGAACTCGTTCCATATCTCGCGGTCTAACTTGGCCGTATGTGTGAGGCCCACAATTCTCTGCTTGCGAAGGGCAGGGTCAAATGCCCCGAAGTTACCGAGTTTACGAGCCACCGCCGCCGCGGAACGGTTGAGAAGCTGCGCCAACTCGATTACCTTTGGATTACTTGCTTTCGTAGCCTTGAAAGGAATGCGACAGTACAGATCGAAGGCGAGGATTAACTCGTCTCGTGTCCACGGCTGCCCGTACTGTGAGGGAGTGGCAACCATTAGGTAGTCAAAGCGAAAAGTCTCTCCGGGCGACCTGTAAACGGCCGTTTAGAGCCCCTGCGTTTGTAGCGTAGCTTCCCTCGGAGGCCCGGGCCATTGGACCACCTCCGATATCCATTGCTTACAATGTCGGTGGGGTACCGGTGGTCATCACGGATCATCTGTCTGGCAGTCTTGTGCGTCTTCACCGACTCTTACGATCTCAAGAGCGATGAAATCCGCTCTATGACGATAGGATCGCTTTGTTGGTCAGTCCCTGACCGCCGCCAGAAACTCAACTTCGATCGGTCTTCTCGTCGCCACTGATGAGAGCCGGTCGGAGGCGAAACTCGCGTTCGCCGATCCGCTCGAGAGCCAGCACATCGCCCGGTTGAATCTTGTGGCGTTCAAAAAACTCCCTTACCCACGTCCGGGCGCGGAACTCGGGCCAAGGCCTTCCCGTCCGGGCGTCCGCGGCAATGTCCGTTTCGACACACCTCCGCATACCCTCAAGACGGATGGCGATCGGCCGCCCCGGCCGCCCGTTCACGAGACTTGCATCGCCGAAACAATCCGGCGGAAAGAAATCCCAATGGCCCCTGATGTATATGTGGCTGTTGCGGAGGTTCCCCGCGGTCACGCGGATGAGCCGTTTTCTCTCGGCTACGGTTCCACTCACGGCAAGACTCCTCCACCTGCTTCCTCGGCGAATTGTGAACGGGGTCACCGGGCCGGGCAAGGATACCGGCCGAGTCGCCGGTCGGCGAGCCCACCGCCTGCGCTTGGCGGCAGCGTCCGTGCCGGCGGCCTCCCGTGCGGTCCAGCGGGCATCCGAGCACGGCGGCGAAGGCGGGGCGCAGGCTGGTGCGATAGCGAGGCCCGCGCGCTTTGGAGTGCGGCGGCTCCGACGCCGCTTTTCCTGCGGCGAGCGGCGAGACCCCGGCGTGCCGCAGGCCGTCCGAGCCAAAGCGGCGGCGTTGCCGCCGCACTCCACAGGCGTTGACGGGATGTCGCTACGAGTTGCAGCAACCGGTAGCGTGGCGTTGCCGCCGCACTCCACAGGTGCCGACGGCCGATGGCCCCCGGTGCTTCCGATGGCGCGGCCGGCAGGCGGCTATAATGGGAACGTTGACGCCGTCGTTGCATGGCGCAACGACGGAAAAGCGAGAAAGCGAAAAACCGGAAAAGCGAGAAAACGCGTTCGGAGGGGCGTATCGGGAATACACCTGTGGTGCGGTAGTGA
>CAZTVU010000195.1:6857-9649 GCA_964617025.1 uncultured Planctomycetales bacterium | reverse complement strand
CCGCAAGCAGCAGGGCCGCCGCCGCGATCGTTGCCCCCCCGCACAGAAGGGCGATCTGCACGGGGTTGAGCCGTTCGATTGCCCAGAAGCTGAACACCGCACCGCCGACCAGGCCGCCGGCCGACTCGATGGCGTAGACGCGCCCCAGCGGCGTCCCGCCCGCCGGGCCATGCGATCGAAACGCCTCGGCCGCCGCGCACGCCAGCGGAAATGCCATTCCAATGAGAAGGCTCGCCGGCGGGATGAGGCCCATTGATGCGACGGCCGTTCGGGTGAGGGGGAGAAGCTCTCCTGGAGAGATGCCCAACCAGCCGCGGGCGGCGCGAAACGCCCAGAGCTGCAATGGCAGCACGATGCTGAGGGCGATGAGGGCGGCGGCCAGGCACACCTCCGGCCCGGGCCTGAGCCTTCGCCCCATCCCGGATCCTCGCGGCAGGTCCGGCTTGTCCCCGCAGGTCCGAACCTGCCTCGACACCCAGCCGCCGACACCGGCACCGAGTGCGACGCCCAGCAGCCACGCGAACAGGACGACGCCCCAGGCGAACTCGTTGCCGGACATCAGCACCAGGGCCTCGCGCAGCAGCAGCGACTGTCCGACGATTGCCTGTGCACCCCACGTGAAGACCGCGACGCCCAGTGCAAACCGGGCGGCCGACGGCGGCCTTTGCGGTTTGACTTCGCAAGGCATCATGCGGATGCATTGTACCGTCGCTCGCGACGCACCCGGCGGTCGACCGCGAGAGGCGGTCAGGTCGTCGCCTGCGCCTCGAGGCACTTGCGGAGGTCCGCGGCGGACATGCGGTCCAAAGGCAGGTTGACGACCGCCAGCAGGCGGCGCCGGAGTGTCTCGGCAACCGCGACGGCGACCTGAAGACGCTCGTCGGGGGTTCCGTCGTGAAAGGTCGGATCGGGCAGCGGCCAGTGGACCTGAACCGGGGCGCCGGGCCAGACCGGGCATGGCATGCTGGCGGCGTTGTCGCAGAGCGTGATGACGATGTCCAGCTCCGCGTCGGCGAACTCGTGCCAGCTCTTCGATCGCAGCCCCTCCGCGCTGATGCCTAGCCGGTGCAGGGCCTCAATCGCCAGCGCGCTGACGAAGCCGGCCGGATTGGAACCGGCGCTGAACGCCTCAAAACGCCCCCCGGCGACGTGGCGCAGGATGGCCTCGGCCATTGGCGACCGGCACGCGTTGCCCGTGCAGATGAACAACACTCGCAGCCTGCGTTCCCGGTCCGACATGCGTCCTCCTGATGCTGAGGTCCCGCGCGATTATTCCGCGCGCGAGGGGGAATCGCAACCGGCCGGCCGGAAAAGCCCTTTTGCCCGCGACCACGCTGAATCGCGGCAGTCGCCTGCGGATGGGCGGCCGGCGCCTCCGGTCGGGCCGATCGGAAGACGTGCGCGAAGAACACGATCCGCGCGCCCACGCGGGTCATGATCGGGCGAAACAAGGGGGGCCGTGGGCCTTTGCACACGGCCCGGCACCGAAAGAGCCGCGGCCGCCCCGCAGGCAAAGCATTGTTGCACGGTCATTGTTGGCCCGGCGCCTCCCGATAGGGCTCGCGTTTTTCGAACAGCGCCAGCCGGGCGCGGAAGGCGGCGATTTCCTCGGGGCGCTCGCGTGACCGTTCGGCCACTTGCAACGCCGCCTTCTGTGCGCGGACGGCGTCTTCGAATCGGCCGACCTCGGCGTAGGCGGCCGCCAACGTGTCGATGTAGCCGGCAACCTGGTTCATCGTTGCCTCGCACGCAAACCGCGCCAGTTGAACGGCCTCCGCGCCGTCCCGATGCTCCGCCTCCGGGCAGGTCGCCAGAAGCCATGCCAGATTGTTTGCCAGGCTCACGGGCTCATCGCCCGCCTTCAGGCCCGCCCGCATGATCTTCGCGGCATCGCCGTACCGACGGGCCTCGGTCATCGCGGAACCCGCGAGCTGGTAAAACTCCGACACGCTCGGGCGCAGTTCGATCGCCCGTTTGTACACGGCGATGGCCTCGTCGTACCGCTTCAGCTTGACCAGCGCATGGCCGAGCGATCGACGCGTCATGAGATTCCGCTCGTTGACCGACAGCGACTCCTGAAGATGCCGGGCGGCCTCCTCCACCTTGTCCTGATCGAGCAGCACCAGCCCGAGGCCCAGATGGGCGAGCTCACTGCGGGCGTCCGCACCGAGGGCCTTCTGAAAGGACTGAATCGCGCCGGCCGTGTCGCCCGTCTCGTAGAGCGCGAATCCCAGCCCGGCATTCGCCTGCGGGCTGTCGGGGCGCAGCCGGAGGGCCGCCCGGTAGGCGGCGGCGGCTTCTTCGGCCGCGTTGCCGTCGAAGTAGGTTTGCCCCAGGGCAAGATAGGCCGAGAAGCTCTCCGGGTAGTTGGCGAGGATTTGCTGCCACACGCCTTCCGAGTGACGCCATACGGCGATCTGGGCTGCGGTGCGGCTCGTGAACGTGAACGCGGTTGCCGCGACGGCGATCGCCGCCGCGCCGGCCGCCGGCCACCGGATGCGGCCGGCGCGAAGGGCCTGGAGGCACCATGCCGCGCCGGCGCCGGCGATGACGGCCAGGCCCAGGGTGGCAAGGTAGGTGTGCCGGTCGGCCAATGGGGGCGCGTTGATCGGCACGAGCGTTGTCGTCGTCAGGAGTAACGCGACGTACAGCCCCCACGCGATCAGCGGGGCCGGCCAACCTCGGCGCCAACTCCAGAACACCGCGCCCGCAGCCAGCACGGCCGCGCTGCCCGCCAGGAATCGCTTGTCCATCGCGGCCGCCGCGCGCGGCAGGTCGTACATGGGCGAGAG
>CAZTVU010000195.1:0-6816 GCA_964617025.1 uncultured Planctomycetales bacterium | reverse complement strand
CCGACGAAGCCCTGCAGCCACCGGGTGCCCGCATCGACCACCGGGAACACCTCGGAGGGCACGACATCATCGCGGACCTTGAGGGCGATCACTGCCATCACAACGGCGACGGCGGCAAAGGGCAGCTTCTCCCACCAGACCCTCCCTGAGGTTCGCACCGCCGCCGATTGGAATCGACGCAGCGGGTACACGTCGAGCAGCAGGAGTGCGAACACCAGCGTGGCCCCGTGCACGCGGGCTAGGGCCGCCAGGGCGGCCATCGCGACCGTCCCCGCCATCCAGCCCGTGGCCCGCCGGCCTCGCCCGCGGGCGTCGTGAGCCTGCAGATACAGCAGCACGCCGGACAACCAGAAGAACGCGGCCAGCAGATCGCCACGCTGCGAGGCCCAGGCAACGGCGCCGACGCGGAGCGGATGGAGGGCGAACACGATCGCGGCGACCGCCGCCCCGGCGGAGACCGCGAACTCGCTCCGTTTCCACGCGGGGACCGCAAGGACGAGCAGTGTGCGGGTGATCGTGAAAACCAGCACCGCGTTGATTGCGTGCAGGATCAGGTTGGTCAGGTGGTAACCGAACGCGTCCCACCCCCAGATCTGATAATCGACCGCGAAGCTGAGCCACGTCAGGGGCTGGTAACGGCCGCCTTGGGTGGCGGTGAACATCCAGCGAAGGTCATCCCACGCCAGCCCCCGGCAGCGAACGTCGTGCGCCTGGAGCTGCTCGTCGCCCCAGTTGATGAACTCGGTCTGCAGGGCGGGCAGGTAGACGAGTGCAACGGCCGCCGCAATGGCCAGCGCCAGCAGGACGGGCAGCGCACCCGAGCCGGAATGTGAGCGGGATGGGGGTCGATCGCCCGGTGTCGCGGCCGGCCCGGCGGGCGGATCGCATTGTTGCCCGGATTCCGCGTGACCGCCGGCGTTCCACCCGGCATCCATCATGAAGTCCCAGTCGAGCCCGGACGACGGCCGCTAGAAGCCGAACCCGGTACCGGTTGTCGTGCCGGTGGTTCCGGTGGTCCCGGTGGTGGTCGTGGTGGTGTTCGTGGCGGTGCCCGGCGCGGTCGGCCAGGGGCCGCACAATGTGGCGACGGTGCAGGTCGGATCGCGCTCAAAGTCCTGCACCTTGATGAACATGTTGTCCCAGGCCACGGGATCGCAGAATGTGGTGGGAAAGATCGTTCCGCAGGGGTTGAAGTTCGCCCCGATGGTCGAAGCGCAGCCGCTGAGATCGAACATGCAGGCCCCGGCGCTGGACGTCGCAAGGAACACCGCGATCCGCAATCCGATTGGACGTTTCATGGAAACACCTCACTCCGTCAGATTCATAGCCGGCTCGGGACGAACGCTTTGCCCGCGGTCGCAACGGGCCGCCGGACGTTGCTTAGAAACCGCCGGTGCCGCTGCCGGTGCTGGTTCCCGTGCCTGTGCCGGTGCCCGTGCCAGTGCCGGTGCCCGTACCTGTGCCGGTGCCAGTGCCGGTGCCCGTGCCTGTGCCAGTGCCGGTCGTTGTCCCCGTGCCTGTTCCGTTCGTGCCGCCGGTGTTGTAGCCGCCGTAGGCGGACGGATTGCAATCGATGAGTAGATTGTTGTTCGGGTTGCTCGGGTCGCAAAGCGGTATTGCCCCGCCGGCGATGCCGTTCCTGCAGTCAAGCAACCAACACCAGTCGAACGCTACCGCGGACTGCTGGCTGGCAAACCGGGCACACGCCCCCTGCGTGACCGTGTACAGAGTCGAGCCTCCGCAGAGGAGCATGATGATCGTGAGCCATCGGGGCGGACGCTTACCCATCTGTGTCGCCTCCATCCGGCCGGCCAGCGCCAAGCGGGGTCTGCCCCGCCCAGACCTGGACCACCCACCGGGCGACAGCAGTATAGAGCCGGCCAAGCGTCCATGCAACAACCCCATAAGGTGGCGTGCATGGCCTGTTGGAGCGAGCACATTCCGCATGGCGTCCGATACGCTACGGGGAGTCGCGAAAGACGCGAACCGCGCGGAGCGCGCATGGACATCGCCGCTCGCGGCAGCGAGGAGTCTCAAATCTTGCCGGGTTCGCGAGTTATTGATGATGATGTTGGAGCCGAGCCGAACTTCGTGCCCACGGGCCTGCGAAGCCCGCACCACGCCGTTGGTTTCGCAAACGGGATCCGGCCGGCGCGATTGAAGATCGTGCAAGCCCACGTTTTGGAACGGTGTCGCGGCGGCACGAAATCAAAACATGGGCGATGCGCAGGCCGTACGCCTCGTGCCGCCGATGCGCATCTTGCGCGGCCAGACCATCCTCGTGCGCAGACCCACGCCGACACGAGCACGATCCCAGAAACTCTTTCCCAATCCGGCCAGCACCAAGGGCGCCCGACATGGATGCGGGCGCAGAGACAAGCCCAAAGCATAGAGAATCTGGGCAAATTGCATACCGGACATTCAGAAAAAATGTGTAAGATTTGTCCGATGAATGTAAGCTACTATGGGGTAATAGCCTAGGTATCCAGAAACGAAGGCGATCCGTCTTGTCGGCTAATCCGGGACATTGTTGAATGTTTATCGGCGGCAACGTGATTGCGAACGTATCGTGCCCTAAGATTCGATATTAGGCGAGCTTATCTGCGTGTTGACCGTAGGCACAGCCGGTGTACCCTGTCACCGCGACACCCGCTGCAACGGCCGGAAACGGGTGATCAAGCGATGAAGATCAGCGAATTGCAATACGAGTTGCCTCCCGAGCTAATCGCTCAGCGGCCGTCGCCCAATCGCGAAGACAGTCGGCTGCTAATTGTGGATCGTGCCAACGGCGGCATCCGACATGCGCGTTTCGCTGAGTTGCCGGAATACCTTCCGGCGTCCGCGATACTGGTGCTGAATGACACCCGTGTGGTGCCGGCACGATTCGAGGCCCGGCGCCGGACGGGCGGTCGAGTGGCGGGGCTTTTTCTGCGGGAGGTCGAGGAGGGGCTCTGGGACGTGCTCCTGGAGGGTCGCGGGCGGCTCAAGCCGGGCGAGTCGCTGACGCTGGGCGAGGCGAGGTTCACTATGACGCTTGTCGACCGGATTGACCGCGGGGCCTGGCGAGTGAACGTCGGTCCGCCGTTGGCAGCCACGGCCGTTCTCGCCGAGGTCGGCCGGACGCCGTTGCCGCCGTACATACTTCGGCGGCGGATGGGGCCCGACACGGATCCGCTCGACCGGGAGCGGTATCAGACCGTGTACGCGGAGCGGCCGGGTGCGGTGGCCGCCCCGACCGCAGGCCTGCATTTCACCTCGGCCATGCTGGATCGCCTCGCTGAGCAGGGCGTCGAGCACGCGCGGGTGACGCTGCATGTGGGCCTTGGCACGTTCTCACCGATCACGGTAGACGACCTCTCCGAACACCGAATGCATGCGGAGTGGTTCGAGCTTCGGCCGGATGCCGCCGACCGGATCAACGCGGCCCGCGCAAGCGGACGGCCGATCGTCGCCGTGGGGACGACCAGCGCCCGCGTGCTGGAGACCTGTGCCGATCCCGGCGGCCGGGTTGAGCCCTGCACGGGCTGGACGGACATCTTCATCTATCCGCCGTATCGGTTTCGGGCCGTCGACGCGATGATCACGAACTTCCACCTGCCCGGCAGCACGCTTCTGGCGATGATCTACGCGTTTGCCGGACGCGACCTTGTCCGGCGGGCGTACGATGAGGCCATCGCACAAGGCTATCGGTTCTTCAGCTACGGCGACGCCATGTTGGTTCTGTGATCGCGAATGATACAATCGCGACGCTCGCACGGAGGAGGCGAACATGATCGCAACGATTGCGCGGAGCGGCGCGATACTCCTGGGTACGCTGGCGGCACTGGGGCGCGCAGCGCCGGTCGACTACCTGAGCGAACGGCTGGAACGGACGCTCTTCGTCCGGACCGGCTGGGGCGAGCTGGGGATCAACGTCTGCGCCCATCCGCGCGGTCGGCCGGGCCCGCCGCTGCAGATCGGCGAGAAGAAGTACGAGCGCGGCCTGGGCCACCACGCCCCGGGCGAAATCGTCGTCGAGCTCGGCGGCGAGTACCTTCGCTTCGAGGCGGACGTCGGGCTCCAGCCGCTGCCCGGCGCCGAAGGCAGCGTGGTTTTTCAGGTGTACGTCGACGATACGAAGCGGTTCGACAGCGGTGTCGTTCGATCGGGCGAGGCGGCCCGTGCGGCGACCGTCGATGTGGCCGGTGCGCAGGAGTTGCGGTTGGTCGTCACCGATGCCGGCGACGGCATCACCTGCGATTGTGCAAACTGGGCCGAAGCGCGGCTGATTCGCGACACGGCTGCGCGGCCCGCCTTCCCGCGGGACGCATTCGATGTCGCACGGTTTGCCCGGATCGTCACGAGCGATCCGGCCCGCACCGACGGCTCGCGAACCAACCGCGTCCAGGAGTACCGCGCCGAGGACGTCTACCTGGAGACCGACCTGACGCCCGATGCCCAGGGGGCATATCGCGTGCCCGCCGTCGGCGGGGCGGGGACGATCGGCCTGCGGTGGATCGAACGGCGGGCCGTGCGGTCGCTGGCGATCGAGTTCGCCGACGGGTCGGACCGGCCGGCGATCGACAAGGCGCGGCTTCAGTTCTGGCACGGCGAGTCGCCCTACCAGGGCGGCTGGAAGCCGCTGAACGGCAACTTGTCGGCCGAGGGCGACCGCTGGGTGTTTCGCGTCGAGGGCAAGGACAACCCGGACCTCCGCGGCGGCACGTGGAAGGTGCGCTGGATCTTCCCCGTCGGCGAGAAGCCCGTGGCGGTTCGTCGGCTGACGGCCTTCACGCCGATCCGGCCGGCCGAGGCGGATCTGCGAATCGAGTTTGACGCGGCCCGCCACTCCGCACCCGCGGCGATCGACATCTACACCGGGGAGATCATGGAGCCGGCCGCCGCCGCCGGGCAGACGCACCTCCGCCTGGAAACCGCCCGGCCGACATCGCTGAGGCTCCGCTGGTGCAAACGCCGTCCGTGGCAGGCCGAGCGGACGGTCCTCCGTTTCCAGCTCCCCGAGGGCGGCTTCGGTGTCGCCGTCGATGACGTGGTCGAGCAGAAGGCGGTGTACGTGCCCGTGTACGGCACGCTCGTCTCAACGGCGGACGCGGGGCTGGATCTCGCCGCGTACCGTCGGCAAATCGAGGGCCGCGAGACGATCCTTCAGCAGGTCCGGCGCATGCCCGACCAGACGTTCGCTCGGGCGATGGAACGCGTGCACCGCAAAGAGCAGGATCTCCAGCCGACGATGCTGTCGCTGGCGTGCGACAACCATAAGTTCATCGTTCACCGCGACGGCACGACGCAGTTCCTTTCGCCGACGACGCGGCCCGCGCCGCCGGACACGCACAGTTACCCGCTGGAGTTCAGGCCCTCGTTCGGCTCCGGCCGCCACGAGGGGCTGACGCGGCGCCTGGAGGGCGGCTGGTATCCCGCCCCGACGGTGACGGTGACGGAAGGCGGCCTCGTCTATCGCATGTGCAGCTTCGTGACGCCGTTCGGCGAGGACACCGCCCGGCGGGACAATCCCTGGCTGCACGGCCGCCCGCTCTACGTCGCCGCGATCACGGTCGAGAACACGGGCGATAAGCCGGCCGAGGGATCGCTGACACTGGCGTTTGCGGTGAATCCGAAGGACAAGAGCAGGCAGCCGATGCTCCGCCACGACGCCGGCCGGGCGACCGTCGAGGTCGACGGCGCGCTGATGGCCGTATACGACGCCCGCGAGGTCCCCGGTGCAAAGATCGACATGCGATCGAACGAGCACGCGCTCACGTTCGCGCTGCCGCCCGGCGGAAAGGCGGCGTGCCCGGTGTTCGTCCCCACGTGGCCGATGAAGCCCGTGCCGGAGGAGGCCGAGGCGCTGCTGCGCGACGCCAACCGCTTCGATCGATTCAAGGCGTATTGGGACGGCGTGCTGGCCCCGACGATGCGGATCCGGGTGCCCGACCCCTTGTTGATGGACGTGATCCGTGCCTCGCAGGTGCACTGCCTCATCGCCGCCCGCAACGAGGAGGACGGCCTGCGAATCTCCCCGTGGATCGCGTCCGTGTCGTACGGGCCGCTTGAGAGCGAGTCGAACTCGATCATCCGGGGGATGGGGTGCCTGGGCCACCACGAGTTTGCCCGGCGCTCGCTCGATTTCTTCATCCACCGCTACGACCCGGCGGGGTTCCTGACGACCGGCTACACGCTGATGGGCACCGGCTGGCACCTCTGGACGCTGGGAGAGCACTACCAGCTGACGGCCGATGCGGCGTGGCTCCGCGGCGTCGCGCCGAAGGTCGCGGGCGCCTGCGCGTGGATCGCGAAACAGCGCGAGAAGACGCTGGCCGTGCCCGCCGGCATGCCCCGGCCGATCGAGGCGGGCCTGGTGCCGCCGGGCATCGGGGCCGACTGGAACGCGTTCGCGTATCACTTCTGTCTGAACGGCTATTACTGCGCGGGCCTGCGCGATGCCGCCGCCGCGCTGCGCGACATCGGCTTCGCCGGCGCCGAGGCGTTTCTGGCGAACGCGGAGGACTTGCACCGGGAGATCGTGCGGGCGTACCGCGCGGTCCAGGCGCAGATGCCCGTCTATCCGCTGCGAAACGGCACCTCCGTGCCGGGCTATCCGGGCCAGCTTCTGCCGGGGCCGACGGGGCCGTTCTTCCCCGGCGAGGACGGCAATCGGAGCTGGTGTTACGACGTCGAGCTGGGCGCCCACCACCTGATCCCGCAGGGCATCCTGCCGGCCGACGGCCCGGACGCCGCGTGGATCATGGACCACATGGAGGACGTGCAGTTCCTCGCCGACGGGTGGTTCGACTTTCCCGCGGCCGAGTCGCAGAAGGA
>CAZTVU010000194.1:0-9703 GCA_964617025.1 uncultured Planctomycetales bacterium | reverse complement strand
AAAAAAAGTAAGAAGGTGAGGGAGTGTAGGGGGGGGGGGCAAATGGGGGGTGGGGTTTGGGGTTGAGGGTTTAGGGTCTCGGGGTCCGCGTTCCGGGGTTCGCGTTTCGGGAGTCGAAATGACGGACCAACGGAATAACGGACTAACGGATCACCCCAAGTAACCGAGCAACCGAGCAACCGAGTAACCGACTAACCGAGTAACCGAGTAACCGACTAACCGAGTAACCGAATACCCAGAAGATTCCATCGTGACCGTCGCATTGATCGGCAGTGTAAGTTCCAGTTGGCATGCCCTTCGCGGGCTGTATGCCGGCGGCGTTGATGTGACCTGCGTGCTGGGGCTTGACGAGCGGCACGCCGAGGCCGTCAGCGACTATCGCAGCCTGCGCGAGTTGGCGTCGGAGCATCGCACGCCCTTTCTGTCGTTCGACCGCGTGGATTCGGAGCCCGTCCGCGAGTTTCTCCAGCGACACCGCCCCGACCTGCTGTTTGTCATCGGGCTTTCGCAGCTCGTGCCGGCGGCGATCCGCGCGATCGCGCCGGTGGGCGCGGTGGGGTTTCACCCCACGATGCTGCCCAGGGGGCGTGGCCGGGCGCCGGTGGCATGGACGATCCTGTTGGGCGAGCCGGCGGCGGTCAATCTGTTCTTCCTCAGCGACGAAGCCGACGCCGGCGACATCATCGTTCAACGGCCGGTCGAGGTGCGGCCGGATGACTATGCGGCCGACCTCATTGCGCGGACGAACGAGGTCCTCGAGCAGGCGGTGATCGACCTGGCCCCGGCGATCCGCGCCGGGCGCCTGGAACGGCGGCCGCAGGATTCGGCGGCCGCCACCTGGTACGCCAAGCGGACGCCCGCCGACGGCCTGATCGACTGGGGGCAGCCGGCCGAAACGGTCTATCGGCTGATCCGTGCCGTGTCGCGGCCGTATCCGGGGGCGTTTACGCACTTCCGCGGCGAGCGGCTGATCGTCTGGCGGGCCGCGCCGGAGCCGGAGCCCCGGCATGTGGGCGGCGCGGGGCAGATCGTGCATGTGGACGCCGGCCGCGGGCTGCTGGTGGCGTGCGGGCGCGGATTGCTGTGGCTGACGGATCTGGCGTTTGCCGAGCCGCTGCGGCCGGCGAGGGCGGGGTCGTTTCGCGTGGGAGCGAAGCTGGGGCTGAAGGCGGTAGACGAGATCATGCTGTTGCGGGCACGGGTCCGTGAGCTGGAGGCGGAGCTGGCGCGGCTGAAGGAGGATCGCAGCGCATGAATGTGCTGGTTGTTTCCCCCCATCCGGACGATGAGGTGCTCAGTTGCGGCGGGACGATCCGCCGGCTGAGCCGCGAGGGGCACCGCTGCACGGTGGCCGTCGTGACGAGGGGCTGGTCGCCGCTGTTCCCCGAGGCACAGGTCGAGCAGGTCCGGGCGGAGGCCCGTCGTGCCGCCGAGGCGCTCGGCGTGAGCGACCTCCGGTTTCTGGATCTGCCGGTGGTCCGGGTGGCGGAGCTTCCGGCGCACGAAGTCAATACCGTGTTTGACCGTCTGATGGCGGATGTGCGGCCGGACTGGGTGTTCCTGCCGTTTCCGTGGGACCGGCACGGCGACCATCGCCGGATCTACGAGGCGGCGATGGTGGCCCTGCGGCCGTCGCCGGGGCGGCAGGTCGCGCGGCGAATCCTCTGCGGCGAGACGCTCTCGGAGACGCACTGGCACGGGCCCGGCGCCGAGCCGCCGTTCGACCCGCAGGTGCACATCGACATCAGCGGCGACCTCGACGCGAAGCTGGCCGCGATGCGGTGCTACGCCTCGCAACTCCGGCCGCCGCCGCACGCGCGGTCGCTGGAGGCGATCGAGGCCCTCGCCCGCTTCCGCGGGGCGAACGTCGGCGTGGCCGCCGCGGAGGCGTTCGTGCTGGTTCGCGACATCGTGTGAGGGGCGACGGTTCGGGGGTTTGGGATATAGGGTTTGAGGGTTTGGGGGCGAAACGAAGACCTTTTCCCATTGGGCGGCGACCGGGAACGGTGGGCCGGGAGGTTTCGAGCTGATGACGTCCGGACCGCGTTGAGAACGGGGCCGGGCCGTGTCGGCCTGGAAGACGTTGCGCCGTCGTTGCATGGTGCAACGATGCGAAAGCGAGAAAGCGAAAAACCGGAAAAGCTCATCGCGGCGTTTGGCCGCAACCAAGAGATGCATGGGTCTTGCTCGCCGGTTGTGCTGGAAGACCCTGCCACGACCTCAATTCGGGCCGTGATCGCCCCGCTCGTTTCGTACAGCGCGGCCCGCGTCTTTTGGACTGCGGCGGCCTTGCCGCCGCTTTCTCGGAGGCGTGCCGGGAGACGCCGGCGTGTGGCAGACCATCCGAGCCAAAGCGGTGGCGTTGCCACCGCAGTCCACAGGCGCCGACGGACGATGGCTGCCGCGAAGCCGACATCCGGAAACGCACAAATGCGGCCGGATCGTCTTCGGAAAAGGGTGTCGGGAGGACAAGAAATCGCGGTAGGTCATCGAGAAACCGGCAAAGCGAAAGAACGTCTTCGGGGAGCCGCATGCGGGGTCCACCCGTGGTCCGGTAGCGCGCTCACCACATCATCAGACTCTCTCGCTTTCTCGTTTTTTTGCTTTTCGGCGTTGGCGTATGCAGCGCCGGGTCTTGCAGAGTACTACGGCTCGACACGAGCCGGCTCCGTTCTCTTATGAAATGGCGGGGCGCCCGTTCTTACACGCATGACCGACATCCCAGGACAGCCCGCCCCTGTGACGCCGACGGTGTCGGGGCCTTCGGATGACGGCTTCGTGCCGCGGTGCCCGCATTGCGATTACATCCTTCTCGGCCTGGCCGTCGAGCGGTGCCCGGAGTGCGGGCGTCGGTTCAGCCTCGCGCAGCTCCGGCGGATGTACCTGCGGCGACGGCCTCCGCCGTGGGAGGATTCGAATTACCGCGGCTCCGCGGCGCGGCGATACATGGCGACGTGGCGGGCGATGATGCGGCCGCCGTTCTTTCTGTTCCTTGCTCCGGGCGATCGGCGGAGGCAGGCGACGCGATTTGTTGTGGTGACCTGTGCGGTGACGATGGCGGTGTCGCTGACGGCGGTGGCGGCGATGGTCGCGACGCCGCCGGTTTTTTCCCAATTCCTATGGGGTATTCTGGAGGGCGTCGACTGGCTGTTCAGGACGCCCGCGTTCGCTTGGGCCAGGCGTTGGCCGCCGGGGATCCCTTCGGTCGGCGTGGCGGAACTGTTCGCGGGTTGTGCCGTCTTCATCCCAAGCCTGTTGATGGCCTGGATGGTGGTTTGTCGGATTGTGGTGGCGATGTCCGGCACGCCGGAGCAGGTCGTGGGGCAGGGGCCGCCCGTTGCCCAGGTCGTGGCGTACCTCTCGTGCTGGCTTCTGGCAGGGCTGGCGGTGTTTGCCGTCGGCGTGTTGCTGGCGGTATTGGCGCAGTGGACGGTGCCGCGACAGTTTCCGCCGGTCTTTGTGTTGGTGTGCGCGTATGTCACCGACGGAATACTGGCCGCCCTGTGGTTTTGCCAGGCGGACGCAGCGCTGCGGGACGCACTCGGCTACCGGTCGGTGTGGCCGGCGCTGGTGGTCCTGACGCTGGGACTGTTCGCGGCGTTCGCGGTCGCCGCCGGTCTCGCGTACGGGGTCATGCTCGCCGTCGCCGTGCTCTGGTGGTGAGGCGTCGGTGCCTGTACGGCGTCATGGCGCGGCGCGCGTGGCGGGGGTCTCACGCTGGAGATCGACGGGGTGCAGGTGCAGGCGCCGCAGGGGGTCCTCCTGGAAGCTGACCTGCACATAACACCGTCCCGGGAGCACCTCCGCCAGCAGCAGCCTCATGGGCAGCTCGATGGTCTTGCCGGCCTCGATCCGCAGGGGCCAGGGGAACTGCTCGGGCGTGGTGACGCCGAGCGTCTGGCCCTGCAGTCGCACCACCGGCCTGAGCGTCAGCGGACCGGTGGAGGTGTTGCGGAGGACGACGACGAGCCGGCCGTTGGATGTGTGATAGGTCAGGCCGTTGCCCGTGACGGCGGTCTTGAACCGCAGTTGGGCGTCGGCGCCGAACTCGACGGCGACCGGTAGCGGTGCCGGCGGCTCTCGGTCGACGGACGCGGCCACGCAGAGGCCGCCGCGGTCGGGCAGGTCGATGCTCACCTCGCACAGCCAGGTGGAGCCGTCATTCCACGCGCGGACGAGCCGCCCGCCGGCGATCCTGGGCTGCGCGTCGTCCCTTCGGGCCAGTCGCAGCCAGACGCGGCAGTCCGCAAAGGCCTGGTTGAGGCTGTTCCGCACGAGTGCGGAGACGGAGCCGGGCGGGTCCGCGCCGTCGCCGACGATCGTCACGCCGAGGCCGCCGGCGGGGACCGACCGCTGCACGGGGCCGTCGTCGCCGGCGGGGTACGCGAAGGCGACGTCCTCGCCGTCGACCTCGATGACGCGGTAACGGCTGTTGCCGGTCGCGCGGCCGCGGCGGCACGTGCTGGCCGGGTGCGTGCGGACGTAATGCAGGCCGGGCAGGTCCGCGAGCGTCTCGGCGTATTCGCGGCCGTCCCAGTCGCTGTCGCCGCCGCAGATCAGCATGCGGACCCTGTTTGCCTGAAGAAAGGCCGCGGGGCTGTCGGTCATGGCGATGCGACGAAGGACGGCGGGGTCGTCGTCGTTCATGGCCAGGAAGCTGAATGTGCTCTGCGGGTGGTCGGCCAGGTCCTTCCGCACGAAGTCGATCTGGCCCGCGTCGATCGCTCGGCGGGCGTGGTTGAGCAGCAGGATGCCGTGGTGGGTGCCATAGTCGAAGGAGCCGATGGGTGAAGTGGCAACGGCGGGCGAAAAGGTGCTTTCGTTGTCCTCTTCGCCGCACAGGACGTAGACCGGGGCGGTGAATCGAGCCAGGTATTCGAGCGTGATCGACCACGCCCCGCGGACGCGGCCGGTGGAGGCCGTGTCCATGAAGTCGCCGGTGGCGATGATGAACTCGGGATTGAGCAGGTTGATCTCCTCGGGCAGCCGCGGGTCGAAGTCCGGGGCGGTCGGGTCGCCGATATGCATGTCGGAGAGATGCACGAAGCGAAACCTCTTTCGGAACTCCCGGACGACCTTGACGCAGCGGCGTGCCGAGAGCCACCGGTCCCCCTCACGTGTGCGAAGATCGTACAGGCCGTCAGGCGTATCAGCCGGCACCTGAAGGATCATGGCGGCGTGCTTCTGAGGCTGGAGGGCGGCCTCGCCGGCCTCCGCCAGCGGAAAACTGACGCCCTCGGCGAAGGCGTGTACCAGCGTCACGGTGCGCGGTCCGGCGGCACCGTCGCCGAGGCGCAGGAGGAAGTAGAATCGATCGCCGGGCCGCAGGATGATCGGCCGGCCCTGCGAGGGCTCGAGGATGGCGGGCGCGGCGCCCCCATCCGTCGCCATGCGCGTCGTGGCGATTCGTACGGCGGGCGCCGTGGTCGGCGCGGAGGTCGCGGGGCGCAGCCCCGGCCATCGCGGCAACTCGAACCGCCCGTCCGTACAGCCGGCGAGGCCAACGGCCAGGAAGCCCACAGCCAGCCCCAGCGCTGCGAACGACGACGCTGAAAAGCGAAAAAGCGAGAAAGCGAGAAAACGAAAAACGTCCGAGGACGGGAAGAACTCACTACCACACCGCGGATGCAGTCCGGATACGGTCTTTCGCGAGCGTTTCTTCCGCGTTTCCGGTTTCTTGCTTTCTTGCTTTCCCGTTGTTGCGTCAGGCAACGACGGGGTCAGGCATCGGAGATTCATCAAGCCGGTCCTCGCCGGAAGTCGAACTCTCTGTTGCGGCGATTAGATGGCCCCCGCGGTGGATTTGCAAGGCGGGATCCGTGAACGTGGGGTGTTCCGAGTTGCGGGACGGGGGTTCGATTCGGATTGGCCGCGTCGGCGGCCTGCGACCGCGTTCGACGCCCATCACACCTTTCTCCACTTGAGCTTCCAGGCGGCGAACCAGGTCATCCGCAGCAGCAGCCAGCCGTGGCGGAACCGGCTGATGTTCGTCTCGCCGTAGGTGCGGGCGCAGTACCGGACGGGGACCTCGATGATCTTGAGGTCGGCCCGGGCCGCGCCGAAGATCAGGTCGAAATCCCCGAAAGGGTCGAAGTCGCCGAAGTAATGGCGGTTTGCGGCGATCCGCTCGTAGTCGGTCTTCCGCAGGACCTTCGTGCCGCAGAGCGTGTCGCGAAACCGCTGGCCGAGGATCCAGGTGAACGCGATGCTGAAGAAGCGGTTGCCGAGCTTGTTGAGGAACCGCATCGCCTGGTCTTCGAGCGGGTAGACGAGGCGCGTCCCGTTGATGAACTCCCCGCGGCCCTGCACGAGGGCGTTGAAGAACTTGGGCAGGTCCTCCGGCGGGACGGTGAGGTCCGCGTCGAGGATCATGAGGACGTCGCCCTTGGCCGCCGCGAAGCCCTTTCGGACGGCGTCGCCCTTGCCGCGTCCGTCGCCCTGGTGGATGAGCGTGATGTCCTTGTCGGGGTGCGCGGCGATCTGCCGCTCGATCTCCTCGGCGGTGCCGTCCGTGCTGTTGCCGTCGACGAAGATGATTTCGGTGTGCGAGCCCATCGCGGGGGTGCGGGTGATGGCGCCAAGGATGTTGCCGCGTTCGTTTCTCGTGGGGATGATCACCGAGCATGAGAAGCGGTCGGCCCCCGCGGGCGGGCCGACCGGCCGGGCGACGACGAACGTCACCAGCCCCAGGTGCCGCAGGCCTGCCAGCCGCACGAGGAACCGGTTGCACAGGCCGGCCAGCAGCGGGATGCCGACGGGGCACAGCGCCTCCGTCCCCTGGCGGATGACCTCGAAGCCCGCCAGTGCAAGCAGGTTCTCCAGGTCCCACCGGCTCAGCCAGTTCTGCTCGCCCGTCCGCCGGCGAAGCCCGAGGCGCGACCCCAGGGCCAGGATGGGTTCCCACAGGGCGTTGTAGTAGGCGATGAGGATCCGGCTGTCGGTCGTGGTCACGCGGCGGACGCGCTCCAGGACCTGCTGCACGTCGACGAAGGTGCCCACGGCGTTGCTGATCACGACATAGTCGAACGTCTCGTGCAGGTCGAGCTGCTCGGGGATGGCGGCGATGAAGTGCAGGCCCGGGTGTTCGCGGGCGGCGTAGTCCACGGCGGCCGGCGACGGGTCGACGCCCACGCCTCGGGCGGGCTCCAGGGCGGCCAGCAGGCTGCCCGTGCCGCAACAGACCTCCAGCACTCGGGCCCCCGGCGGTACATGAAACTGAAACAGCCGATGGAGAAGGCCGTAGTAATACCGTCGTCGGCGCTGCCAGTACGCCAGGGCCTCCGGCGAAACGGCGTGCTGTTCGTAGTGCCGCGCGTACCGGTCCCGCTCCACCTGCACCGCAGGTGCGGCGGGCACCTCCGATTCGCGGCTGGCCGGCTGCACATCGCTCACGGCACGGTCACCATCCGTCCCCGAATGCTATCGGATTATCGCGGACGGGGGGTGCACTTCAAGGCCGGATGACCCGTCGCCGGGCGTCGGCTGCCGGCGAACATCCGCTATGGGGCTTCGCCGCGTGCAGACCGGAGGATTACCGGGCCGAAGAGACCGGACGCACGCTTCTTTTTCGGATCGTACCGGTTGACCAGCGAATTGGTGACCTCGACGCTCAGCTCGTTGCGGCCGGCGCGGATGGCGTGGCCCCTGGGATTGCTAAGCGAAGTTCTGGGTGGAAGACGGGCTGCGGTGTATTGTGGCCGCGGACCGGCGGGAGCGTGAGCCAATGACAAGGCGGGCCGCCCCCATGGGAGCGGCCCGCCTTACTCGAGATCAACCGTATGATCCGCCGACGGGTCTTATGCCTGGCAACAGGCTGCGATCAGGCCATGCGTCGTCGGAGGAAAAGTCCTCCCACGAGGCCCAGCAGCGCCGTTGCCGGCTCCGGGATGCACACCTTCTGAGTCAGGTCGTAAGTGCCGACCTCCGACCCCACGTCCAGCGTGCCGGCGAACCAGCAGAAGCCGTTCTGGAGGCTCAACTGCGAGCCGTCCAGCTTGAACTCGATCGAGTTCGAGCTTGCTGGCGGCTGCGGGTTAAATCCGTCGAGCACTCCGTAAATGTACACGCCGGGATTCAGATTGTCGGCGATGTGGTTGTGCTGCGCGTGGGTCGCGAAATACGGTCCCGAACCGGCGAAATTCCAGTGAGCATCCAAGGCTGTGTCGATCCCGGATGTGTCCACGCCCTGAATCGGATACGGCAGATAGTTGGTCTCCAGGTAGCTCCAGCCGCCCGGTCCGCTGTTGACGTAGATGCCGTAATTGCCCGCCCAATTGTCGTTGGGCCCGATGCCCGAAGGCGCATCCTTCAGCGTGATCCGGAAGTAGTGGTACGATCCGTCCCAGGCATACTCGGCCGAGAGGATCTCCCGGGCGGTCTTGGCCAAGCCTTCGTCGGGATCAGATACGACCTGACTGATCAGTGGCGCCGCCGGCCACGTGAACGCCGGGGCACCCAGACCGACCGACGCGGACAACAGGGCGACGGCCGGCGCAAATGCCCACCACACATGTCTTCTCATTTTCGACCTCCTCCTTTTGGCATGTACAGCTGCTTACCCCGTCACTCCGCCCCACTAGCGGAGCGATCGTTATGCCGTGGCATTCTAATCGCCTGAAGACCCGAAAGCAAGTCCTTTGTTTACCTATTTCGCGCCTCTTGCGTTGTTGGAATCCTCCCTGATTTAGCGGCCAAGGTATGGTCGCCGGAGGGACGTTTCCGGGGATCACCGGTGCTTCTGTCGCTTGAGGGCCGATGCAAATGAATTTTTTTTGTTTTGTATCCCGACACTCCTCTGAAGCGGAATTCCCTGGCGATGGTAGTGCCCCTCCTTCCCGGTCGATCAGCCGGTTGACGCGTGAGTTCAAGGGGCTACGCGATGCATTTGATCGTCAGGAGCCGGCCGACTTCGCGACGTTCCAGGGCTGTTTCAACGGTCCGAAATGGCCGCTGGCATGTCCGTACGGGGTTGCGAGTTTCGAGTCAAGAGTTGCGAGGTGGCGGGGAGGCGACGAAGCGACGAAGGGGGAAGGGGTTCGGGTCATCGGGGGAGAAGACGAGCGGTGCGGCGGGCACCTCCGATTCGCGGCTGGCCGGCTGCACATCGCTCACGGCACGGTCACCATCCGTCCCCGAATGCTATCGGATTATCGCGGACGGGGGGTGCACTTCAAGGCCGGATGACCCGTCGCCGGGCGTCGGCTGCCGGCGAACATCCGCTATGGGGCTTCGCCGCGTGCAGACCGGAGGATTACCGGGCCGAAGAGACCGGACGCACGCTTCTTTTTCGGATCGTACCGGTTGACCAGCGAATTGGTGACCTCGACGCTCAGCTCGTTGCGGCCGGCGCGGAGGACGGCGGTCACGTCCCACGAATACGGCGCCCAGAACCGCGGGCCGAGCGACGTCCCGTTCACCGTGACGACGGCCCAGTCGCCGACACCGCCGAGATCCAGCTCCCACCGTTCGTGGCCCGGCGCGGGCAGCTCGAACGACGTCGTGTACGTGACGGTCCCTACCCATGCCGCGGTGTCGGGCGACGCGGCCCAGTCGCCGAGCCCGTCGGCGGGCGGCTTTCCGTTCGCGGTGGTCAGGCGCCACGGACCGGGCACGCGCATCGCCGAGGTCGGGGCCGACGCCGGCGGCGAGGCGGTCGCCGCGAGCGCCGGGGCGTTCGTGTCAATGCACAGAATGGTGCTTTCTC
>CAZTVU010000193.1:0-9709 GCA_964617025.1 uncultured Planctomycetales bacterium | reverse complement strand
GTGGGGCTGCATGCGCGGGCTGTCGGGCATCCCGAAAGAGGCGTACGCCGGGCTGCCCGTCGTGGCCGATGCCCCGTTCGCGCACACGCGATACAACTATCATCAACTGATCGACGCCTGCCGGCGGCTGACCGAGCGGGTGATCGCGCGTGCCGGGGGCCGGATAACCGAGACGGACTACCTCATCCCGGTCCAGCCGCCGAAACCGGCGCCGTTGGAGCAATGGGAGAGCCCGGCGCCGCCGAAGAAGAAGTGATCCGCTGCGTGGCATGCGGCAGCGCTGGAAAGCGAAAAAACGGGGGAGCGAGAAAACGAAAAAGGTCTGATGAGGTGGCGAGCCTGCAATTGTACCACGAGTGCGTTTCAGATGCGGCCGCCCGAGACGGCTGTTTCGCTTTTTCGGTTTTCCGCTTTCTCGCTTTCCCGTCGTTGCGGTACGCAACGGCGGGGTGAAGTCGGCCGCCGCGAGCAGACGGAGGGAACGGTCATGTCAGCCAGGCGAGGCTACCGCCGGTGGGGGGTGGTGATGGCGGCCGCGGTTTTGCTGGGCGGCGCGGGCGCTGCACAGGCGGCGCGCATCATCATCGATAACGCCGACGGCGGCTTCGCCGTCCTACGCGGGAGCTGGCTCACGGGCTCGTTCGGCGTGCCGTGGGGCACGGACTACCGGTGGACGTCGGCGGTCTCGGGGGGCGCGACCGCCGAGGTCGAGTGGCGCCCGGACCTCCCGCGGGCCGACAGCTACGAGGTCTGCGTGTGGTACGTGGCGGGGGGCAACCGGGCCGGGGACACGCCGTTCATCATCGAGCACGCCCTTGGGTCCGACACGGTCCGCGTCAACCAGCAGATCCAGGGCAGCCGGTGGGTGCTCCTGGGCCGCTTCCCGTTTCACGCGGGGACGGCCGGCCGCGTCCGCATGACCAACGCCGCGATCGGCAGCGTGGTCGTCGCCGACGCCGTCCGCTTTCGCTCGCTTGGGTGCGACTACGACCAGGACGGCGACGTGGATTTGGCCGACTTCGCCCACTTCCAGGTTTGCTACGGCGGCCCCAACGCGCCGTTCGCGCCGACGGCACCCGCGTGCGACGATTCCGACGGCGATGGCGACGGCGACGTGGACCTGGCGGACTTCGCCGGGTTCCAGGGCTGTTTCAACGGGCCGAACCGCCCGCCGGGGCCCGCGTGCCCGGGTACCGACCCGATCCCGCCACGCCTGGCCGACGCCCTCTGCGGCAGCCAGTTCATCGCGCAGGTGTCCGGCCTGTCGCTGTCCGACCGCGAGCAGCGGATCCACGACGAGGTGCTCCGCGGCAACGTCCCCGACTTCCTCCGCTCATTCCACGCGGTGACCGTCAGCATGTCGGGCGGCGGCGTCTCGTACACGGCCACCTTCTACTCCGCCCCAGACTACCTGGCGATCGGCGCCGACGAGGACTTCGTCCGCATGCCGATGACGCCGAGGACCGCCCAGCAGATCGCGGATTCGTTCGGGTGCGTCCTGCCGACCCGCAAGATGGTCAACGACATCTACGCGCAGGCGGCGGTGAAGCTGGCGCCGTACCCGTTCAACCCGAGCCAGTACGACATCACATCGGTGGAGATCTTCTATCAGCATCACCTGGCCGTCGAGCAGCAGCGGGCGGGCCACGCGCTGGGCCTTCCGGTCGGCGGGGCCAAGAAGGACGTCGTCGTCACCAACCTGCTCATCGGCCGCCCGGACCGCGTGGCGATCTACGGCTGGCACCGGCTGGACGGTACGGCGATCCAACCGCTGTACGTCGGCCACATCCGCAGCTACGTCGACTACAGCCACGGCATCCGCCTCGTGCGGGACACGATGCTCGTCGACGGTACGGCGATGCGCGTCGCGGACGTCCTGAGCAGCGCAGCGCTCTGCCCGCTCCTGAGCGACGAGGGTCCGATCACGAACCCGCGATACGAGCGATGAAAACGATGAACGCGGAACGGTGAATGAGGAACGACGGCGCGCCGCCGGGCCGTCGACCTTTCTCACTTTTGCACTTTATCATTTTCGCACTTTCCGCGCCCTGCTGCGCGCGCGGCGCGGTTGAGACCGGAGGTGTTCCGCACCCGGGGGCCGACGCGATACAATCCCGGCCGACGCGGGAGGATGTCTTATGGCGGAACTGACACCACAACAGATCGTTGAGGCGCTGGACAAGTACATCATCGGTCAGAACGAGGCGAAGCGGGCGGTGGCCATCGCGGTGCGGAACCGGTGGCGGCGGCAGCAGCTTCCGGAGAGCATCCGCGAGGACGTCGGGCCGAAGAACATCATCATGATGGGGCCGACGGGCGTCGGGAAGACGGAGATCGCGCGGCGGCTGGCCGCACTGGTCAACGCGCCGTTCATCAAGGTCGAGGCGACGAAGTACACGGAGGTCGGTTACCACGGGCGCGACGTGGAGAGCATGGTGCGCGACCTGCTCGACCTGGCGATCCACATGGTCCGGGCGGAGCAGGCCGAGGTCGTCCGGGCCGAGGCGGAGCGGCTGACCGAGGAGCGGCTGCTCGATGCGCTCATCCCCGCGTCCGGCGCCGACCGCAAGGACGCCGACGGCGAGGCGGCCGACCGGCGCCACCGCACGCGCGAGAAGTTCCGCGCGAAGCTCCGCGCCGGCGAGCTCGACGACAGCCTGATCGACCTCGTGACGGAGGACCGGCCGATGCCGCCGGGGCTCTTCGCGACCATCGGGGTCGACCAGCTCGACCCGGAGCTGCAGAACTTCTTCGAGCGGCTGGTCCCGAAGGAGCCGAAGAACCGGCGGCTGCCCGTCCGCGAGGCCCGCAAGATCCTCTACCAGCAGCAGTGCGACCGGCTGATCGACCGCGAGAAGGTGACCGAGATGGCGATCCGCCGGACGGAGAACAGCGGGATCATCTTCGTGGAGGAGATCGACAAGATCGCCGGGCCGCCGTCGGCGCACGGGCCGGACGTCTCGCGGCAGGGGGTGCAGCGCGACCTGCTGCCGATCGTCGAGGGGTGCACGGTCAGCACGCGGAACGGCCCGGTGCGGACGGACCACATCCTGTTCATCGCGGCGGGAGCGTTTCACGGGAGCAAGCCGTCGGACCTGATGCCGGAGCTCCAGGGGCGATTCCCGATCCGCGTCGAGCTGACCGACCTGACCCGGGAGGACTTCGTGCGAATCCTGACGGAGCCGGAGAACGCGCTGACGAAGCAGCAGACGGCGCTGCTGGCGACGGAGGGCGTCTCGGTGCGGTTCACGCCGGAGGCGATCGAGGCGATGGCGGAGATCGCGCACGAGGTGAACCACCGGTCGCAGAACATCGGGGCGCGGCGGCTGTACACGATCATGGAGAAGGTGGTGGAGGACATCTCATTCGATGCGTCGGAGAGGTCGGGAGAAACGGTAACCATCGATGCCGCCTACGTCCGAACGCGGCTCGAGGGCATCTGCCGGGATGAGGACCTGAGCCGGTTCATCCTGTAGCCGGCGACCGCGAGGGGGAACGCGGCGGGTCGAAGAGGGTCGCGATGACCGTTCGGCTGCCCCGGGCGGCTTGTCTGCCCGCAGCACTCAAGGGGCGTGGTGGATCATGATGACCGCCTGGCGAGGGGCCTGTCTTTCGGGGGTCTTCCTGCTGCCCGCAGTCGCGGGCTGCGGGCCCAGCAAAGAGCAGCTCCTGTTCTACGAACTCGAACTGGCCTTCCTCGGCTTTCTGCTGCTCTGGTTCCTGATGTGGCTGGGCCGGCGGTTCGTCGACTCGCGGGTCTGGTTCGTGTGCAGCTTTTGTCTGAAGCCGAACGCTCGAGACGACGTCCAGGACGGGACGGTCGCCGTGTGCAGCCATTGCGGCCAGCGCACGTCCGTCAACGAACTGCCACCCGATCTGAAGCGAAGGGCGGTCCTCGAGGAGGCGCGGACACGGCGCAGCCGTCTGTGGCGGCGCGTCAGCACGCGGCCGGTCGTGGCGTCGGTGCTGTTGGCCGTTGGCGTGCAGGCCGTGCTCTGGCCGCTGGGCCTGGCGAGCTGGGGCCTGGTGGAATCGGGGTGGCTGTACATGCCGGGTTTCCACGAGCATCAGTTGCATCATGAGATCCTGTTTCCCGTCCTCTTTGCCTTGTCCGCCCCGGATTGGTGGGGCGCGCTGGTCGGCGGGTGGCTCTTTATCGTGTGCTATCACGCCCTGGTTGCGCTGGGCCCGCTGGCGCCGCCGCTGCCGGGCTCCCTGCTCCTGACCGGCTTCGCAATAGCGTTGACGGCCTTATGGGCGCTCGTGATCTGGTTCGGGCATAGGTGCCGGCGGCGCCGCTGGGTCCTGCCGGCGGCTGTCGGCGCGGCCAACGCCGTGATCGCCGTCGTGGCCTATGTCACGAATTGGGAGCCGTGACGCGTCAGGCTCGCGCCGTGTTCTGAGCGACAGTTGGCCGGACAAGTTTGTGCCCTGCGCATTGCCGAGCGCTTCCGTCGTCTGTTCGGGGCTCGCCGGCCCTGAGCGCCCGAGTGAAAGCGGCGGCGTCGCCGCCGCAGTCCACACGGGGCCGCGGCGGCGTGACGGGCGGGGCACGTGGCCGTGCTTGCGGCGAGTGTTCGCCGCCCGTTACCGGTTGCCTACAGCAGGGCCGACAGGCGCTCGAGGGTCTTGAGCAGGGCCTGGGTGCCCTCGCGGCCTTCGCCGGCGGCCTGGTTGGCGCCGAAGAGCTGATTGAGGATGGCGGTGCCGGGGACCGAGGCGCCGACCTGGTGCGCCAGCTCCAGCACGAGGCGGAGGTCCTTCTGCTGAAGGTCGATCATGAAGCCCGGGGCGAAGTCGCGGTCGCGCATCCGGGGGCCGAGGACCTCGAGGGTCCACGACCGGGCGGCGCCGCTGCCGACGGCCTGGAGCATCTTGTCGAGGTCGAGGCCGGCCTTGCGGGCGATGGTCATCGCCTCGGCGGCGCCGAGCAGGTTCATCGCGCCGCAGACTTGGTTGCACAGCTTGGTCACCTGGCCCATGCCGGACGGCCCGCAATGGACGACCGTCCTGCCCATCGCCCGGAAGATCGGCTCGGCCTGGCGGAAGGCCTCGGCGTCGCCGCCGACCATGATGGAGAGCGTGGCCTCGATCGCGCCCTTCTCGCCGCCGGAGACGGGGGCGTCGAGGTAGCGGCAGCCCCGGGCGGCCAGGACGCCCGCGATCTCCCGCTCGACGGCGGGGGAGATGGTGCTCATGTCGACGGCGATCGGGGGGAGCTTCGCGGCCGCGGCGACGCCGTCGGGGCCGAGGAAGACGGCCCGTACGTCGGGCGAGTCGGTGACGATGGCGATGACGGCATCGGCCCCGTCGGCGGCGGCCGCGGGCGAGTCGGCCAGCGTGGCGCCGTCGTTCAGCAGGGGTTCGGCGCGGGACCGCGTGCGATTGTACGCCCGGACGGCGAACCCGCTGCGCAGGAGATTCCGGGCCATGGGCAGGCCCATGATGCCGGTTCCGATGAAGCCGATCGTCCGCTTCGTCATGTCGTGACCTCCGCGAAAAAGAGACGCCGGGAGAGCCAAGAAGCGAAAAGCCCGAACCGCGAAAAGGACGGCTTCCGATCGCCGTGTCTCGACGCCCCGGACGGTGCGATGCCGGCGAACCGGTCCGCCGGCGCCCTTTTCCTTTTCGCGTAATGCCGTCTCTTCGCCTTCCGGCGAGGCAGCATACGACTCCGAGCCGCGGCCTGAAAGACCCGCCGGCCGACCGGGCCGCGGTGACGCGCGTCGCGGGGCGCACGGCGTCCGACGGCGGATGCGGGGGAAGCCGCCGCTCCGGTCGACGCGTCTGCCCGGTCTTCGCGTGCGGGCGTGTTCCGCAGGGGGGCTACTGGGTGGGCTCCTCGGGTTGCCGGATGTCCTCGGGGTTGGTGCGGGGCGGATGCGTCTTGCGGAATTCCTCCATGCCGGGCGGCTCGGGAAAGGCCTTGGCAAAGTCGTAGCCGAGGGCTTCGCACTGCTCGCGCAGGAACTCGACGAGCCGGGGCTCGTTGTAGACCATCCGCTTGATCTCGTCGGATTCGGCCTGCCAGACGGCCACGCGCAGCAGGAGCGAGGGGGCGTTCATGAGGGCGTTTCGCTCGACGTCCGCCCGCTTGTAGAAGGAGGGGCCGTAGACGAGGAAGTCGCGCAGAGCGTCGGCCCGCATGTCGTTGAAGAGCGGGAGGCGCTGGCGCCCCTCGCGCTGGTCGGCCTTGTCCTTCATGTAGTTGTTCCAGATGAACTGCGCCCGTTCGACCTGGCGGGCGTAGGCGTTGCCGTCGCCCTCGGCGAGCGAGAAGATCGCGCCGCGGAGGAACGAGTGGATGAGGGCGAGGGCCTCCTTGTAGGAGTCGGCCAGCTCCTTGACCGTGGCCGTCACGAACCCGTCGAGGTCGAGGAGGTATCGCTGCTTGGTGGAGCCGTCGGGCTCTTTGTAGTTGTCGCGAAGGTAGACGAGGTACTTCAGGGCGGCGGGGATGTCGCCGCGCGCGTAGAACAGGACGACCGCCTCTTCGAGCGTGTTGACGTGGCCGGACTTGAGCATCTCGCCGGCCGTCTGCCCGACGTCCTCGCCGGGCTCCGCGTAGATCTTCCCCAGCGCGAGGTACATCTCGTGCATCGGCTCGACCATCCGGAGGTCGGGCACAAGGTCGAGCGTGGAGCGATTCGGCTTCTGCCGGTTGATCTCGAAGTACATCCGCCCGCGCTTGCAGAGCGTGATCAGGGCGAAGACCGTGTTGCGGTCGGTGTTGAGGATGTCGCCCGACGAGACGCCCTTGAGCTTGGCGCCCTGCTCGACGCCCCGCCGCGCCCAGTACAGGGCGTGGGGCTCGGGCATCCTCCAGTCGAACGGCACCGGCAGGTTCTCCTTGCCGGGCACGAGGTTCGTCATGAGCGACAGCATGTAGCCCGGGTCCATGTGATACTGCTCGCGCAGGACCTTCGCCCGCAGAAACGCCAGGAGCGCGTCGGCCAGCGCCGGCGGGACCGCGCGGAAGGTCTCGACGAACCGGCGGTCGCGGTCGCTGAGCCTGACGGCCTCGCGCCGGAAGCGGGCGAGCTCGAGTTCGGTCCCGGCCAGCAGTTCGCCGTAGCGGTCGAAGAACGTGGTCTCCAGCGGGTGGCGCAGGCTGCCGGCGGGCGGCGACGCCTCGACGTCGACATCGACGGCCTTGAGGGCCTCGGCGTGCGGGCGGATGTCCGGGTGCCGGGCGACGAACTCCGCCCATGTCGCCGGGGCCTCGGCGATCGGGCGGAAGGCGTCGACCACCTGCTGGGCGCTGCCGGTCAGCGGCGGGGGCCCGAGGATGTTCTCGAAGATGGCGGCCCACTCCCGCTTGTAATACCAGTGCATGTCGTCCAGCATGTCGCCGATCTTGTGGAAGATGATCCAGGCCAGCTCCTTGTAGAGGAGGGGATCGCGCGGGTTGTTGGGGATGCCGCGGTCGCGGAGAAGGCGGACGCCGTTGTAGACCCACTGCCACCGCTCCTCCGGCGTGTGGGTGGCGACGGAGATGTTGTACGACATGTTCCACGCGTGATGCGCCCACACGCGGGCGTAGCGGGGCATCAGGGTGCAGACCCATTCGGCGAGCTGCTTCTGCTCGAAGTACTTGCCCTCGTCCTTGTGCGCCTCGGCGCGCATCCAGAGGGCGTCGATCGCCAGCGCGCGGAGCGGCCCGCCGATGGCCGTGATTACGGAGTACTGCCACGGGATCTGCCGGGCGTCGCTGGTGACGAGCTGCAGCTCCTCGCGCTGGGTGTTGATGGGTCGCTGAAGGGCCGCGGCGCCGGCCAGCAGGGCCGCAGCCAACACGACCGCCCCGACCTGGATCAGCGTGTCGCCCCGCCGGGCGCGCTCGCGCTCGAGCAGGTACCGGGGGACCTCCACGTGCGCATCGGGCAGCCGGGTCATGCCACCACCTCGGCCAGTTCACGCCGCGTGAAGAGGACGCACGCCAGGAACCCCAGGATCAGCCCCCGCACGATCAGCAGCTCGAGGATGCCCACGAGCAGCCACATCAGCGTGACCGCCTGGCCGTCGGCGAGCGTCGGCACGGCGTCGTACCGCGCGAAGTTCGGCACGAGCCACATGAACGCCTGGACCATCGCGCGGATGGCCGGCCCGACGGGCCCCAGCGGGTCGCCCTCCGAGCCGCTGGGCGCGACCCACGACATCGCATCCGCGAGGAAGTCCTGCCCGGAGGCGACCACGAACACGACGACGGCCGCGAGGCAGGCCACCGGGAACGACAGGAAGGACGACAGGAGCACGCCGAGGGCCGCCAGGAACAGCAACCGCACGCCGATCAGCGCGAGCCCGCGGACCAGGTTCCAGCCGAAGCCCCCGATGTGGTACAGCAGTTCCAGCTTGCCTTCCTCGCCGCCGAACGACAGGACCGCATTGGGATCGAGGTTCACGACGCGGACGCGGAGCGTGCCCGCGTCGTCGACGCACTCGGAGGGGATCAGGATCGTGTGGATCCGCTCGGTCGGGTCCTTGCGCTCGAGCACCGCCACCTTCGTTCCCTTGTCGAGATCGCCGGCCTCCCACACCGTGTGCCAGACCTCGCCGCGGGGCACCTGGCCGTACGCCGCCTTGTAGCGGATGTAGATGTACCGGTCAGGCGCCCGGTCGACGAGCAGATCGCGGAAGAGGTAGGTCTGGATCTGCCCCGGCTGGACCGAGAGGTACTCGGACTTGAGCTGCTCGATGATCTCGCGGCGGACGGCGTCGGGGCTGCGGTCGGCGGAGAGGCGGTTTTCCTGCGTCAACTGGCGGATTCGCTGCTCGACGCGGGCCTCCAGGTCCGGCGGGGGCTTGATCGGGACGCCCGCCCGCGCCGCCAAAACCTCCTGCTTGACCCCCTGCTCGTCGAGTTCGTTGGCCGGCGGGCGGCTGCCGAGATATCGCGCGAAGCCGTACACGATCACGCCGCACCCCGCCAGCAGCGCGACATCCAGGACGACGACGCCGAGCCACTTGCCCAGGACGAACTGCCACCGCGGGATCGGCTTGACGGCGACCATCTGGATGTGTTTCTCGCGAATCTCGTTGCTCAACGACCAGCAGGACAGCAGGATCGTCAGGACGCTGAGCACGAAGCCGACGATCCAGAGCGACCACGAGAGGAACATCTGAATCCGGCTCTTGAGCGTGACGCCGTCGCCCTCGACGGTGAACAGCAGCGGCCAGATCGCCACGAGCACGAGGATGAAGACCAGGGCGATCTTCATCCGAATGCCCTCGCGGATCATCTGTACGGCGACGGCCCACGTTCGACGCATATCACCCGCCTGAGTATCCCCCCGGCGTTGCGCACCACGACGCCGGGACGCGAGAAAGCGAGAAAGCGGAAAACCGAAAACCCCACGGACGGAGCGACGCCTCCGCATCCTGTTGCCGGTGCCGCTCCGACACCGCCGTCGGGAGAGGCCGTTCTCGTTGTCCCGTCGCCGCGAACGGCGAAAACGGAGCGCCTCTCTCCGCGCCCGCGCGGCGGGCGGAGCGCGATGCGGCGACCCGCGAGTCCGGGCCCCGGCCTCCGCCCCGCGGCGTCTTGCGCTCGTGCGTCATGGTCTATCGCTTCTCCCCGTCGGGCCGCCCGCCTTCGGCGTCGGGGCGCAGCAGCGACTCAATCACGCTCTCGTCGACCTTCGGGGCCGCGGGCGCCGGCGGTCCGGGCTCGGCGGCGGCCGCTTCGTCCGGCGCGATGCTGCCGGTCAAG
>CAZTVU010000192.1:8035-9735 GCA_964617025.1 uncultured Planctomycetales bacterium | reverse complement strand
TCGAACTTCGCCCGCGTGATCGTCTGCTGCAGGTGCTTCGGGCCCGTCTGGTCCGCCGTGATGAACGGCAGGTTGATCGTCGTCTCCTGCGTGGTCGAGAGCTCGCACTTCGCCTTCTCGCACGCCTCCTTCAGCCGCTGGAGGGCCATCGGGTCCTTGCGGAGGTCGATGCCCTCCTTCTTGCGGAACTCCTCGGCCACGTAGTTGATCAGCTCCTCGTCGTAGTCGTCGCCGCCGAGGTGCGTGTCGCCGTTCGTGCTGAGCACCTCGAACACGTTGTCGCCGATGTCGAGGATCGAGATGTCGAACGTCCCGCCGCCGAGGTCGAAGATGGCGACCTTCTCGTTCCGCTTCTTCTCCAGGCCGTACGCCAGCGCGGCGGCCGTCGGCTCGTTGATGATCCGCTCGACCTTCAGACCGGCGATCTCGCCGGCGTCCTTGGTCGCCTGCCGCTGCGAGTCGTTGAAATACGCCGGTACCGTGATGACCGCCCGCGTCACCTTCTCGCCGAGGTAGTCCTCCGCCGTTTTCTTGAGGTCCTGGAGGATCATCGCGGAGATCTCCGGCGGGGTGTACTGCTTGCCGCGGATTTCGACCTTCACCAGCTCCGTCGGGCCGCCGACGATCTTGTAGGGGACCAGCTTCTCCTCGGCCTCAACCTCATTGTGCCGCCGGCCCATGAACCGCTTGATCGAAAAGACGGTATTCGTGGGGTTGGTCACCTGCTGGTGGCGGGCGATCTGGCCGACGAGCCGCTCGCCCTTCTCGGTGAACCCCACCACCGAGGGCGTCAGACGCGAGCCCTGGGCGTTGGTCAGCACCTTGGGCTGGCCACCCTCCATGATCGCCACCACCGAATTCGTCGTTCCCAGGTCAATGCCGATGATCTTGGACATTGCTGCACTCCCGTGATTCCATTCCGTGCGACGGATCCAGGCAACAGAGTGGCGGAAACGGCAATGACACAGTGCCCTTCCAGCGCGGACCCGCCCAAAAACCTGAATGCAAGCTCGGTGCCAGCGGCGTTTGCGAGGACGAACGGTTCGTAACCGGCTTTATGGCCGTAGGTTACATCTTTCGGCCGACCCCACGACGGAATCGGCGGGCTGTCAACCTGGCAGCGCGTAAGTTGCGGAATTGGCACTGGCCCCCGCCGACTGAAGCCCCCGCAGAAGCTCCGCACCGGCCCGGCCTGCGACTCCCCCCTGCCGGGTTGACAGGCGGGCTGTTCAGTTTGACACCCCTGACCTGCCCGCGCGGAGCTGTAACCCATTCACGGACAACGCGTTGCGATTTTTTCGACCCGGCACGCGATTTGCAGCGTACAATCTGTGCGATTGGCCCAAGCCGACCGTTCGGCGCGGGCCGCCGTAACAAAAGAGAGGTGCAGACCGATGGGACGATTCGCGAACAACGTCAAGACGGTACTTCTGCTCGGCCTGATCATGGGCCTGGCGATCTTCATCGGGCGGGCGTGGTTCGGCCCATACGGAATCGTGTACGGGCTGGTGTTCGGCGGCCTGATGAACGTCATCGCCTACTTCTTCTCGGACAAGATCGCACTGGCGAGCATGGGCGCTCAGGAGGTCACCGAGCGCGATGCCCCGCAGCTCGTTCGGATCGTTCGCGAGCTGGCCGACCGCGCGGGCCTGCCGATGCCGCGGGTGTACGTGAGCCCGCAGGAGGCGCCCAACGCCTTT
>CAZTVU010000192.1:0-8025 GCA_964617025.1 uncultured Planctomycetales bacterium | reverse complement strand
CCGGGCGCAATCCGGCGCACGCGGCGGTGTGCGTCACGCAGGGTCTGCTGGCGACGATGCCGGAGCGAGAGCTGCGCGGCGTCATCGGGCATGAGCTGGCCCACATCCGCCACCGCGACATCCTCATCACGACGATCGCGGCGACGTTCGCCGGGGCGATCACCGCCGTGGCCCATATGGCGCAGTGGGGTCTGATGTTCGGCGGCGGTCATCGCGACGACCGCGAGGGGGGAAATCCCCTCGTGGCGCTGTTGATGATCATCCTGGCACCGATCGCGGCCCTGCTGATCCAGATGTGGATCTCGCGGACGCGCGAGTACAGTGCCGACTCGTACGGCGCGGAGCTCGCGGGCGATCCGGGGGCGCTGGCCAATGCCCTTCGCCGCCTGCACAACTACAACGAGCGGATCCCGATGGAGGTGAACCCGGCCCGCGAGGGCATGTTCATCGTGGCCCCGCTGAGCGGCGGCAGCGTGATGCATCTGTTCTCGACGCATCCGCCGGTCGAGGAGCGAATCCGTCGGCTCGAGGCGATGGCGGTGCGCGGCTATTGAGGGCAGTAACCGATCAGCGGAGATTGCCCTTCGAGTGAATCGCACGGCCGTACGGCTGGTCAATGCTCAAAGGGCGAGAAGGACGGGACTAATGCGTCCTACGGAATAGGGGCGGTGCGTTCCCTCCCCAGCTCCTCCGCGGAAACGCCGGTGTTCGGGTCTTTCAGGAATGCCTGAAACGGGGCAGGGGCCCTTCCGTTCTGGGGGGTAGGCTTGTCTTCCTTGTCGGCGTACTTGAGCACCGGCGGACGATCCAACTTGACATAGCCTTGCGCTCGAACCGGGTCAGGGTCGACCTGCTCCACGACAAACTCTTCCTTCCTCGCTGCGGCGTGTTCGACGCGCGCGTGCCAGATCTTCTTGCCCGGCTGGAGTCGAGCGGCCACCTTGTCTCCCGTCATCGTCGGGGTTCCCGGCGCGCTGACGAGGATCCAGTTCTCGCCGGGCCGTTCTGACGTCGCAGGCACCGACGTGACGCCGATGAAATCGGGCTCGGCCGCCGCCGTCCGCGTGACGTGCACCGTCCAGTTGACCTCGGGCCCCGACCCCGGATCCGAGACCGTGAACCTCACCCACCAATAGTACCGCGGCGCGGCCCCTGTACCCGCCGAGGGATAAAAGCCGGTTGGAGGACTCAAGGGCCGTACCTTCGATCCGTCAATCGTGGTGGTCTGCTCGATCCCGCGAAGCCACGCGTTGAGATCGAAGGTATTGGGACGGCCCCCGATCACGTCGAGGACGACGTGACTGACCGGCCGTTGCGCCACGCCGCGGTAGTTACGGAGCAGGTCGGCCAGCCGATACCGCTCAATCCTGGGATTGCCACTCCCCGGGCGCTCGACGACGATCCGCTCCGAACGATCGTGGAGCAACAGGTCGAGGGTCGCCAACGCCTCGGCAGCGACGATGGGGGTCATCGTGTCCCGGGTGCTGATGCGGGTCTGCTCGATGCCGACCGGGAATGTCGCCGCCACCATCAGCATGCCGATGCCCAGGATGCCGATGGCGATCATCATCTCGGCGAGCGAGAAGCCCGGTCGGGAATGCCTGGTTGTCGTCGCAAGCCGTTTCATCACAATACCTTATCGGTCATCCATCCCCGGTCTTTCCGGGGCCGTGCGATTATACGCGCCGTCAAAGTGTCGGGGGAACAGGCCGCCCTACTTTACCAGCCCGCCGATCCGGTCGGGCAGGTCATCGCCGTGGACCTCGACGGCGATCACCTTGCCGTCAGGTCCGACGAGGAAGTTGAACGGGATGAACCGGGCCCCGACCCGCTTCGCCGCCGTCGCCGCCCCGCTGTCGGGCCCGGCGGCCATAGGCCAACCGAGCTTTTCCTTTTCGGCATAGGCCGTCACCTTGGCCGCGTCATCATCCATGCTGATGCCCAACATGACAAAGTCCGGCCGCGAGCCCAGCCTCGCGTGAAGCTTCTTGAGGGCCGGCATCTCCGCCCGGCAAGGGGGGCACCAAGTCGCCCAGAACTCGACAAACACGTATTTGCCCCGCAGTTGAGAAATCTGATGCTTCGTGCCGTCGGTCGCCGTCACAGTGAAATCGGGGACCGACTTGCCGACCTCGACGCCGCCGGACGCGGTGGTAGTCGGCGCGTCCGCGCCGCTTGCCGGCCGAGTGGGCGTCGGCGCAAGTGTGAAGCGATAGTCCGTCCTGCCGGCCGTCAGCATCTGGCCGCTTAGCGCCCCAACGCCCGGCTTCTGAAACGCGAATTCGATCGGGCCGCCCGGTGCGTGGTCGAATCGGAAGCAGCCCTTATCGTCGGTGAGGGCACGGAGTCCGATAATATCCCGATAGCGCCACTGGGTGCAGACGACCTGCACTTGTGGGATCGGCGTGCCCGCCGGGTTGACGACCATGCCGCCCAGCGGCTTTCCCTTCCCAAGCCGAATGGTCAAGCGGCGGGTCCATCCGGCACGGGCTTCGTCCTCGATGAGTTCAGGGGCGTAATCGGCATGCTGGACCGCGATGGCGATCGGCCCCGGCACCAGGCCGGCGATCTCGAACTCGCCCTCGCCGTCGGTCCACTCGATCGGCGGATCGACCCCGGGGGCGTCGACCACCAGGACGCGAGCGGTGATGACCGGCTCGCCCTTTTCCGCATCGACGACCTTGCCGGCGACCTTTCCCCCGCGCGGCAGGACAAGTGTGCGGACGGCGGGCCTCGAAGCGGCCGGCCGCGACGCGGCTGCGTCGGCCTCGCCGGAGAGGTCGATCCGTCTTTCGAAATCGAGCATGCGGACGCCGTCGGGGTGGGCCACCCGCCAGAAGACCTCGGTCACCTCGCGGTGGATGCCATGAAGGTCGGCATAGCCCCGCTCGTCGGTGGTCGCTGTGAAAAAGTCGCTGACGGCCTGCATCTCGACGTCGGCACCGGCCAGCGCCCGGCCGCGCTCATCGACCACGCGGACGCGCAACGGCCGCTCCGGGTAAAGCAGGACCTCGATCTCCGGCATGCCCTCCTCGATGCGAATCGGCCGTCGCTCGCGGCTGTAGCCGTCGTGTGAGATCGTCAGTTGCCCGGATCCCGGCGAGACCCCGCGGAGGTCGAAACGGCCGGAGGAATCCGTCCGCGCCTCCCATTGACGGCCGAGGACAGCCAGCGAGACGGCGACCTCGGCCACGGGCCGGCTCGTGGCCGCCAGCATGACCTTGCCTCGAACGGCCAGCGTCCCGGAGAGTTCGACATCGACGAAGACCTCCGTCTGGTCGTCCGGGAACTCGACCGTGGCGTGGTAGGCGGCGAACCGCTCCTTCCGGACGCGGACGTGCAGCGCGCCTTTGGGTTTGCCGGGCAACCGGATGGTGAAGTCGCCGGTCTCGTCGGTGGAGGCGCGGCCGATGACGCGGCCCTCGGTCTTTTCATCGCCGCCGACCTCGATCTGGACGGCCGCGTCCTTGACGCCGGAGCCGAGGCCGTCGAGCACCTGGCCGGAAACGGACCAGGTCGCGCTCTCCGCCGCAGGCCGGTCGGCCGCCGGGGCGTACGGGACCGCGACGGCGAGGACCGGCAGGGCGGCGAGCAGGCAACGACGGAGGGTCATGTGCGCGACCTCACGGTTTCGCCCGCGGGGCGAGCATTTCGAGGATCAGCCCGACGGTGGCGCCGACGAACTCCGGGGTGCCGTGGCCGGGCATGTTCAGCACGCGAACCATGGCAAATCCGACGCCGGCGTGGAAGATCTGCCACGCGAGCATCTCGGCGCTGACGTCGTCGCGGATCTCGCCGGCCTGCTGACCGCGTCGCACGATCTGAGCCAGGAACTGAAGATACCGCTGATAATGCTCCCGGATGGCACCCTGGATCTCGGACTCGGCAAACTCGGTCGAGGCGTGAAAGAGGATACGGTACACGTGCCGACCGAGGGGGTCCGACGTCGCGGGGTTACGGTGGAGAACGGCCTTGAGCTGCTCATAGGGCGACACGATGTCGCGGACGGCGTCGCGCAGGTTCGCGAAGACCTCCTCTCCGACCGACTCGATCAGCGCGATGAACAGGTCCCGCTTGTTGGCGAAATGGCGGTAGAGAATCGGCTCGCTGATGCCCGACTCGCGTGCAAGCAGGGCGGTGGTCGTGCCGCGATAGCCGTGCTCGGCGAAGCAGCGGGCGGCGGTATCGAGGATCTGCAGGCGGCGCGCGGCCGCCTTCATGCGGGACGGCATCGCGTTGCCCCTCGCGGGCCTATTGACGCCCCAGCGACTCCTCCAGCGTCGGGGCCTCGTTGTCCACATCCCGGCCCGAGCGGGTGCGTCGCGGCCGCTCCTGAGGCCCGGCCGTTCGGGCACCCGCACCGCCGGCCGCATCCGCCGGTTGCGGTTCGCCATCGGCGGGTTTGGCTTCCGCAGCGGCGTCGGCACCCTGGCCCTCATCGGACGGCGGGGCCGAAGCCGCCCGTTTCGCGGCGGCAAGGACCTCCCGGGTGACGTCCGCCGGTTGAACCTCGTTCTTCTCCACCTTCTCGGCCAGCGCGGCAAGTTCGCGACCGAGGGCGGCCGCGATGCCAGCCATCCTGCCGGCCATCTGCGGATTGCCGGCGATGTCGGGGTGGCTGATTCGCCACTTCCCGTCCACGCGGGTCATCTGGAACTTCTTCTCGGCATCGCCGAGCTTCAGCGTGGCGGTCGCCTGGTCTTCGCCCTGGGCCTCGATGCCCACCACCTCAAACACCGGCCGCAGCGAGACCGCAGGAAGGTCGGCCCCGTCCGGCGACTTGAGCACCAGCAATCCCGCCTCGTTCGGCTGAAACTGCCGGGCGAGGTCCGGGTCCGCCGATGCCAGGGCGTCATGCAACCGCTTGACGGCCTCCTCGATCGCCTTGGCGGACGCCGCCGTCCGGCGAACGAGGGGCTGCTGATCGGGCACGAACATCTGCGTCACGACCTCGATGTTTCCGATCCTGGCCATCTCGGCGAACTGCCGGATGAGGGCCTCGGCGTCGGCGTCGTTCAACACAATCGCCTGGCCGCCCTCGGGAGGCGCCGTGCCGCCGCCTTCGGGCGCCACGGCGGCGGACGCCCCGGAGGCACCGCCGATCTTGCGGAGGTATCGGGCGGACGAGACCGGCGGCAACCCCTCGACGTCCGGCCGCATCAGCGGGACCGGCGCCAGCGCCTCGGAACCGTGTTCGAGCACAGTGTTGTACTTCGGGGGAGGCTCATCCTGCCGCGAACACCCCCCGGCGAACCCCGCCAGTGCCACCAGCACCAACCCTGTGACCGCGCGACTCATTGGGAACTCCACAAACCAGGAGAAACCATGCCCTGCCCGTCGGACGGCGGGGGCCCCGCATCGAGCGCCCGCGCCGATGCTCAATTCTAACCGGCATCGCGTGGAACCGGAAACCCGGACGGTTCACGCCTCGCCGCGAGGGCGCGAAACGTTCGTGCGGCGCGGGCAAGGCGCATCGAGAAGGCCGGACTAGCGGATCGCGGGCTCCCGCTGGGGATGGTGAATCGTAAGCACCGGGCAGGACGCCTTGCGGACGACGCGCTCCGCCGTGCCGCCCAGCAGGACCTGCTGTAGGCCGCTGCGGCCGTGGGTCGCGATCACGATGAGGTCGATGGCGTTGTCGCGGGCGTAGCGGATGATCTCGAGGAAGGGCCGGCCGATGGCCGTCCGGGCGACCACCGGCACGGGGCAGTCGGCCAGGTGCTTCCGGACGAAGTCCTTCATCTGTTCCTCGGCGGTCTGCTGCATCTCCTCGGGGCTGGGGCCGATCGGCAGCCCCTCGCCGCTCATGCCCATCCAGTACTGATAGGCCTCGTCGACCACGTGGAGGCAGTGCAGCTCCGCCTTGTACTCCTCGGCAAACGAGGTGGCATAGGGCAGGGCGCACAGCGACAGGTCGGAGAAGTCGGTCGTGTAAAGGATCTTGTTGAGGCGAATCATGGCCAGTCCTCCGGGTCCATCCGCCCCCTTGCGAGATTGTACCATATGTCCCGACGATCCCGCACCAAAGAGCCGGGCCGTGTCGGCAACAGAGCCGGGGGTGTGTCGGCCCGAAACCCTTTGAAAAAAGGGGCCCGCTCGACACGAGCCGGTCGTGCTTTGTGGCGAAGGTCGGGGGCGTGCGCAGCGGACAGGCGGCACCCGGTATAATCACCCGTCCGGCCGTCGCCAGGGAGCGGTTATGATGCATCGCAAACGCCCGCACGGGCCCCGACCGGACGCAACGGGGCCTCGCCCCGTCCGGCTCGCCGGGCCGGCACGGCATGGATGGCTCCTCGCCGTCGCTGTCGGCTGCGGCGTCCCGCTCGTCCGCGCCGCGGAGTCGCGGCCGGCCGAGCCCGCATTTCGGGTCGTCGTCGATCCTCGCGTCGAGCTGGTGAGCATCATCTTCCGGCTCGCGGGCAGCCCCGAATACAACCACGGCATGATCGCGTCCTATGTCAAGGACGTCGAGGCTCACTTCGGCAAATACCGCAATCACCCCGCGGTGGGGCTGGCGCGAAACCTGGCGCACACCCGCGCCGTGGGCTACGACGCCCCGATGATGCTCGCCGTACACATTACCGACACGGTGGAGATCCGCGAAAAGGCGCCGTTCGACCCGCTGCCCGAGGCGATTGACTCCCGCTGGTCGATCGCCAGCGCCCGGGACTTCCTCGCGAAGGCACGGGAGTTCGTCCGGGACACCGACTTCCAGGGCTTCTTGAACAAGCAGGAGGCGTTCTACGCCGAGGCCGTGTCGCGCCTGCGGACGCTGTTGCGACGCGAGGGCCGCCTGGAGTGGTTCGACCAGTTTTTCGGGACGCGGGCGCAGGCGTCGTTTACGGTGGCGATCGGCCTGCTCAATGGCGGCGCGAACTACGGCCCGCACTGCCGGACGGCGGACGGCCGGGAGGAGCTCTACTGCATCCTCGGCGTCTGGCAGACGGACGCGCTCGGGCGGCCGGCGTTCGACCGTGACGTCCTGCCGATCGTGATCCACGAGTTCTGCCACTCCTACGGCAATCCGCTCGTGGACCGACACCTGGCGGCGCTGCGCCCGGTCGGGGAGCGAGTCTTCCCGCACGTCGCCGACATCCTGCGGCGGCAGGGCTACGGTCGGTGGGACAGCATGATGTACGAGTCGATCGTCCGCGCGTGCGTCGTCCGGTACACGTTGAAATACGGCGGGCCGGCGGCCGCGCGAAAGGCGATCACGGAGGAGAAGGCGAGCGGTTTTGCCTGGATCGAGGACCTCTCGGACGTGCTGGGCGAGTATGAGACCCGCCGCGGGCAGCACGCCACACTCGACGAATTCATGCCGCGGATCGTGGCCGTCTTCAACCGCCACGCGGCACACCTGGAACAGAAGGCCGCCGAGGTGGTGGGTGATGAGCCGCGGATCGTCGCGATGGCGCCGGCGAACGAGTCGACGAACGTCGACCCGGACCTGGCGGAGATCCGGATCACGTTCGACCGGCCGATGAAGGACGGGCCGTGGGCGCTGCTCGGCGAGGGGCCGCACCTCCCGGAGGTCATCGGCGCGCCGAAGTACGACGCCGAGCATCGAACGCTGGTGGTCCCGATCCGCCTCCGGCCGCTGTGGACCTACGAGTTCTCACTGAACTCGGAGCAGTCGAGGGACATCCGGTGCGAGAAGGGCGTCCCGCTGCCGCCGGTCCGCGTCCGGTTCGCGACCGGTGAGCGCCGCGGCTGGCAGCAGGAGTGATGGCGCCCACGCCGCCGCTGCGAATCGTAACGACGGAAAGCAAGAGAGCGGAACACCCCATCGCATACTCCGGCCGCGACCGAAGCATGCGCGTCTTGCTCGACGGTTGTATCTGGAAGACTCTGCCCCGACCTCGACATGGGCAGCGGTCGCCCCGGCTGTCCTATACGGCGCGGCCCGCGCATTTTGGACTGCGGCGGCCTGGCCGCCGCTTTTCCTGAGGCGCGCCAGGACGCGCCGGCTCGCGGCAGACCGTCCGAGCCAAAGCGGTGGCGTTGCCACCGCAGTCCATAAGCGCC
>CAZTVU010000191.1:0-9750 GCA_964617025.1 uncultured Planctomycetales bacterium | reverse complement strand
GCGGTCCTGACCGTCGTTATCACCTGGGCGGACGCCGGCGCTCTGGCGGCCCTGTCGCTGGCGACCGTCGCCTTGTCGCTGGCCTTCGGCGTGATCTTCGCGATCCTCGTAGGCGGGGCGGACATGCCTATCAGCATCTCGCTGCTCAATTCGCTGTCCGGCGTGGCGGGGTCGCTGGCGGGGTTCGTCGTGCGGGATCCGCTGCTGGTGGCGGCGGGGGGAATCGTTGGCGCTTCGGGCCTCATCCTGACGCACATCATGTGCCGTGCATCGAACCGGACGCTGCTGGCCGTCCTGACGGGCCGATCGACGATGCGGCCGGCGGCGCAGCCTTCGGAGGCGGAGCCGGCCCCGCCGCCGGCGGACGCGGCAACGCCCGGCCCGCAATTCACACGCGACCGGGTCGGCGACGTCCTCCGCGCCGCCCGCTCGGTCATGATCGTGCCCGGATACGGGATGGCGCTGGCCCAGGCTCAACAGCAGGTCCGCCGCTTGGCCGATGCGCTGGAGGCGCGGGGCGCGGAGGTCCGCTTCGCCATCCACCCGGTCGCGGGGCGAATGCCCGGGCACATGCACGTGCTGCTGGCGGAGGTCGAGATCCCGTATGAGCGGCTGTGCGACATGGACGCCATCAACGACGACTTCGCCCGGACGGACGTGGCGATCGTCGTCGGGGCGAACGACGTGGTGAACCCGGCGGCCAACACGGCCGTCAACACGCCCATCTACGGGATGCCGATCCTCAAGGTGAACGAGGCGCGATGCGTGATCGTCTGCAACCAGGACACGCAGCCCGGTTACTCCGGCGTTCCGAACCCGCTGTACGAATCACCCAATGTCATCCTGTACCTCGGCGACGCGGCCCGGACGGTGGGCGAACTCGCCGACGCGCTGGGGTCCGCCTCGCCGACGTGAGCCGGGCGGCGTGAAGAACGGTGGTGCCATGCGAAGTCCACGCGGATCGTTTGGGGCGGGCCGGGGGTTGCTGGCCCTGGGCATGGCGGTGGCCGCCGCCGGCTGCCAGGCACAGAAGCCCCGACCGTCCATCGCATGGGAGCTGGCCCACCCGGTCGACCTGGGCCCGCAGCCGGCATGGCAACTCCGCTTGGCCGATGGGCAGGTCATACCCGCGAATCTGCGCGAATCCCTGTGCGATGAGTTCGACCTCGTGCTCGTTCGCAGCGATGTCGAGTGGCGCCGGCTCGGCCGGGCGGTTGGCCTCAGCGAGGCCGACGCCGGCCGGCCGAACTTCCGCCGAGGCAGCGTCGTCGGGCTCGTGGCCAAGGTCGGACAGCCCGCCAACGACGCCTGGCCGATCCGGGTGGAGGAGGTGCGCCTCGCCGAAGGGTCGGGGTGGGTTCGATTTGCATTTCAGGCGGGGCTCTATTACCCGATCGCCACCCCTCCTTATTTCACGGCGGCGTTCGTTCCCGGGCTGCGTGAGGTCAAAGTGGTCCAGGTCGGCAGACGGATTTTCGCCGTCGGCGACTCCGGGGCCGCCGAGGAACCGGACGTCATGCCGCTTCGTTGCAACACCGAGCGTTGCATCCACACAACAGTGGCCGTAGATTGCTGCCGATAGACTGTTGTAGCGTTGTTTGGCGGCAACGATTCTCGGACCATGTTGTCTCTGGACAACAACAGATATGCAGGGGCCCTCGGCAGAAGGAGCAGAAGCTTCGTTGCTTTCCGATGAGAAACAATCTGCGCCGACAATCGCGGGGTGGTCGGCCTCGGGCGTACGCCATTCAGACGGAAAACCGTCCGACGAGCCATGGCGAGGGGGTGGACCTGCGCGATCTGGCGGAGGCCGTGTTCCACGGTCTCTCGCTGGGGCTGGTCGTGTTCGACCGGCAGATGCGCGTCATCCACGCCAACGCGGCGGCGGCGTTCCTGGCGAGGCCGCAGGACTCCCTGGCGGATGCCCTCCAGAAGGGAACGATCGAGAGCAAGTACGAGGACTGGGCCGCCGAGCTGCGGGAGACCCTGGAGGGGCGGCTGCCGAAGCGCTACGAGCACGTCACGTTCCGTCCGGCGCCCGATCGCGAACTGATCATCAACCTGATGTGCAGCCCGCTGGCGGCCGGCAGTCCGGCGGCGGTGACGGCGGGCCTGCTGGTGGTCGAGGACGTGACGGCGACGATCGGCATGGAAAAACGGCTGGCCGTCTCCGAGCGGATGGCCGCCCTGGGCAAGATGGCGGCGCGGGTGGCGCACGAGCTGAACAACCCGCTCGACGGAATCCTCCGGTTCCTGGGCCTGGCGCAGCGGGTCATCGACCGCAACGAGGCCGACAAGGCGCGGCACTACCTGGAGCAGTCGCGCGCGGGGCTGCTGCGGATGGCGCAGATTGTCAGCGACCTGCTGGAGTTTTCGCGCAACGCGCACGTGTCGTACGAGGACACGAGCCTGAACACGATCGTCGAGGAGGCGGTCAAGGTCCTCGGCGACCAGGCGACGCAATCGCGGGTGTCGGTGGTGTGCTCGTTCGAGGGACCGCTGCCGGTCGTTCGCGGCGGCGGGAACCTGTTCCAGGTCTTCTGCAACATCATCAAGAACGCGATCGATGCCATGCCCGACGGCGGCACGCTGACGATCCACAGCGCGGTCAGCGGCGGGGAGGCCGTCATCCGCTTCGACGACACCGGCCCCGGCCTGCCGGAGGCGGGCGAACGGGTCTTCGAGCCGTTCTTCACGACCAAGCCGCTCGGCAAGGGCACGGGGCTGGGCCTGCCCATCTGCCGGGAGATCGTCGAGAAGTATCGCGGCCGCCTGACCGCGGAGAACCGCGAGGCCGGGGGGGCGCGCTTCACCGTCCGCATCCCGTTGGACAGTTGCACGCCGTCGCGCGCGCCCGTGCCGGCGGGGGTCCGCGACGCCGCCGGCCGCGCGGAGGGAGGACCGTCGCATGTCTGAGGCCAGGGAGCGAATCCTCGTCGTCGACGACGACAAGATCATCCTGGAGTCGCTGACCGAGTTTCTGCGGCTGGAGGGGTACGACGCCGTCGGCGTGCCGTCGTTCGCCGCCGCGCTCCAGGCGATGGAGCGGCAGCGGTTCCCGCTCGTCCTCACCGACGTGAACATGTCGGAGAACGGCGGCTTCGAGCTTCTCCGTGTGTTTCGGCAGCGGTATCCCGACGCCGTCGTCATCATGATCACGGGCTACGGGACGATCGAGAGCGCGGTCGAGGCGATCAAGATGGGCGCGTACGATTACCTGACCAAGCCCATCATCGACGATCAGATCCGCCTGGTGGTCGAGCGGGCGCTGAAGCAGCAGGCGCTCGTCCGCGAGAACCGCGCGCTCCGCGAGCAGCTCGGGCTTCGCTACGGGCTCGACAGCATCGTGGGCCACGACTACAAGATGCTCAAGATCTTCGACCTCATCGAGACCGTCGCCGACACGAAGGCCACGGTCCTCATGCAGGGCGAATCGGGCACGGGCAAGTCGCTCATCGCCCGCGCGATCCACCACCGGAGCCAGCGGCGGGATCGGCCGTTCGTCGAGGTGAGTTGCGGCGCGATCCCCGAGACGCTGCTCGAGAGCGAGCTGTTCGGCCACGTTCGCGGGTCGTTCACCGGTGCGGTGTCGGACAAGGAGGGCCGCTTCAAGGCGGCCGACGGCGGGACGATCTTCCTCGACGAGATCAACAGCGCATCGCCCGCGCTGCAGGTCAAGCTGCTCCGCGTCCTCCAGGAGCGGCAGTTCGAGCCCGTCGGGAGCAACAAGACGCAGACGGTCGACGTCCGCGTCATCCTCGCCAGCAACCGCGACCTGGCCGACGAGGTGAAGGCCGGGCGCTTCCGCCAGGACCTGTACTACCGCATCAACGTGGTGACGATCAGCCTGCCGCGGCTGCTCGAGCGGATCGGCGACATCCCGCGCCTCGCCGACCACTTCCTCAAAACGTACTGCGCTCAGTCGCGCAAGGAGATCCTGGGCTTCACCGATGCGGCGATCCAGCACATGCAGCGCTACCACTGGCCGGGGAACGTCCGCGAACTCGAGAACGTGGTCGAGCGCGCCGTCATCCTCACCAAGAACCGCTACATCGACGTGGACGACCTGCCGCCGGCGCTGCTCGAGGCTGCCAGCGGCCCGCCGCCCCTCCAGGAGGGCCAGTACCGGCCGATGTCGCTCAAGCAGGCGCTCGAGGAGCCGGAGAAGCGAATCATCGAGCAGGCCCTCCGCGCGAACAACTGGAACCGGCAGGTGACCGCCGAGGTCCTCGAGATCAACCGCACCACGCTTTACAAGAAGATGAAGCGCTACGGCCTGGAGGCCGACCCCGCCCGCGGCGAGACGAAGGTTCGGTCGTAGCAACGTGGAACCCGCGGATAACAGCCCCATAGAGGCGCCCGCCCGGCAGGGGCCAAGGGGCCTCTTTCTCGGCGCCTGTGGAGGGCGTGGCAACGGCGCCAATTTGCCTCGGACGGTCTGCCGCACTCCGGCGCGGCCCAAGGAAAGCGGCGGCAAGGCCGCCGCAGTCCAAAAACGCGCGGGGCGAGCTGGGCCCCTCGCGGGGCACGGGCGGCCCTGCGTCTTCGCCGTCGCGAGAGGCGACCGGCTCGACACAACTCGGCAGCGCCGCGCGGAATAGCCTCCCGCCTCGCCATGCCGTGACGGACTCCACCCGAGATGGTCCGTATCTGCTCCGGCCCGGGAACCGGGACCGAAGGACCGCGTCTAAGGCTGTAGTCAAAAGGAATCGGCGGGCGGACCAGGGGTCGGGCGGAGGCGTCCGGCGCTGCGAGGTCGCGCGTGTTGCGCGTGGGTGGCCCGTCGGTTCGGACTTCGACGTCGCGGGCACGCGCGGAGGATGCCATGATCGCACGTGAGATGGTTCGCGGATGGGTGGCGGGGCTGGCCGTTGTGTTGCTGCTGGCCGGGGTGGCGGAGGCGGACGGGTTCATTGTGATCGAACAGCCGCCGGCCCCGCCGGGACCGCCGCCGGTCGGGCGCCCGCCGCGGATTCGGCCGGCGTGGGCCGCGTACATGCCGCTGGAGGTCAAGAACCACAAGGTCGTCACCGACATCCGCGAGACGGTCGCGGTGACGAAGATCGACCAGGTCTTCCACAACCCGAACCCCGTGCAGCTCGATGGGACGTACCTGTTCCCGCTGCCGGAGAACGCGTCGGTCCACCGGTTCTCGATGTGGATGGACGGCAAGGAGGTCCACGGCGAGATCCTCGACGCCGAGAAGGCGCGAACGATCTACGAGGACATCGTCCGCAAGATGCGCGACCCGGCGCTGCTGGAGTACGTCGGCGGGCGCGTGTACAGGGCGCGGGTCTTCCCGATCCCGCCGAACGGCGACGTCCGCGTGGCGCTGGAGTACGGCGAGACGATCGACGTCAACGACGGCCTCGCCGCGTACCGCTATCCGCTCAACACGGAGAAGTTCAGCGCGAAGGACATCGAGGATGTGTCGATCGCCGTCACGATCCGCGGCCAGGCGCCGCTGAAGTCGGTGTTCTGCCCGTCGCACAACGCGACGATCAGCCGCCCGAGCGACCGCGAGGCGCGGGTCGGCTTCGAGGCGCACCACGTCCGGCCCGACCGGGACTTCCTGGTCTACTACCAGATCGGCGAGAAGGAGTTCGGCACGTCGCTGCTGACCCACCGCCTCGGCGGGGAGGACGGCTACTTCCTCCTGCGGATCGCGCCGCCGGCCATCGGCGACGCGGGAAAGGTCCTCCCGAAGGACGTGTGCTTCGTGTTCGACACGTCGGGGAGCATGGCGGGCGAGAAGATCGCCCAGGCGAAACGGGCGCTGCGGCACTGCCTGTCGAGCCTGCGCGAGGAGGACCGGTTCAACATCATCTCGTTCGCCACGGAGGTCCGCCCCTTCCGCGAGGGCCTCGTTCCCGCCAGCCGCGAGAATGTCAACGCCGCCCGGGCCGAGGTGGACAAGCTGGTGGCGGCCGGCGGCACGAACATCAACCAGGCCCTCCAGGCGGCCCTGAAGGCCGGGGCGGCGGCAACGGCGGAGCGGCCGTACATGGTCGTCTTCATGACGGACGGCGAGCCGACCATCGACGAGCGCGACCCCGAGAAGATCCAGGCGAACGTGCGGAAGGCCAACGAGGGCCGCTGCCGGCTGTTCGTCTTCGGCGTCGGGCATGACCTGAACACGAAGCTCCTGGACCGTCTGGCCGAGGACAACCGCGGCGCCCGGGAGTACATCGACGAGCGCGAGGACATCGAGGTGAAGGTGTCAAGCTTCTTCAGGAAGGTGGGCAGCCCCGTGTTGAGCGACGTCGAGCTGGTGCTCGGAGGGGCGTCGGTGGTCGACGTGTATCCGAAGCAGATGCCCGACCTGTTCGCCGGCGGCGAGCTGACGGTCGTCGGCCGGTATCGCACGCCCGGCCGGCACGTCATCACCCTCCACGGCCGGCGCGCGGGCGAGCGCCTCACGTGGCAATACCCGGCGACGTTCGCGGAGAAGGAGGCGGAGGCCGACTTCCTCCCGCGCCTGTGGGCCACGCGCAAGGTGGGCTACCTGATGGACGAGATTCGCCTCCGCGGCGAGACGCAGGAGCTCAAGGACGAGATCATCCGCCTGGCCAAGCGATACGCCATCGTCACGCCGTACACGTCGTACCTCGTCCTTGAGGACGGCGAGCGACGCGGCCTGGCCCGCGCCGAAACGGGCGGACCGGCGGCGGCGCAGCGGGTATTCGTTCGTGTTCGCCAGGCGGCGGGGCAGCAGGTCCCGAACGCGGCCGGTTGGACCCGGGAGGCAAAGGGACAGACGGGCGTGGAGGGGTCCAGACACATCCTGGCGCTGCGCGACGCATCGCCCGCGGAGGTGCAGCTCGGGCCGCGGATCGTGCTCGATTCGACCGCGGGTGATCCCGGCGACGCGACGGGGACGGTTCCGGTCGATTCCACCCGCGCGGAGGCCCCGGTCCAGATCGTCGGCGCGAAGACGTTCTACCGCGCCGACGATCGATGGGTGGATGCGGACTACGACGGCAAGGCGAAGACGCAAAAGGTCAAGGCGTTCTCGGACGAGTACTTCAAGCTGTTGCGCGATGTTCCGGACATGGGCAAATACCTTGCCGTGGGCCCGCGCGTGATCGTCGTCGTGGCGAAGACGGCGTACGAGAGCGTGGAGAGAACCCCGGCGAAGCACTGGGCCACACCGGAAGAGGCGAAAACGAGGGACCGAGAAAACCCGGCGCAAGTTTTGGCCGGAACCCGAACAGGCGCGCGTCTCGCGCGCCTGTTGCGTTGGAACACTCTGCCCGGACCCGGACTCGGGCAGCGGTCACCCCGCCCGTCTCGCGCGGCGCGGCCCGCGCGTTGTGGAGTGCGGCGGCCTTGCCGCCGCTTTTCCTGAGGCGCGCCGAGACGCGCCGGCGTGCGGCAGACCGTCCGAGCCGAAGCGGTGGCGTGGCCACCGCACTCCGCTGGCGCCGACGAACGATGGATGACGCGAAGCAGACATCCGAGAACGCCCGAACGCGGCTGGACCGTCGGAAAAGCGTGTTAGTCGCTTACGCCGAAACATGCGCTCAAGATGCGCGCGTCTCCTGGTTGCGACCGTGGCCGCTTGGGGTGACGGGACTTGCGTGCTGTGCAAAGCTTTCCGGGCCGACACGGCCCGGCTCTGTTTTCGTCGTTGAACGCCCGACGAACAGAGCCGGCTCGTGTCGAGCCGGGCCGGCTTGCATAGTCCGTTACGCCGAAACATGCGCGCATCTTTTGCCTGCGGCCGTGAGGCGCTTGGGGAGAACAAGAAATCGGGGGAGATCCTCGAAACGCGGAGACTGTGGCATCATTACCCCAGCGTTGCATACGCCAGCGTTGGGAAACGGAAAAACGAGAAAGCGAGAGAACAAAGAACGCCTGATGATGCAATGCAGTCACTACCGCACCACAGGTGTTTTCCCGATACGGCCTTGGGAGCCAGTTTTTTTCCTTTTCCGCTATTTCGCTTTTTCGCTTTCCGGTCGTTGCATGCTGCAACGACAGAGCAATGCCCCCGGCGGCAACGCCTTCGCCCCGGCTCCGCAAGGCTTCGCCTACGCCTGCGGCGCCTCGCGCAGCAGCCGTTCCAACGTCGGCGCGATCTGCCACGCGGACTTCAGCGTCTGGTAATCGTCGATCGAGCCGGGAAGCGGTTTCGAGGACCGCCGCTCGGCGCGGAGCATGAGGTTCTTGGCCGTGTGCTCGGGCGAGACGAACTCGATCACGTCGCACGTGTACCCGACCGTCCGCAGCAGGGCCGCGCGGGCCGCGTCCGTCACGAGGTCGGCCATGCGGCCCCGGAGCACGCCGTGCCGGAGGATCGCCTGCATCGCCTCGTTGCGGAGCCGGTCGCGGAGTTCGTGCTGGCAGCAGGGCGCGGCCAGGATCGCGCGGGCCCGCCAGCGCACGCCCAGCGCGATCGCCTCGTCGGTGGCCGTATCGCACGCGTGCAGGCTGAGGACGATGTGCGGAGCGGCGACTGGAGCGTAGTCGGCGATGCGGGCCCGCTCGAAGCGCAGGCCCGAGTACCCCAGCCGGTCCCGCAGCTCCTCGCACCGGGCGATCAAGTCCGCCTTCGCGTCGATGCCGACGGTGTGTACGTCGAGCCCGCGGACATCGCGGAGGTAATGGTGAGCGGCAAACGTCAGGTACGCGGCACCGCATCCGCAGTCAATGACCCGCAGCGTTCCGCGGCCGGCCCGCACCTCCGGCAGCGCCGCGAGGATGTCGAGGAACTGGTTGATCTGGTGAAACTTGCCCTTGCGGGTGCTGCGGACCTGGCCGGCCGGCGTCTGGATGTCGAGAGCCTGCAACAGGGGGTGCGGCCGGTCGCCCGGCAGCAGGTGGTGCCGCGTACGATCGTGCCCGCCGCCGGGCCGCGTCGTGAGGGATGGACGGCCCTCGCTCAGCAGGATGCGCCCCTTGCGGGTGATGCGGGCGTGCAGGTCGCCCGTCGTGGTCTGGAGGTGGGCCCGCCGAAACGGGATATCGAGCACGGCCGGCAGGTCCTCGGCGGCGATTTCGCGCGTAATGTGCTTGTCTGCGGTAAAGGAGTCGACGACCAGCCTGCCTCCCTCCGCCGGGCGGATCGCGACCTTCCTGAAGGCGGTCTCCCCGCCCTCAGCGACCATGTCGCTAAGCACCAATTGGATAAACGACCCCGGTCCGGAAGGGTCGAGAGCCGACTGACAAAGACGCTGAATAAGTTCCTCACGAGTGGGCATCGGTTCACCAAGGCGCCGGCGACCGGCGCAGATGCCGCCGGCACACCCGCGGGACGCCCCATCAAGCCCGAGTGCAACGCGCGTCGCCGGGGATGCTCGCCGCGACGAACGCGCACCCGTCGGACGGTATCCGTCCGGTGCGGGGCGGTCAAGAATCCGCGGCGGCGGCCGCCGCGGGCGCGCGGCGATCCAAGGCAAGCTGCGCCTCCTGCCATTGACGAATCGCCGTCATGCGCGTATATTCCTCGCCAAGCTCGAGGGGAAGTTGCGGGTTTGGTCGGTTGGCTGTCATGGGCGCGCAAGGATGCGGCGCGGGCGGCAGGCTCGCCGGGGCCATGACCCGCTGAGCGGGTATACCGGCGACTCCCCACGTCGTACGAGGGATCGATCATGCGACTCGAATACAAAGTCGGCGCTATCGTCACGGTGGTGGTGGTTCTGGTGGGCGGGTGGTTTTTCTGGACGCGCGATCGGACACCCACCGGTCCGACGGCCAAGGGACCCGAGATCACGCAGCCCGAGCCGAGCAAGGCAAAGCCCCCGGAGG
>CAZTVU010000190.1:0-9780 GCA_964617025.1 uncultured Planctomycetales bacterium | reverse complement strand
CGCGCTTGATGACTCCAATACTTTACCGGCTCTGGAATAGATCAGAGTTTCCTTAAAGTCCCCATCCAAAAGCGGCCGAATCAATCTTTCGAGGAATGTTATTCCATGCGCGTGGTTGTTTTAATGTCAACGTACAACGGTGAGCGGTTTGTCGCAGAACAGGTCAAATCCATCCTTGAACAGTTGCCTCCCGAAGGCCTTCTCATCGTCCGAGATGATGGGTCGCGTGACGCGACTGTCGAGCGCATTGAGAGCTTCAATGATCCGAAAATCAAAGTCATTCGCGGAGAAAACATTGGATTTGCCAGGAGTTTCCTGACGCTTCTGCAATGGACGCCGGAAAATGCAGAAATGATCATGTTTTCCGACCAAGATGACGTGTGGCTTCCTTTTAAAATACAGCGCGCTTGGGCAGTAATAAGCGATGCCACTAAGGTGCCGGTTCTCTATTGCAGTGCCCAAACTTTGGTGGACGAAAACCTGCGACACCTCCAGGTAACACCGCCGTGGCCACGGGAGCCGTCCTTTAAAGGAGCGATATCAGAAAACATCGTAACAGGATGCACTGCGGCTCTGTCATCAACGGCTGCCGCAATACTGAAAAAAGCCGGGGTGCCAGCCGAAGTCAAATTTCACGACTGGTGGGCCTACTTGGTCGTCAGCGCGTTTGGAAAGGTCGTGGTTGACGAAACGCCAACCATATTATACCGACAGCATGGTGGGAACTTAATCGGGCGCGGATCTGGTTGGTTTGGTCGCCAAGCTCAGATTATTCGCTTCCTGCTAAAGAACGACTGGGTTGCAATCATGTTAGGTCAAATAAACGAATTGGAACGAAATTTCGGAGAGCAACTCAGTTCACAACACAAAATAATAGTTCAGCGCTACTTCAGCATAAGCGACAGTGCTGCACATGTGCGGTGGCGATTAATATTCGGATTGACAAGATGGCGACAGACATTATTAAATGAACTGCTGTTCAGGATGTTGCTGATCGTAAAGAAACTTGGAATATTCCCTTGGCGAAAATAAAACACTGAATCAGCCCGATGGGCGTATGACACGCAGCAACCGCGATCGGAAATTAGCGAATAGTGTGTAAAGCACATTCTCAATAATCGCGTAAACCGCTTGCAACTTTCCTGTTGTATCCAGGCTGTATCCAGTACAAACGCAAGCTCTTATCAGAAAGTAATCCGCGATTTCAATCTCGCCAATGCGTTGATAATATCGTGAAAGACACAAAAAAGCCTGCGCGGTCATGCGCAGACGGGATTGTTCAGACTGCATGGACATAATGCCCCCGGTATGGCGTCGATATGCCGCAGATGCAATCTGCGGCAGAAATTTTCCTTTTCCGTGCCATCCGAGTAAGGACCACATACACAAATCCAGGATTGGTGAATGGCGAACTTCTTCCGGTAGTTCGCGAATCAAATTGCGGAAGCAAACGGTTAACGTGGATAACGGTCGGCTTCGTATCAAGTCCGTCTTGTCCGCATCTACTCGATACGCAGCCGGTAATTGCGGCGACTCATCAAAGCCATTTTGGTCAAATCCAGTAGCGTCGTGATAAGCAAGAACATAATCAGGGTGGCTTTCAAGAAAATCGACCTGAATTTGTAGCTTGTATGGATCCCTCCAATAATCATCCCCTTCGCAAATCGCAACGTATTTTCCGCGGCATGCCTTCAGTGTTCGTTCGAAATTCGCAACTGCACCGACATTGGTGTCGGAGGAAATTATTCGGATAATCTTCGGATATCTTTTGCTATAGCGTTCGACGATCTCCCGAGTTCCATCAGTGCTGCAATCCTCCCCAACGACAATTTCCACAGGGAACGTTGTTTTTTGGGCCAAAAAGGATTCAAGGGCCGCCGCGATAAAGCCTGCATGATTGAACGTGATGCAGTGAACGCTGATGAGTGGTGCTACATCGGGGGCGTTTGGCTGTTCCATGTTGCATTATCAAATAAACGATTTGCCCCAAGATCACTCGATCTTCAAGAAATGCATAAACGGCTCCGCCGGGTTAACACCCCAACGGTCAGCGTTTATGGTAGGGAGGAGTTGTTGATGCGAGCCGACTGCTGATCGCAGGCCATGAGCCTCGAATACGGCGCACCAGTTCCTTCCTAGCAGCCGGGAGTGATCAGATTGGCCATAGGCCTGGAGACGTCCGGCTTCGGAATCAATCCCCTTATCCTCAAAAGTGGAAGTGAGGACATTGGAGAATGGCGTCTGCAGAATGAGGTGACCACCTGGACGTGTGACGCGAACTAGTTCGGACAAGGCTTGGCAAAAGTCGGTAACGTGCTCAAGCACATGGTTGGCAATGACGAAATCAAATTTATTCGCCTGAAACGTTAAGGATTGGACATCGATCTTTGAAACTTCTGGAGAAGTAGGAAATAAATCACCTAAAAAATAAAACGCGGGACGTCTTCTGTTTAATTCTTCACGAAGATATTTTTCAGGTGCGACATGCAAAATATTGGAGCCCTCAACTTTATCAAATAGCCCAGCTGCTTGAAGATATAGAACCAAATGACGCTCCCGATCATGAGATCCGCACCAAGGACATTCATGTTGGTCAAGGTCGCTTCCGATAACCCTTAGAGCGGTCATGAGTGGTGGTGCGGCCGATGGTCCTCCGCCGTACGGGAGAAAGCGCTGCATTCGACGATGACAAATGCAACACTCGCGCCTCGACGCAACCGGAATTCGGGCCCACAAGCGCAAAAAAGCACGTCGAAAGCGTGAATAATAAAGATCGTTCATACCGCGATACTTGTCAAGGTCCCGTCTGGAAAATTTCCGTATCATTTGCCAGACCATAGACGTTTTAAAGTTGCGCCAGACAAATGCCCACCCGTCCCGGGTGCCATAAGGAGGAGCGTGGTGATTAGAGCGAATAAACCAATTGAAACGATCGCAATGGCCGCGGGCAAGCGCTTGTCTGGAAAAGAAAAGGCCGTCGTGAACCAAGTTGTACCAAACGCCAAGAGTGCCATCGGAAGTACCTCGCAGAAAAGCCACCTTCGATAAGGATAACGTACAAAATAGCGATGAATAACCGGAACGCAGGTTAGTAAATAGGCTGCATTTAGAGTTGCCCAAGTCCAAGCTGCGCCAACGGCACCATAAATTTTTGTTGACCACAGAACGGCAGGAATTAATATCGCCAAAAACAAACCGGTTAAAATGACGTGCAGACGTAACGATCCTTTAGAAAACTGAGCGAAGTACGCCATTGAACTTATCGCTAGAATTGCATTTCCAAACGCGTACAGTCTCACGACTTGCGCGATATCTCTGGACAAACCTTGGTCGCCGGTCCATACCCAAATAATCTGCTCGCCATAGAAGAACAACAAGGCTGCGCTCGGCCATGCCAACAAACCGAGCCACTGTGTTGCTACCGCGTAAAATCGGTTGAACGCGTTCGCGTCATCCTGCGCTCTCAAAATGGAAAGGTGACTCATTATGATGGGCGACAATGCGGTTGTTGATAAGGTGATCGCACTTGCTGCAAATACCGCAAGCGAGAATCGCCCATAATCAGCTAATGATAAAAGTCCGGATAAGAGTAACTTGTCAATCTGCGTTACAAACGCCCATGAAATTCCAGCGAATGCGACTGACAAAATGAATGGGCGGTGCTCGGCCAGCGAGGCAAGTGATGCACGTACTACGGTATTTCCAGGTGCGGGTAATAGCTTTATCGCCTTATTGACAAGGAACGAAAGTTCAATTGCGCTGATTAGTAACTGGCATAAAAAAAATAATAATATACTTGAAGAAATATATATAACAATCGGCAGCAGCAGCAGGAATCGAGCGGAAGCAGCCGCAATTGAAAAACATCCGAGCCAAATAAAACTCTCGTTACCGATGATGGCTGCCCGGAACAGCTCGCTGAACCAGCGGAGAGTGAGCGTACCAAGTACGGCCAGCATCGAAGCGATGAGATTGTGGGCTGTAGCACTTGTGTCATTGACCCACTGTTGCCCGAAGAGAATGACGAAGGAAGCCAGTCCGGATCCAGCAACGATTCCGATAATCAGATAGAGCGTCGTTGCGGTCTTCCAGAACGTCAGAAGGTCACTGCTTCTTACGCGTCCGGCGCGGAAGGTTGCGACAACGCGGGTCACGGTTGGCGCCATTCCAAAGTCCAGTACGCCAAACCACGCCTGCAACATCATCGACAGCGCAAGCAAGCCGAACCCTTCCTCTCCAAGGTGGCGTCGAAAGACGGGGAGAAGGAACAGCCCGATGAGCGTGACGTATGCCTGGCTGGCGAGGTTGATAAGCACGCCGGTTGTTCGGGCCATCAATTTTCTCGCTCGCTGCGAGCAAACATTTTTTCTAATTCAAGTAAACTCTGGCCCCGTGATCCGACACGCCGGGCTGGGTTGCCAGAATAAATCGTAAACGGTTCGCAGTCGTTTCGAATGACGGTCAGCGCTCCAACTGCCGCGCCATCGTGAAGCACAACGCCTGGCAAGATGACGCTTCCCGTTCCGACAATCACATGACGTCCAACAGTAACCGGGGCATGGCGAACTCGCGTAAATTTTGCCGGGACCGTCGGGTTGGTCATGTGCTCGCCGGAGTAGTCGTCGTTGCTCGAATAAATCGAGACCCGTGATGACAATCCAGAAAAGTCGCCAAGGCTGATAGTTCCATTTCCTATAATGCTTGAGAAAACTGCGATGTGGACATTCCGGCCGATTGTGATGCCGCCATCGCCCGCAGAAAGTACACAAAAGTCGTCGATCCGACAATCATCGCCGATCGAAATTCGCGTTGCCCCATAGAAGGATGCTCGGTCGGATATGCGAACATTCTTACCAAGATGTTGAAATCCCATCGCTTGAAGTTGATCGAAACTCAGATAGGACACGACGCACTCCTTATAAGATCGATGATCCGGTTCAAGTCGGTATCTTCGAGGCCCGGGTAGATTGGCAAGCAAAGAATTTGCCGTGCGATGGAGTGAGCAACCGGTAGGTTGCTCGGTGCTGCTGAGGGCAGCCCACGGTACATCGGAAAGTCCGAAATAAGGGGATAAAAATACCGCCGGGTGTAGATGCCGCGCTCGCGCAGGTAAAGGTAGAGTCCATCTCGACCCCGGGAGTGTTCATCTGTAACAAGTATCGGAAAATATGCGTGGTTATAAGTGGTCGCGGCGACAGGCGGGGGGATTCGGATGCCGCGAACATCCCCAAGTGCCGCACGGTACCGCCGGTCGATCTCTTGGCGACGCGCGAGTGCCTCCGAAAGTTGTTTAAGCTGTAGAAGCCCGAGAGCCGCATTGAACTCGCTCATCTTGCCATTGATGCCCGGCGCGACAACCGTGACCTCATCAGCAAAGCCAAAATTCTTGAGATAGTCGACGCGGCGCTTCATCTTGTCGTCATTGCATACAATGGCACCCCCCTCGAAGGTGTTGTAGACCTTCGTAGCGTGAAACGACAGAACAGAAAGATCGCCATGTTTGAGCAAACTTCCGCAGTGACACCGAACGCCGAAGGCATGGGCCGCGTCATAGATGACTCGGAGGTTGTAAAGCGAAGCAAGGCGATCGATAGCTTCGACATTACAAGGTCGACCGTATACGTGAACTGGAAGGATCGCAGTGGTCTGGGGTGTTAGTGCCGACTCAATGCGATCCGGATCAAGATTGAATGTCGTCGGCTCAATATCGACAAAAACCGGCTTGATCCCATTCCAGAGCAACGAATGCGCTGTCGCGACGAAAGAAAACGGTGTGGTGATGACCTCTCCCACGATGCGGAGCGCCTGAAGCGCGGTCACCAAAGCGATTGTTCCGTTAGTGAAAAGGGAAAGGTGTTTGACACCCAAATATTCACAAAGCGCCTTTTCAAGTTGTTGGTGAAACGGCCCTCCGTTGGTCAAAACACGACTACGCCAGATTTCCGCCAGTAAGGGTACAAATGCCTCCAAAGGTGGAAGGTCGGGCTGCGTAACGAAAATCTGTTTGGTCATAGCCCAAGGGAAAGATTAAATGTTTTAGTACCGTTTTAACGATCACGTTGCCACGGGAGTCCAGTGCGTCCCGGAATGTTGCTGCAGTCCGGGGCGACGTTGCCCGCAAGAATATCGGCGGACGACCCAATCCGCACGGGGTTGAGTGCCCGATAATACTTATAGAACACAGAACCGTCATCCAGCACATACAACTTCATCTCAGTGTCAGCGTAGACACGTAGTTCACCACCTTCAACTCTCGCGGTACGACTGCTTCCCGGAGGAAAAAACCGAGGACACGACTCTTCGACTTTTCTAAATGTTTCATCGTGCAACGTTGCGGGGCTGCCGGTGGATGGAAAATCGGTATGCAAAGTGCTGTCAAAGTTAAGAAAGCACAACCAAAAGCCAGCTTGGTGATCGCCCTCTTTAGATCGACCAACAGAAGATGAATGAATGCCCTCACTCATTTTCTTAACACCATCCGAAACAATTAATTGACATTTTGAGTCCTCCGGGAAGAACAGGCCGTATGGCCGAAGGCGATTTGAGATGACTGAAATCAATGCGGCTGTTGGCAGGCCCGTATGAGTAGTTTGACTAGGAAGTGTTGGCATAAGTAGATAAAAAGGACCGCGACGCCGCGAAAGGAAGCTCCGCACACGGATCGGTTCAGGTGAATGCGCAACGTTGAGCCAGCTCGAATCGGAGTGAAATTGAGGAGCGATCAGAGAATATGATATATTCGACACCGTGACATAGGTGGCTGGGGAACTGCGGAGTCGGTCAGGAACTTCGACATGAAAATATGGAGCAGCGCCCCAACTCAAGAGCCCCCAGGTCTGCCATGGACTGCTTTGCTGGATAAAGAAGAACTGGAGCCCGAGGGATGCGAGTACGAACGTAAGGCGCGCTACGCGCGTTAACGGGAGTACGCGGATGACCCCGACAAGCACGGGGCCCACAAGCAGTAAAACGGGAACAAAATAACGGCCGTTTCCGGATGTGAACAGCCAAGGAACAAAGGCAGTAAATGTGAAGGCAATCAAAATAACCAGCGTTAACGGAACCACGACGGTGGAGCGCCGTCCGCCGATATAACTAACAGTCAGCCAAGTAACCGCGAATATCAGCAAAAGAAAGCGCCCGTCCGGTGCCATAATCTCCACGTAAATGCCGGCGTCAGGTGCTGCCATTACAAGCGGCCGAAGAAGTGCCTCTTGTAAACTATCAGGTAGAAACCGAAGCATCATGGCGTCCAGCCGGTGAGTCGCCGGATTGGCTCAAAGAGTCCATCATAAAATGGATGGATAGGGTTGCCAAAATGACTCCAGAGAAGAATACCCCAGTACCCATAGATCAGCGCAAAGCCGGCTAATGTTGCTACGCACCCGATAAAGGTCAATAGCATTTTTGTTGGAAACGAACGTGCTCCAAACCACCATAAGCTAGGAAGCAATATAGCAAGCGGACCATTGCTGAGCTTGAAAGCAACGGCTGCTCCGGTCAGAAGGCCGGAAAACGTAACGGTGAGAAAGGTAGTGCGCGAAGAAAATTTGGTAAAATGGCAGGGCCACATCGCTATGGAAATGGCCCAGATCAGCGGAATTGCCGCCAAAATGTCATTATTCGTGGTATCAAGTAGAGAGACGACGACCGCTGAGGTGAATGCAAGCAATGTTCCGAGCACCCGCATCATTGCGTCAAAAAAAGTTTGCCCGGGAATGCAATATTTTCCGATGAGCCAGATCGCTGGTGCCGCAGTTGCGTGTATTGAATTTAATATCAGACCTGCCTCGATACCGCTGGCACCTTCACTCGCCAAGCGATACGCTGGCCAGTACGTGTAGGGGAATTGAAATGCTTGAACACCAGCTGCAAGGTAATCTTGGTCAAGCCGTTGATTTTCCGCATTCCATCCGAGATAAATGTGATGATTCAAAGCGTCCCAACCGAGGCTCATTCCACCAAGTGTGACTGGTACGGCAATCAAGGCCAGCCATACGAGGGCTGTCGCGATAATCCATTCGTACCGCAGAGCGCGGACTGAAAGCGTGTTTTCTAACTTGATCATGCCTGCTAAACCTCCGGCATCGACGTTGCGGCCCAAATTGCATCCATGGCGCTTGCGAACAGCGCGGCGACGACAAGTTGGCCGCCGGTGATCATCAATGTGACTGCGGGGATAGCACTTCGCATTGCAGACGTGGGGTCAAGTGGTCCAAAACCGGACGAACTCCAACCGAGCAACAAGATGGTGGACCATACCAGTCCGCCCAGTGAAATCGTGCCTCCGACCGCCAGCCCCAGTTCCAACGTAACCCATCTTGTCAAGCGCTGAAGCCACCGCGATGGTGGAACGATACCGGCGACAGAGCCCATCCAACGAGTCAGAAGGGCCATCAGCACAAGTTGCAAACCCAGAACGGTCGCTGCGGCAGCGTACAACAAAGAGTGGACGTCCAGGCCAACCGAAAGAATTCGGACCGGGCCGTGTAACAGGAGTGCGAATCCAAGCATTCCGGCCGATAGCAGCACCGCGCCCGGGTAGAGGAACAGCCAGCGAGGGCAGAACAGAAGGAGGAAGCGTAGATGCCGCCATCCATCGCGCCACGTTCTGAGATGCGGCGGTCGGTCTCTGCCGTCGGGGCGCAAGGTTGTTGGCACCTCCTCGATGCGAAGTCCTGCTAGCGCGGCCTTCGCAATCATCTCGCTCGCGAACTCCATTCCGGGGGTGACCAAGCCCAAGCGTAACATCGCGTCTCGGGAGCAGCCACGCAACCCGCAGTGGAAGTCTCGCACTGGGATGCGAAAAAAAAGGCGTCCGAGAAAACTCAGCACGGGGTTGCCGAGGTATCGGTGGAGGGGGGGCATTGCGCCCGGTTCGATTCCACCACGAAAGCGGTTCCCGACGACTAAGTCCGCACCAGACCTAAGCGAAGCAACGAAATCATCCAAACGAGAGAAGTCGTAGCTGTCATCGCTATCACCCATGATTACGAAGCGCCCTGCCGATTGCTGAATGCCTGACAACAGTGCTGCACCGTATCCGCGCGTAGCCACGTTAACGACTCGCGCTCCCAATTCGGTGGCGAGTTGCTGCGAACCATCCGTAGAACCATTGTCGGCGATCAAGACCTCCCCAGTGATCCCCGTTCTACGAAGGAATTGTTGCGCCTTTCGAATACAGATGCCCAGCGTGCGCGCCTCATTGAGGCAGGGCATCAGGATGGTCAGTTCGAGGTCTCGAGCGGCCATGGAGAGTCGTTGAAGGACAAATGAAAAAGCGCTCCCAAGGGAGCGCCTTTGAAGAGGGCCGGCTAGATTCAGCCGCGGCAGGAGCCGGGAAGGAACTTGGAGGGCACGGTCGTACCGTCAGCGCTGCTGCCGCAGCGCCAGCCGAACACGGCGGTACCAACGTTCGAAGCGGTCATTGGCGTCGTCGCGTTCAGCAACGGGACCAGGGTAACCTTGTTGCCGTCAATGGTGGTATCGCCGAAGCCTTGCGTAGTGACGGTGATCACGCCGTTGTCGTCGGTATCGATCGATGCAACGTATTTCGTCGAGGCCGTGGTGTTCTCACAGCCCCAATTGCCCGCACCGGGACCAGACGAAGCTGACTGGTACACCTCGGTGATAGAGGTCCGGCAGGCCGAGGCCGCCAGAATCACTTCAGACATCTTGGCGCGCTTGGTGTAGTCCTGGTAGGCGGGCAGGGCCACGGCAGCCAGGATACCGATGATCGCCACGACGATCATCAATTCGATGAGGGTGAAACCCTGTTGA
>CAZTVU010000189.1:5272-9958 GCA_964617025.1 uncultured Planctomycetales bacterium | reverse complement strand
CGTACGCGGGACGTTTCACATGCACAGCCGACTCTCGCACGACAGCCGCGGCGAGATCGCCGAGATCATCGCCGCCGCGAAGGCGACCGGCACGCGGATCGTCGGCTTCACCGAGCACCCAAGCCGCGAGCGGGACGTCGTCGAGGCGAACGTGAAGGGCTGGCGCGACGGCGTCTACTTCCTCGCCGGCACCGAGAGCAACAATGCGCTCCACTGGCCGGGCCGCGAGGGCGAGGGCGACCTGCGGTTCGTCAGCCACCCGGAGGAGGTGCCCGAGTTCGACCGCACGCGGTACGACGGCATCGAGATCTACAACACACACACGGATGCCCTCGACGAGCCGCTCAAGACGCTCTTCGCCGCCGTCATGCTGAACCTGCCGGCGGTCAAGGCCCACCCGGAGGCGGCCTTCACGTCGTTCTTCGACTACCCGGCCGAGTTCCTCCGGCGATACGACCGGCTCACGGTCGAGAGGCCGTTCGCGGGCCTGGCGGCGAACGACAGCCACCAGAACGTCCGGGTGACGCTGCGGGCCCTGCCGGACGGCACGGTCGAGGCCCTCGATATGGAGGGCGACGTTTCGTGGCGGGCCGAGGGCGTCCGGGCCGCGATGCTGTCGGCGGCGTTCGGCCGGACGGGCCGGCCGGAGCAACCGGTGGTCCTGACCGACATGCAATTCGACCCCTACGAGATCAGCATGCGGCACGTCGGCACGTTCCTGCAGATTAGCACGGTCAACGAAAAGACCGTCCGTCATGCCCTGCGAACCGGCCGCATCATCCTCGGATTCGAGATCATCGCGCCGCTGCCGTCGGTGGGGTTCTGGGTCGAGGCCGACGGGAAGCCCGTGGCGACCGTCGGCGATGTGATCCCGTGGCGGCGGGGGCTGACGCTCCGCGTCGCCCTGCCGGCAACGGCGGAGATCCGGCTCATCCGCAACGGCGAGCCGGCCGGCGAGGCCCGGGCCGCCGACCACGAGACCCGCGACATCGAGCCCGGCGTCTACCGCGCGGAGGCGTTCATCCGCCTGGCCGGCGAGCGCTGGCCGTGGGTGATCACGAACCCAATCTATGTGAACGCGAGTCGGCCGCAGGGATGACGCCCCCGTAGAATTGCGTGGCACGGGACGGCGCATCGCGAAGCGCTTTGCGTGCGTCGTGCCGAAAGGGCGCGGGGGATCCGCGGATCGGGCCGGCCGGATCCCCGTGTCCGCGGCGCGGAGGAGGTCGGGCCGACGCCGCTCGCGCCTTGCGAGGCATGCCCGCAGCCCCTACATTCTCGCCTTTCGCGACAGGGAGGCACCACCCATGCCGTTGAGCTTCGGCGACCTTGAGCTCCTTTATCGGGACAGCCTGCTGAACGATGTGATCCCGTTCTGGCAGAGCCGCTCGGTCGACACCGAGTGCGGCGGCTACTTCAGTTGCCTGGACCGCACCGGCCGGGTGTACGACACGGACAAGTTCGTCTGGCTGCAGGGCCGGCAGGTGTGGGTCTACTCGATGCTCTACCGCCGGGTGGAGAAGCGGGCGGCGTGGCTCGACGTCGCCCGCACCGGCGTCGAGTTCCTCAAGAAGCACGGCCGGGACGCCGAGGGCGAGTGGTACTTCTCGCTGACACGCGAGGGAAAGCCGCTGGTCCAGCCGTACAACTGGTTCAGCGGGGCGTTCGCCGCGATGGGCTTCGCCCAGTATGCCCTCGCAGCCGGCGACGAGGAGGCCCGCGACATCGCCCTGGCGACCTTCCGCAGCCTCCTTCGGCGGAAGGACAATCCCAAGGGCAAGTACACCAAGCAGGTCCCCGGCGTCCGCCCGCTGCGGTCGATGGCCTTCCCCATGATCCTGATCAACCTGGCGCTGGAGGTCGAAGGCGTCGTCCCGGAGCCCGAGATCCAGGAGACGCTCGAACAGGCCGTCCGCGACATCATGACGCTTCACTATGACGAGTCGCGCGGAATCACGTTCGACAACGTCGCGCCCGACGGCTCACACGTCGACTGCTTCGAGGGCCGCGTCATCCTGCCCGGGCACGGGATCGAGGCGATGTGGTTCACCATCGAGGCCATCCGCCGCCGGGGCGGCGATCGCGCGATCATCGACAAGGCCGCCGACGCCATCGTGAACCTGGTCCGGTACGGGTGGGACGAACAGTACGGCGGCATCTTCTACTATCGCGACATCATGGACAAGCCGCCGGAGCAGCTCCAGTGGGACCAGAAGCTCTGGTGGGTGCATGTCGAGACGCTCGTCGCCCTGACCATCGCGTATCACGAGACCGGCCGCGAGGACTGCCGGCAGTGGTACGAGCGGGTGCATGAGTACACGTGGCAGCACTTTCCCGACCCGCAGCACGGGGAGTGGTTCGGCTACCTGAACCGCCGCGGCGAGTGCTTTCTCGATTGCAAGGGCGGCAAGTGGAAGGGCTGCTATCACATTCCCCGCGCCTTGTACCTGTGCTGGCGCGAATTCGGACAGATGAGGTCCCGGCCCCCGGCCCCGACGGCGTAGCGTCAACCGCGATGCTGGCAGAAACCGCCTTCAAAACCCTGGACTACGCCGTCTTCGCCGCCTACATGGCGAGCCTCGTCGTCGTCGGCTTCTACTATCGCCGCAGCGCCCAGAAGGACCTCGAGAGCTACTTCCTCGCCGAGCGAAAGATGCCCGGCTGGCTCACCGGTTTCTCGTACGCCGCCACCTGCATGAACAGCGACGCCATCACGGCGTACTGCGGCATGACGGTGATCACGGGCGTCGCGATCTGCTGGTGGTACATCAGCCGCTTCGGCGTCGCGCTGATGATCGGCGCCGTCCTCTTCGCGGTCTTCTGGCGGCGGCTGGGCATCTTCACCTCGCCGGAGTTCTATGAGTTCCGCTTCACGGGAATGCCGGCGATCACGATGCGATCCTGGGTGTCGCTCCGCAGCGCGTTCATCGCCGTCGTCGCCTGGACGGGCTCGGGCCTGCTCGGCATGCACAAGGTCCTTCATCCCGTGCTCGGCTGGGAGCAGTGGCAGACGTACGCCGTCGTCGTCCCGGTCCTCCTTCTCTACGTACTGCTCTCGGGCTACGTGGGCGTAATCGTCACGGACTTCATCCAGGCGCTGGTGATGATCGCGGCGGCGTTCGCCCTCATGGCGGCCGTCCTGATCGACTTCGGTGGCCCGTCCGGGCTGTACGCCTCGCTCATGGCGCAGCACGGGCCGGCGGCCGTCGCCTGGCGCCCGCCGTCCAGCCACGAGTACCTGGGCATCGTCGGCATCACGGCCTGGACGATCGGCACAGCCGTCGGCTACGGCGGCGACGTCGCCCCGATGGCCGGCGCGATGGAGGGCCAGCGCCTCCTGTCCTGCCGCGATTCGCGCGAGGCGTCCAAGATGTACGTGTGGACGGAGGTCGTGCTGTTCTTCCTGCTCGCCGTGACCACGCTGCCGGCGCTCGGGGCGATGTGCCGATGGCCCGGGCTGACCGACGGCACGATGAACAAGGAGATGGCTTACGGCCTGCTGCTGGCCAACTACCTCCCGGCGGGCCTGCTGGGGCTCGCCGTCAGCGGCCTGGCCGCCGCGATCATGTCCACCGTCAGCTCCAACCTGAACTTCGGCGCCCAGGTCGTTCTCAGCGACGTATACCGGCGGTCGCTGGTGCGAAATGCCTCCGTGGGGCACTACATGAACGTGGGCCGCGTGGTCATGTTCGTCATCATGGGCCTGGCGCTGATCGTCGCCACACGAGCTGAGAACCTCATCGACGTCTCCGTGTTCATGCTGGGGCTGTCCTCGGCGGAGATCACGGCGAACTGGGGCCAGTGGTGGTGGTGGCGATTCAACGGCAAGGCCCGCCTGGCGGCGTCGTTCGGCGGGCCGGCCATCTTCCTGCTCAACAAATACGTCCTCTTCGGCCACTTCGTTCGGGCCGAAAGCGACGTGGGCTATGCCGTCGTGCTCTCGTCTATCGCCATGACGTTTATACTCTGGGTGACGGTGGCTCTGCTCACGCGGCCCGACCCCGAGGACAGGCTGATCGCGTTCTACCGGAAGGCCCGGCCGCTGGGCTGGTGGGGCCCCATTGCCCGCAAGGCTGGCATCGAGCCGAGGGGCGGGCGACCGATCCTCGCGGGGCTCTGCATCGCCGTACTGGGGGCCGTGATGGTCGCCGGCGCGACCATCGCGCTCTCCGTCGCCTTCGTCGGGAGCTGGACTACGGCGGCGGTCTTCAGCATACTGGCGATCGGGGCCGGCGCGGCGTTCAAGTCGACATTCGGCCGTTTTATGGCTGCGATTGAAGTGGACGCAGAGGAACGAGGCCTGCCTGGCGAGGTGCCGCCGGATCACCGCACCTCGCGCGTGGCGGGTTGACTCATCGCCGACGCGAGCCGTTCTCGGACGGCCGCAAGGTCCGGCGCAGTCTCCAACACCTGCCGGTACTGATGGATCGCCTCCTGCGTTCTGCCGAGGACCCGAAGGGCGTCGCCGTAGTTCACCCGGGCGGGCAGGAAGTCGGGGCGACCCGCCAGCGCCGCCTCGAGGTGGGCGACGGCCTCCGCTGCACGCCCGGAGCGCATCAAGAGGATTGCGAGGTTGTTGCGGGCCTCTGGGTAGTCCGGTCTGCGGCGGATGGCCTCCCGGTAGTGATCGACCGCCTCATCGACCCGGCCTTGAGCGGCCAGACAAGTCGCAAAGTTGTAGGGGGT
>CAZTVU010000189.1:0-5177 GCA_964617025.1 uncultured Planctomycetales bacterium | reverse complement strand
TTCACATGCGCCTGCGCTGATCGCGCGTCGAGCTCCAGCGCCCGCCTGAAATGCCTCGATGCCTCGTCCAACCGGCCGCCCTGCGCATACGCATAGCCCAGGTTGATGTGTGCCGGCGCGGAGTTCGGCCGCAACTCCACGACGCGGAGGCCGTGCGCGATCGCCTCGTCGGTGGCGCCGACTCTCAACAGAGCGAGCGACAGGTTGCTGTGCGCTTCATCGTGGTCCGCGTCGCGGTCCAGGGCCTGCCGAAACAGCGCGATGGCCGCCCTCAGGTTCCCCTGCTCCATCCGCGCAACTCCCAAACCGTTATACGGGTACGGCGAGTCCGGGGCGAGCCGGATCATTCGCTCGTGAAGCGTGTCGGTATCGCGCCAGTCGCGCAGGTATCGGCGTGTGCCGCCAGTCTCGACCAGACACACCGACGCCACCACCCCGGCGAGCAGGGCATGTCGTCTCCCCGTGTGTGTCGCCGCGGCCGTGCCGTCCCACAGCCGACACAGCAACCCGCCCGCACACATCAGCAGGCCGACGGCGGGAAGGTACACGTGCTTGTCGGCGGCGGTGACCCACGTGTAGCCGACCGCGCCCATCGTCGGGAAAACCATCACCGCGAACGCCAGTCCGCCCGTGAGCGGCGCCCGCGTCCATCGCAACGACACCAGCATCGCCGCAAAGAGCCCACAGGCGCCGGCCACGGCAAGCGCCACGGCCGAGTTGGACAGCGAGAACGGGTCGGGCAGCGGATACACGCAGGAGAGGTCAACCGGCCACGCTATCCTAGCCGCGTAGAAGCCAAGGAGGTAAACAGCCAGGAGGAGGACATGCGCCAGGGACGACTCGCCGGGCATCGCGACGCCGGCGGTCCGGCCGGTGGAGACAACGGTTATGATGGCCGCGGCGAAGCCGACCGCGAAGAACGGCACCTTCTCCCGCACGGTCCCCCACGACAGCCGGCGGAGCGGCCAGAAGTCCAGCAGGAACAGGACGACCGGCAGCGGGATGCTCGTGGGCTTCGAGAGGACGGCAGCCGCATACATCACCAGGGCAGCCGCGCCGGTGCGCCGACGGCGCATCCGCGCGAACCGAACGTACACCGTGAGACACGCGAACGCGAAGAACGACGCCAGCAGTGCCTTGCGCTGCGACACCAGGGCTACCGGCTCAACCGTCAGCGGGTGGAGGCCGAACAGCAGGCCCGCGGCCGCCGCCACGAAGGGGCGTCCGAAGAGCGTCTGCACGAGGGCCGCGACCAGCAGCGCGTTGGCGGCATGAAGGGCAAGGCTGGTCTGGTGAAACGGACGAAGGTGGTCGATCCGCCCGCCCCGGGCGTAATCGGCCATCAGTGACAGCATCGACAGGGGCTCGTAGTACCCCGCGACGGACGGCCGTAACACCGACGTGACGATGCGCCGTGCCGACGTCCAGCCGGGGTTCGTGATCAAGGGGTCGTCGGCGAGGTACTGGCGATCATCGAAGGCAACCGCCGCAGCGGACAGCGCGGGCCAATGCGCCGCCGGCACCGCAACGGCGACCACGGCCATCAGCGCTGCCGGCGCCCAAACCGGGGTGTTTCGCGGGGCCGGCCCGCGCTGCTGCGGCGCGCCCTTGCGATCGCGCGGCAACCGGCGGCCGGCCATTGAGGTTCGGGCCATGCGGATACTCTACCGAAACGCCCGCCACGGTCCACGATGCCGCTGTACGCCGCGCGATCACACGCCGGCAGACGACGGTGCGCACACGGCCGCCGCCTCCGCACGCCCTGCTATCGGATTCCACCAGCCACAGGTGCAGACGACGCCCTGCCGACGATGGCTTTTTCGTTCTTCTCGCCTTCTCGCTTTTTCGCTTTCCGCCCCCGAAGGCTACGGCGGCGCGAGTCACCCCGACGTCTTCGCGTGAGCCTCGGCGAGGGCGCGAAGCACCTGGTCCTCGGTGACGATCCCCAACATGACGATCGGCTCCTGCGGGCGCCCGGCCGGGAAGATCGCCAGCAGCGGGACGCTCGCGCCGGGGGCGAGCTTCTGAATGAACCGCCTGATCGCCTCATCGTACCCCGTCCAGTCGGCCAGCAGCGGCACGACGTCCAGTTCGCGCACCCTGGCCACGACCCGGTCGCTGTCGAGCACGAACTTGAGGTTGTACTTGCAGTTCAGGCACCACTCCGCGGTGACATCGACCATGACGGTCTTGCCCGAAGCCGTCAGCTCCTCCAGCCGCTGCAGCGAGAACTCCTGCCACGGCAGCCGCCCGTGCGCCGCCTCGGAGGGCTGCGTGGCCGCCGCCGTCACGCCGCGTCCGCCCACGACGACGTTCGTCGCCCCCGTTCGCTCGATCAGAACGTACCACCCGATCGCGACGATGCTCAGGGCGGCGATCCGCACCCCCGCCCGCGCGCCCGCCGTACTGTCGAGCGAGACATACCGCCCCCACAGCCAACAGGCGAACGCAACGCACACGAGGAACGCCAGCGCCCACACCGTGGCCGCGCCGCCGGACTGCCCCTGCGTGATGCCGACCAGGTACACCACCGTGGCCATGAGGATGAAGCCCATCACGTGCTTGAACGTCTCCATCCAGGGCCCCGGTTTCGGAACGAAACGCAGCCATCGCGGGTTGGCCGTCAGCGCGATGTAGGGTGCCGCCATACCAAGCCCGATCGTGTTGAACACGAGGAACACCACCGGCGCCGGCTGCGCCACGGCCCACGTCAGCACCGAACCCAGCACCGGCCCGAGGCACGGCGTGCCAAGGGCCGTCGCGAGGGCGCCCTTTGCCAGGGAGCCGGCGTAGCCCTCGCGCTCCTGGCGGCTTGCGGCCTCTTCGATCGTCCGCGGGACGCCCAGCGTGAACACGCCAAACAGGCTCAGGGCCAGCGCGAAGATGATCGCCGTCATCACGAGGACAAACGTGGGGCTTTGAAAGTGCTGGCCCCAGACCATCGCGGCAAACACGGCCAAGCCGGCCAGGATGTTGAAGACGATCATCATTCCCGCGGCGAACGCCAGACCGAGCTTGAGGACGCGGGCGGGGGATTCCTGTGCCTGCTGAACGAAGCTCAGGACCTTGATCGAGATCACAGGCAGCACGCACGGCGTGACGTTCAGCACGAGACCGGCGACCAGGGCCAGCAGCAGCCATAACCACAGGGGGTGCTGCGCCTCCTCGCGGCGGACGTCGATCGCCCGATCGAGCGTGAAGCCCCCAGCGGTCGCGCCGATCTGTGGAGAGGCCGAGCGAGATGCCGTCGCCGCCCCGGCAAAGATGTCCCTACTCACGGGCGTGACGGCGGCACCGGCCTCCGCGACGGGGACCGTAACGCTCCACTCGAGGTGCTCCGGCAGGAAGCACTGACCCGTCTTTTCATCGCACGCCTGGTACGTCAGCACGCCGCTCACGCGCACGTCCGGCCCCTTGAGGTCCGGGTTGCCCTTGATCGGCAAGACGATCACGACACGCCCGGCGAACTCGGCCACCTCGCCGATCTCGGGGATCGTGCGTTTCTTGTCCGGCGGAAAGACGGCCTCGCCGATCGTCAGCCCGATCACATCGTCGGGGAAAACCTCCGTGGCCACATAGCCGGGGCCGAGCGGCTTGTTGGACTGGATGTGATGGCCTTCCTTGAGGTCAAGGACGAGCGCGACCTTCGCGTCGTCGCCCGGCCGGATCCGGTCCACGCTGACGGCGGTCGACAGCTTGAGGTATTCCGCTTCGGCGGCGGGCTTGGGCAGGAACCGGCGGGCGACTCGGAACGCTCCCTCGTTGGCCGGCTTCGGTGGGGCGTCAGCCGTCTGCACCGGCAGCTTCAGCGAGACGTCCTGCTTCTCGCGAACGCACGATTCCTTGCACACCAGCCACGAGACGGCCCCGGCGATCTCGACCTCCTCGCCCGCCGGCAGCCCCGCGGGGACCTTCATCTCCACGAGCAGCGTCGGCCTGCCTTCGAGGATGAACGAATCGCCGAGTTCGGACGGATAGCGCTTCGGCGCGGGGAACTGCAACGGCCCGGCCTCAAACCCCGGCGGCAACTTCCACTTGACCGACGGGGGCAGGCCGCTCACGCCGGCGTTGCGCCAGTAGATATGCCAGCCCTTCTCGATCTGAAAGCGAAGTGCAAGCGTCAACGGCCGCCCGGGCGTCACGGCAGCCTGATCGGCCAGCAGTTCGACGGTCGCCTTCGCCGCAGAGCGGGTCGCCGCGCCGCCATCCGCACCCGACGGCGCTGCAACCGACTGCGCCGCCCCGCAAAGCAGAAACACACCGCAGGAGACCGCCACGCAACCCATACCACGCCACATAAACAACCAATCGCCCGGTCCCCGCCGCGTCGCTTCGTCGCTCCGCCCCATCTCCCCTTCGTCGCTCCGTCGCTTCGTTGCTTCGTCGCCTCGTCGTTTCGTCGCTCCGCCCCATCTCCCCTTCGTCGCTGCGTCGCTTCGTCGCTCCGTCGCCCGTTGTTTACCACCCATCGTTGCCCATCTCCGCGTCTGTGACATCAATCGGCAGCCGGCCAACCCTTCAGCCGCAGCGAGTTCAGCACGACCGAGAGCGAGCTGAACATCATCGCCGCCGCCGCCAGCTTCGCCGGGAGTATACCGAGCGCCGCCAACGGTATCGACGCGACATTATAGGCGAACGCCCAGAACAGGTTTTGACGGATGATCCGCAGCGTACGGCGTGCCATTCGAACGGCCTCCGGGACGAGCCGCAGGTCGTCGCCGATCAGGATAATGCCGGCGGCACCTGCGGCCACCTCCGTCCCGCCCGCGAACGCGATGCCCGCATCCGCCGCCGCCAGGGCCGGCGCATCGTTGATGCCGTCGCCTACGAAGATGACCCGCCGCCTGAGGGCCTGGTTCTCGCGCACGATTGCGACCTTGCCCTCGGGAGACAGCGCTGCGCGGACGGCCCCGACCCTCACCTCGCCCGCGACGGCCTCGGCGGTGGCCGGGGCATCGCCCGTGACCATGATCGTTTCCAGTCCCAGTCGGTGCATCTCGCGCACGGCCTCGGCGGCCGTGGGCCGCGGGCGGTCGGCGATGGCGATCAGGCCGACGAGCCGCTCATCTCGCGCGACGGCGACGACCGTCCGGCCCCCCCGCGCCGCCTGCTCGATGCGGCCCGCGGCCGCATCGCACGAGATGCCATTGTCCCGAAAGAACCTCAGGCTGCCGACG
>CAZTVU010000188.1:0-10114 GCA_964617025.1 uncultured Planctomycetales bacterium | reverse complement strand
TCCACAATCACCCCGTTCCGCCTCTGCTGCCCTCCGGACCGTGAACGGTTACCCGCTTTCTCGCTTTCCCGTCCTTGTGTTGTGCAACGATGGAGCCTACAGCAGGCTTACCCAGTCCTGGGAATCGTCCGGCGGCGTCTTCGTCGCTCGGCGCGGGCGCGCGGCCGGCGGTCGAACGCGCTCCGGCGCGGTCGGCGTCGGGGCCGACGGGGCGCATTCGCGGCAGAGGCCCACGATCTGAAAGCGGTGCGTGAGGGCGCGGAAGCCCGACGCCTGCGCCGTCGTCGCGGCCAGCCTTGACGCCTCGGAACTGTCGAACTCGACGATCCGCCCGCACCGGGTGCAGACCATGTGATCGTGCGGCCGGTGGCCGTACGTGTGCTCGTATCGGGCCTCCTTCCCGCCGAACGGCACCTGCTTGATGATGCGGCACTCCACAAGCAGCGGGAGCGTGCGGTAGATGGTTGCCTTGGCGACGCGGTGCCCGCCCGCCCGAAGATCCAGAAGCAACTGTTCCGCCTCGAAATGGTGCTCGTTGCGCATGACGCCGCGCAACACGACCTGCCGCTCGCGAGTGTACTTCAGGCCGCGGCCGCGAAGGAATTCGCGGAAGGCGTCCTCGGCCGCCCGGATCTCATCGGACTCCAACGACTTGGCCATGGCTCACCCAGCTTAACCCGGATCGCGGGGGCGTCCAGCCCCGCGCGAGTCCCGTCGGCCGAAACAGGGCGCGGAATCGTCTCACGGCACTGCCGCATTGACATCGACGCCGATACGCCCTATACTCAGGGCACATCGAAGGATGTGCCAGTCGTTCGCCGGGTGGGAGGTGGCCGAATGAAGCGTACCCTGCTCTTGCTGTGTGCCGTCGGGTTCTGTCGCGTGTCGGCTGTGCCGGCGCGGGCGGACATCGGGCTGAGCTCGCCGCTCTGGTCGGTCGAGCACATCGTCAACAACGCGCAAACCGTCTGGGGACTCGACCAGTCGCTGGGGCCGCGCAACAACCGCGGCCTGGCGGTCTCATCCGACGGGCGCTTCGTGTACGTCGGCTACGGCGACCCGTACTGGTGCGTGCGAAAGGTCGAACTCGGCCACGCCCCCGCGGACAACGCCGCCTCCGTGGTCGCCCAACTGCTTCTGAACAGCGAGGGCCTCGGCCTCAACTGGCCCAAGGCGATCGCCACCGACGATGCCGGCCGCGTCTACATCACGCGGGACAAGCAGATCCAGGTGTACGACGCCGGCCTGGCTGAGCGCCTGCTGACGATCACGGGCTTTGCCGCGACCAACGGGGTGCATGTCGTCCGCAAGGGCCCCGGCGAGATGTACCTGTATCATACCGAGCGCGGCGTCACGAGCCGGCAGCTCGGGCGCATGGTGCTCAGCGAAGCGACCGACTTCGCCGGCGCGAGCCGCGCCTGGACGGGCGACGCCTCGTTTGGCGCGAACGGATACGTCGACCTCGGCGCGACCGCGTCCAACGTGCGCGGGGTCGCCACGGACGTCGACGGCAACGCCTGGGTGGCGGACAACGGCGGCACAGTGTTTCGGGTGAATGCGGCCGGGAGCGTTACCGCATCGGTCGCGGTCTCCGATGCCTTCGACGTCTACTGCGACGGAGGCCAGGTCTTCGTCAGCCAGAGCCACGCGATGACCGTGACCATCATCACGCGGGCGACGCTCGCGAAGAGGACGCTGATGATCCCGTTCGCGTCACTCGGGCTTGTGGACGCGTATCATCCTCCTCCGAGCTACAACGGATCGCTGGCCGCGATCGACGGGGCGCCCGGGGTCGGATGCCTCGTCGCGTGCGAGGCCGGCGGGAGTATTGAGCCGTCGCCCTTCCGGCCGGGGTTCGGGGATGACGACGAACCGGTCGTGCGGGTGCGGCCGTCGGCCGATCTCGATCGCGACGGCGACACCGACCTGGCGGACTTCCTGTACTTTCAGGAGTGTTTCAACGGGCCGAACGCCCCGCCCACGGCGGCGTGCGCGGCCGACGCGGACCTCGACGCCGACGGCGACGTGGACCTGATCGACTTCCTCTCCTTCCAGGACTGTTTCAACGGCCCGAACCGGCCGCCGGCGTGCCACTGACCGACGATCTGGCGAGAACCGGTTCGTGGAGGCATGGGCGACTATCCGACTTCCTTTCATCGCAGCGTCTTCTGCCCGTATAATGTCATTGCGATGCGCAAACTCGATCGAAACCGGTTTGTTGATGAGCAGCCGCACCGCTCAACGAAGCAGTTCGGTGCGACGCGGATTCCCGAGCCTCGCCGCTATGACGGTCCCGCAACCCGACATCTACTGAACCTGGGAGATGCACGGCGGCTCGATTGGGTAGAGAGCGAATCGGTCCATTTGGTCGTTACGTCCCCCCTTACTTCAATCTCAAGAAATACAACGACCATCCAGCGCAACTCGGTGAGATGGACGACTACGAGGCGTTTCTTGATGAATTGGATAAGGTGTGGCGCCACTGTCATCCGGTGTTGGTTCCCGGGGGACGACTTGTGTGTAACGTGGGCGACGTCTGTGTGGCACGGCGCGCAAATCGGGGCCGGCATCTTGTTCTACCTTTGCACGCCGATATCGCCGTGCGAGCCCGTCGAATAGGCTTCGACTATCTGACACCGATATTCTGGCACAAGATCGCGAACGCCCAGTTTGAAGCCAGCGGAAATGGCGGCGGCTTCTTGGGCAAGCCCTATGAGCCCAATGCCGTTATCAAGAACGACGTGGAGCACATCCTGATGCTGCGAAAGCACGGGCAGTACCGAAGCCCCACCGAAGATCAGCGTGCCACATCGCGACTCACGAAGGATGAGCACTCTCGGTGGTTTCGCCCGATTTGGACGGACGTCGCCGGCGCGTCGACGCGCGAGCACCCCGCGCCCTATCCTGTGGAGTTGGCCTATCGTCTCATACGCATGTTTTCCTTCACCGGCGACACGGTCTTGGATCCCTTTGCGGGAACCGGGACGACGACGCTTGCTGCCCTGCGATGCGACCGAAACAGCGTAGCCAACGAGATCGACCCCGAGTACTTCGCAATCGCCGAGAAGCGTGTGCGGGCGGAGCTGCAACAGGGGAAGGTTTTCGGGGGCAAGCCCTGCCTCGTGCTACGTCGCTCGATCGATGCCGGCCCCGACACTTCCTCATCGTCGACGAATCGCAAGCCGGTCGATCAGTAGGCCGATCGCGACGAACACCTGTTCAGCCGATTGGGAGGCGAAACATATCGTGTCGATATGGGGCGACTCCAGACGGCTCTGAACGTTCACCTGCTCAGCCGTGAATGGATAATACACAACCGCCGCAAAGCGACCGTTGGGAAAAGCGGCCTTGAATTTGGCGGCTTTGTTGATGATCTCATCAGCGCGCTTATGGATGTCCCGACGGGCTTCGATGCGTTTGATGTCCGCGGCGATTTCGATTGGACCGGTTTCGGGCGCGGCGGCGTCCAATTCGAATCTCTCGCCTGCAACCTCAAACCGGCGCTTCTTGAATCGGCTGCGAGAGTGGCTGTTGAGGCAGTCGAGGATCATCCGATCGCAGCGGCCCTTACGCGCACGGATTTCCTTGTCCACGAAGGCGCAGCGATCGATCTCGCCGAGGGCTGCAACAGGGATCTCCTGCGGCAAGAACGGCTTCAGGTAGCCGGCGATGGCGGCGGCTTTCGGCTCGTCGAGACGAGGGTCATAGGTATCAACTCCGCGAATGTCCAGGTCGCGCTCGATCGCTCGCCCGGCGATACTACAGCAGGCCAGCAGTGACTTGAGGACGTCGGGATGCGCCTGGATGGCCGCCGCGAGGTCCATTACGGTCATCGCACGGAAGTTGATGACGTCAAGCTCGCGTCTTTCAATGAACGGGGCAAATGCGTCGGTCAGGGCCGCGAGTATTGCCGTCTGTCGAGCGTCGGCATCCGCCTTGACCCAAGCCATGTAGTCCGCGTGGGAATCGTATCCTTCCGGCATTCGCGACTCCGAGCCAGTGACCACATAGTCTAACACCGCGAACACACCGCTGCACTACACGTGGATCGGACCGCCGTGGACACGCCACCTGTTCTCACCTGATGTCAACCTCGGTCGACAACCTACGCTCTTCTCGAATGTCGGCGCGGAGAACCGAGACTCCGCGGCGCGGCGCGGCACCCATGCGGGCGGCGGTGGGCGTCGGTTGAGCTGGCGGTCAACCGGCGAGGGTGAAAGGGTACGGCCGACGGCGTCACCCCGTCGCACCGTGGCAGAGCCGTCCGATCCCGAACCCCTCAGGTCTTCACGTCCCACAGCAGCACGACGCAGACGGGGGTGAACAGGATGGTCGGGAACCAGGCCGGCAGGGCCGGCGGGATGGAGACCGCGCCGACGTAGGGGAGGACCAGGTCGGTCTGGATCGCCCCGATGAGGTGCACGCCGAAGAAGCCGATGACGAAGCAGGAGGCGCACACCGCCAGGGCCTTGCCGCCCTGGACGATCACGCTGCTCGGCTCCCGACGCAGGAAGAAGACGATGCCCAGCAGCAGGAGCAGGACGTTGTTGATGGGCTGGGTGAAGCGCGCGTGGCGGATCTGGGCGACGCGGCCGGCGCTGACGACCTCGCGGCGCTGCAGCTCGCCGAGCTCCCGAAGGCTGAGGAAGCTCATCCACTCGGCGGACTGGCGAAGCACGATCTCCTCCGGGGTGAGGTCGCTCTCGTAGAAGGCCAGACCCTCCCGCCGGATGCCGTCTTCCGCGGCGAGCGTGTCGGACGAGTTGCCCACGCGGTGGACGCGCATGCCGCGCTTCAGGCTCCAGCCGCGGCGGGCCGCGTCCCACTGGGCGAAGTCGGCGGTGACCACGCCGGTGAGCATGCCGGCGGCATCCCGCTCCATGACGATCATCCGGGCGAGCAGCCGGTCCGCCGGGTGAAACCGGACGGCGGAGAGCAGCCGCGCCGATCCGTCCTTCAGGAACCACACGCCGTATGTCCGCCGGCCCTCGACGTCGTCGCGCGGCCGGACCAGCTTGTAGGCGACCCTGGGAAGCACCACCTCCTGATCGACGATCCACAGCGCGTTCATGGCCAGGCCGGCGGCAATGATCGGCGCGGCCAGGCGGTACATGCTCGTGCCGCCGGCGAGGAGGGCGGTGAGCTCGTTGGACCGCTGCATGCGGGCCAGCGTGATCGCGGCGGCGAACAGGGTGATGACGCCCGAGAGCTGCGAGAAATAGAGGAACAGGTTGTAGCCGTAGAAGCTGGCGATGTTGCGGAGGACTTCGCGGACCGGGGGCGACTCCTCGGTGAACTCGTCGAAATTCACGGACAGGTCGAGCGTGACGTAGAGGCTGATCATCACGAACAGGGAGAGGAGGTAGTTCGTAAGGAAGGATCGCAGCAGGTACCGGTCGATCGTCTTGATCACGCCCGCGAGCTCCTATCGCCGCAGAAACCGGGCCAGCACGACCACGTCCGCCATCGCGACGAGGACGATTCCCGTCCAGATCACGGCGAGGCCGATCATGGCCGTGTTCTGGTTCTCCGACAACTGGCGGCCGGTCACGTTCATCACGGTGGTGAAAAGGCCCGGCAGAAAGGCGATGACGAACGCGGTCAGCATCTGCCCGCCGCGGAAGATGACGCCCAGCGCCGCCCCGAGCACCACCAGGACGAGGACGCTCGCGCTGAACGCGAACCGCGAGTGGATCTCGGTGGTCAGGCGGCGGACCATCGCGAGCTGGGTCTGCGCGAGGCCCTCACGCCTGGCGTCGATCCGTTCGGGCAGGCCGAGCGGCTTCCGGTAATCGAGGAGGTCGGCATCGGTGACGGCGGCCGTCTGCGCCAGGACGCTCCGGGACACAGGCACGGGTTCGAGCTCGACCGCCAGTCGCTTGACGGTTTTCTTCTTGTCGACGTCGTCGACGAAGGACACATCCCCGCCCAGTTCGATGTAGACGTAGGGCACGTTGACGTCGAAGGACTGCTTGACGACCACGGTGGCATTCCCGGCCGTGAACGTTCGCCGGATCCCGCCCCAACTCTGCCGGACGACGACCTGGCTGAGGCGGACCTGTTTCCCTTCCTCGTCCATTCGCACGCCGGCCGCGGTGATCTCGTATCCCTGCCGCGGCGAGCCGAGGCGAAAGACCTTGTCGCCCTCGGTGAGGGACCTGATCATCGTCTGATAGAAGAAGAACCGGCCGACGAGCTCCCGTATCTCGGGCAGGCTGCCCTGGACCTCCGGCAGCTCCCACGACCGCTCGCGGTAGTAGAGCAGCTCGGGCAGATTCATGAACTTGTTCTGCCGCCGGAACTTCCAGGGGATCGGGGCGGGGCCGAGCTGCTGCTCGCCAAGCTGGTAGAACTGCCTCCGCTGCTGGTCGAAGATGCGAACGTCCTCCATCCGCGCCATGACGGTCGGATCCTTGCCCGGCGCGGCGGCGGTGAACTGGATGGTGACCCGCGGGGTGGTGCCGTAGCGGACCAGCTCGCCGGCGGCCATCTCAATGAACGCGGCGCCCTTGAGCTGGATGAACCGCTCGCCTCCCTCGTCGGCGGATCGGATCGGCCGGCCCTCGACCGTGACCTCGTCGAACGAGTCGGCGTGGATGAAGTACTTCTCGCCCGGAACCTTGATATAGCCGCGGGCGTAAAGCATCTGCGCGACGGCCTTCTCCGGGTCCTGCCGGACGAGCTGCTCGAGGCCCTCGACGAACCGGGGGATGATGTAGTTGCTGAAGGAGAAGGTGAAGGCCGTCGTGAAGAGTCCGAGCAGGACGGCCGGGGTCAGAAGACCGAGAATGTTGATCCCGCTGGCGCGGCATGCGTTGAACTCGTTGTCGTAGCTGAACCGCCCGTAAACGATCGCGGCGCTGAAGAGCGCGGCCACCGGCAGCGTGAGGGTCGTGGCGATCGGCACGATGCGCAGCAGGATGCTCCAGAGCTGCAGCGCGGTGACCACCTCAACGCGGATCATGTTGAAGACGCCGCCGCCCAGGCTGAACACGATCGTCAGTCCGATCGCCGTCAGGACGAACGTCTTGATCAGCTCGCGCGCGATGTATCGCTGAAGCAGGAACATCAAATCGCCTTGGATGCTGCTGTCGCCGTCGGCAGGACCTCGCGAATGCAGCCGGCCAGCCGACGGACGCCTTCCTCGATATCGGCCGGACGCGCCACGCCGAAGCTCAACCGAAGATGGTGGGTCGGCACGGCCCGGTCGGGCCCCCGCACGAAGCAGTATTCGCCGGGAACGTACAGGACGCCCGACGCCACGGCCCGGCGAAACAACTCGCCGGCACGCCCTGTGTTCACTGACCGCGGCAGGGTCATCCAGACGTAGAGCCCGCCGTCGGGCCGGGTCCATGAGACGCCGGCGACGCCGCCGAGTTCGCGGTCGAGCGCGGCGAGCATCACGTCGCGCTTGTGCCGGTACGACGCGCACGCCTCGCGAAGGTGCGCCTCGTACTCCCCGCGGCGAACCAGCTCATACAGCAGGTGCTGAACCAGGTTTACCGACCCGAAGTCGTGGTTGCCCTTCTGAAAGATCAGCGGCTCTATCAGCTCGCGGGGCACGAACGCGTAGCCGGTCTTCATCCCGGCGGAGAACGGCTTGCTGAACGTCATCACGGTAGCCACGCACTCGTTCCGCGGATCGTAGGCCTTGACCGACGGCAACGCGGGGCCGCCGTAGCGCAATTCACGATACGCCGCATCCTCCAAAATCAGGATGCGATGGTCCCTGCTGTACTCCCGAGCGATCTCCACGATCTCCGACCGCCGCCCTGCTGCGAGGCTTGCGCCGGTCGGATTGTCAAAATAGGATACCACGTAAACAAGTTTGACGCGATGAAGCTCGCCGCCGTCCTGCAGACGCTCGAGCAGGGAGCGGAGCATGTCGGTTCGCATGCCGTCGGCATCGGCCGGGACGGTCAATACCCGCGCCCCAGCGGCCTCGAGCACGCCGGTGTACACGAAATACGAAGGAGCGGCGGTGATGACGATATCGCCGGGATCGACCAGGATATCCGTCAGAAGGTAGAGCAACTGTTGTGAGCCGGTCGTCACAAGGACATCATCTGGCGATAACTTCATCTGCTGGCGAGACTTACTTTCCAGTCGCTCGAAATGGCACAGCATCGCCTCGCGGAGGTCGGCAAGCCCCGCCGTCGTGCCGTATTGCAGAGCGGCCCGTCCGAGTGCCTCGTTCGCCAACAGCCGGTCCAGGGCCTCTCGTACGCGGCGTACGGGCAGGCTGTCGTAGTCCACCAGGCCGGCGGCAAGGCTGATCAGGTTCGGATTGGTCACCCCCTCCGCCATGAGATAACTAATGGGCGGGGCGACCGTCCGGCGCGCCTTCTGGCTGAGTGCAAATGGCATGCCTTCCATTGGGTGGATCCGTAAGCGACGTAGGGTATCCGACCGGCGGCGATCGTCAACCTGCGCGGCGCGGCGACGGCCGGCTCCGTTGACGCTCGCCCCGAAGAGGCGAAGGGCCGAAGCCAAGGTCGTGGATACCCGCCCCGAAGGGGCGAAGGATCGTAGCCACGGGTGAAGCGAAGCGAAACCCGTGGAAATCAGCTCCCATCCCCACGGCGTCGCTTTCAGACCTCACAAGGTCCGAGCCCGATTCACACCGCACGTACGGCGATGCGCCTCCGCTTCTACCCCATTCTGCCCCCGGCCGGCCTATCGGCTCGTGAGGCGGCGAAAGACGGCGATGGCCCGGTCGATGCACTCTGCGCTGACGTCGAGGTGTGTGACTGCCCGAATCCGCTGCGGGGCGGTGGCGTTCACCCAGACGCCCTCGGCGTGCAGACGGTCGCGGAATGCGGCGGCCGTACCCAGCGACGGGTCCACATCGAAATACACGATGTTTGTTTCGACATCGGCGGGGTTGAGCGACAGGCCGCGCATTTCGGCCAGGGCAGCCGCCAGGCGCTTCGCGTTGGCGTGGTCCTCGGCCAGCCGCTCGACGTGGTGCTCCAGCGCATACAGGGCGGCGGCGGCCAGCACGCCGGCCTGGCGCATCCCGCCGCCGAACATCTTGCGGAACCGGAGCACGCGCCGGATCATCGCCCGGGTGCCGGCCGTGATCGACCCTGCCGGCGCGCCGAGCCCCTTGGAGAAGCACATCGACACCGTCTCGAAGTACCGCGTATAGTCGGCGGGCCGGCGGCCGGATGCGATGCAGGCGTTCATCAGCCGGGCGCCGTCGAGGTGCATCGCCAGCCCGTTTGCGTCGGCCACTTCGCGAATCGCCGCGACCCGCTCAACCGGCCAGACCGAGCCGCCGCCGCGGTTGTGCGTGTTCTCGACGACCACGAGCCGCGTCCGCGGAAAGTGCGGGTTGTCCGGCCGGACGGCGGCGCGGACCTTGTCCGCGTCGAACTGGCCCCGGTCGCCGTGGAGGAGCCGCAGCGAGCACCCGGACAGCGCGGCCGGGGCGCCGCCCTCGTATTGGTACACGTGCGAGTCGACGTGCGCGATGATCTCGTCGCCTGGCTCGGTGTGGGCGCGGAGGGCCGTCTGGTTGGCCATCGTCCCCGACGGCATGAACAGCGCCGCCTCCTTGCCCAACAGTTCGGCGACGCGTTCCTGCAGGCGGTTGACCGTCGGGTCATCGCCGAAGACGTCGTCGCCGACATCCGCCTCGGCGATCGCCCGCCGCATCCCCGGCGTCGGCCGCGTGACGGTGTCGCTCCGCAGGTCAACGATCGTTGGGTCGCTCATACCATCACACCGTTCGAGGGGAGTGCCACTGGCGGCTTGTCCGCCAGAGCACGGGCAGGCACGCTGCCCGTGACACCCGGCGTTGAGGGGTGCGGCGGCCATGACGCCGCTTTTCCTGGGGCGTGTTATGACGCACCGGCGTGCGGCAGGCCTTCCGAGGCAAAGCGGTGGCGTTGCCACCGCAGTCCACGGCCGCCAACAAACACTGGATGGCGCGAAGCGGGTCGCCGCAAGCGCCCGAACGACGCCGGACCGTGTTCGGAAAAGCTTGCCGGGAAACCAGGAAACCTGGGGATATCATCGAAGAACGTCTGGTAATGGGGTCAACCCGCTCCACAGTACCCCCAGCGTTGCATACGCCAACGCTGGAAAACGAAAAAACGAGAAAGCGAGA
>CAZTVU010000187.1:6673-10153 GCA_964617025.1 uncultured Planctomycetales bacterium | reverse complement strand
CGCAAGCGCCACGCCGAACGTGCCGTCGTCAACGAGCCAGTTCAGGCCGCCGGCGTTGCCGCTGACCGTCCCGCCACCTTCGAAGAGGATCTGATCGCCGGTCTTTGCGCCGCCGGTGAAGTCCCGCACGCTCGTCGGGACGACGGAGGGTTCCGTGTTGGGCCGCGAGGCGCCCGTCTCCGTGAGGATGCGGGCCAGCGACCCGCCCACCATGTCCTTCTTCCAGATGCCGCCGAACGTAGCGCTGGAATCCAGGAAGTAGACGGCCTGGGCATCGCTGGACCAGGCGCACTGACGACCGAGGTTGTCGCTGGCCGACGTCCCCCCGACGCCGATCGCGTCGGCCATCTGCTGCTTGGTGACGAGCGACGTGAAGACATCGTTCCAGTCGGCGATGCCGGCGGCCCCGATCACGTTGCCGTTGCCGTCCTGCGCATTGGCGTAGTCCGGCAGCGCGGACGTCGGCGCGCCGATCTTGCGGAGGTCGTACGTCAGCAGGCGCTTCGTATAGTCCCACCGGACCGTGCCGTCATTGACGATCGTTCCGTTGCTGGTCAGCACGCAAAGGGTCCCGGGGGGATAGGTCTGCCCGTTGTACGTCACCGTGGCCGGGTTCGGCAAAAGGCACGAGGTATTGATCGCCCCCGCCCAACTCGAGGCGGTCAGACCGCCGGGCACATCCGAAGACCGTGCGATCCGCTGAAGGTCGGAATCCGCCACGTAGGCCGGCACCGGCGTGAGCCAGTAGCGAATGGACGACCCGCTGCCGAACTGGGCCGTGTAGAAGTCGCCCGTCGAGGCCTGATAGGCGAAACCACCGATCGCACCGGTGGTATCCCCGCGCACCTGGGCCCGCGTCACCAGTACCCTCATGTTGTCCGGCATGGCGGCGAACGCCGGCGCGGTACACACGGCCAACAGGGCCAAAACCACCAATCCACGACTGTTCAACATCTTTCTGCCTCCGTTTCCAGACCGAACACGACCGAGCAACTCGGTACTCCGTAACACGACACAGGCGAATTGAGCGAGCGGTTCTACGCCGTAGACGCCGACCCCGTCGCTCCCCATTACTTTAGCGGCGACGGGTCGCAAACGCAAGCCTAATCATCCTCTAAACGAGCGGACGAAGCCGATTTCTCTTGCCAGGGGTCCGATCGTAAAGCTCTAATAGACATAGTTTTGAGCGCAGTGACCGTTTATTATGATAAACTAAATCGCCAATATGGAGCGGTGGGAGACGGCCGGCCGTCAGGATTCGCGAAGCCTGTGAGTTTTCATCCGAGCCGCCCCTCGCCCGCATACCATTCGTGGTAGCGCACCCGGCAGGGAACCCTATAAGTTGGGATCCGCTGCGACAGGCTTGCTCGCACCGCCGCATGGCCACAGGGTGAACCCGAGCGACCCGTCGCTCCGCGAACAGCGCTGCGGGCCATCCGCCAAGGCACGCGCAATTCTACCCTTGTAGTTAGTAAGCGCGGCCGCGCTGGTAGATTAGTGAGGCAACGGGTTCGGAAGCCCAGCGGATCGCCGCCGACGGCTTTCCGCCGGTGCACGGGCAGGCACGCTGCCCCCGGCATCAGGGCGAAACGGACGTCGTTCGTTTATGTGCCGGAGTGCTGTGCGCAGCGTGGCAGTGTCGACGCGCGAGCCTGAAGAGGCGCTGGCGGCACGCGCGCGGCACACGCGGCGGGTTTCACATCCGCCGACGGGCCGATGCACCAAGAGAAGGATCTCGCGGCATGTCGCGTCGCCGGGATAAGCACAAAAAGAGCGCTTCACTGGAATACCGGCGGCAACCCATCGCGGACCTTTTGCGGCAGGCGCAGCAGGCGCGCGATCGCGGCAACATCCGCGTCGCCGTCGAGATCGCCAAGGAGTGCCACAAGCGCGAGCCGACGGAGGCGCACGCGCGGCTGCTCGGCGAGCTGTACGCGGACCGGGCGCGCCAGTTGATGGCGCAGAACCTGTACCCGGAGGCGGCGGTTGTGCTGAGCCACGCGCTGTCGCTCGGGCACGTCGGCGAAGACGTGCTGTGGATGGTGTTCGAGTGCGGCCTTCGGAGCCGGCAGTACGCGTCGGCGCTGGGGGTGTTTCAGCGGCTGCGCGACCCCGGCGAGCAGGCGCGGGCGCGGGTGATGCTGGCGGACGAGGTCGTCGCGCGCGGGGAGGAGTTCGGACGGCTGTGCAACGGGGCGATTCGTGACGACGCCTTCCGGATCCGACGAGCGTTTGAGGCATTCGAGCGGGGCGACGACGCGGCCGCGTCGGCGGAGCTCAAGCTCGTCGGGCTGAACAGCCCGTGCGAAAGCTGGAAGTGGCTCCTGCTGGGGCTGACGGCCCATGCCCAGGGCGACGCGGCGCGGGCCCGGACGTGCTGGGAGCGCCCGGGGTTGTCCGGGCGCGCCGGCCGCCTGGCCGTGCTGCTGCGGTCGCTGGTGAGCGCGGACGGCAACGGCGATCTGTCGCCGGAGATGCGGCAGAAGCTGATGGCCTGCATGGGCAATCCGCGGCTCCCGGTGCTCGAGCAGATCAAGGCCGCGATTGACAGAGAGGACACGCCGGCGATCCTCCAATTGAGCCGGCAGTTGATCGGCCTGGTCGGCCCCGAGGAGCGCAAGGCGTACGCGGAGCGTCTGGGACGGGTGCTGTGCCTGTCGCTCGACTGGGACGAGCTGGATGACCGCGCCGCCCACCGGACGTTCGGCACACTCGCGGAGGACCCGCGTTGGACGCGGACGCTGGCCCTTTGGCACGAGCGCCGGGATCCGTCCGGGGCGGTGTACCTGTGGATGGCCTGCGTCGAGATGATTCGACAACTGCCGGAGGTCCCGTACGGCTGAAGGCGCGGGCGCAGGCGATGGTGTGGAAGCGGATGGGCGACCGGGCCCGGCACTGCGATCCGGACGACCTGGCCGAGGCCGCCGCCGAGGCATACTCCTATCGTGTGCAGCCGCTCGACGCGGCCACCTGCTATCGCAACAGCATCAAGCTGCACCCGGACGACCGTGATACGCACGACAAGCTGCTCCGGCTGCTGATCGACCGGGGCGCGACACGGGCGGCGGAGCAGCAGGCGCAGGCGATCCTCGAGCGGTGGCCGGCGGACGTGCCGAGCCTGATGTTCCTGGGCAAGTCCTGTTTTGAGCGGGACGCGGTCCGCAAGGCCCTGAAGTACTTCGACCGCGCTCGGCAGGCGGAGCCGTTCAACGCGAAGGTCCGTGCGGAAATGCGGGCGTGTTTCCTGTCCTCGGCGCGCCGGCGTCTGAGCAACGGCAATCTCAAGCTGGCGCGGCAGGACTTTGAGCAGGCCGAAGGACTGCTGAGCCCCGGGGAGCAAGCCCCGGACCTGTACTGCAAGTGGGCGGCGATGGAGTGGCGGGCGGGCGAATCGCAGCGCGCCGAGGCCCTGCTGGCCCGGGCGATGGATTCCGGCGAAGGGCCCTTGCCGGTGTCCTTCCGGATGGCGATCGAGGCGGC
>CAZTVU010000187.1:1425-6663 GCA_964617025.1 uncultured Planctomycetales bacterium | reverse complement strand
GGAAGTGAGAAATCTTATCGAGCAGCGGCTCGCCGAGCAGTGGCAGCACGAACCGACCGCCGCCGACGCGGCGAAGCTGGCCGAAATCGCGAGTCTCCATATCGACCCGGAGGAGGCATACGAGGGTCAGTCGTTGCACATGAACGCGACGATCCGTTACCTCGAACGGGCCGCCTCGCGGGAAGACTTCACCGAGGAGCAGGCCCTGGCGATCTGCGAGTTCCTGCGCCGAAACGAGGAGTGGGCGACGCTGGAGACCTGGGCGGCGCGGGCGTCGAAACGGTGGCCGGGCAACCGCCACTTCATTCTGAACCTCGGCCGCGCGCAGTTCCGGACGCAACGCCGCCGGATGCCGCGCGAGACGCTGCGCCTGCTGGACAAGGCCGGCGAGGAAGCCGTTCGAGCCGGCGACCTGGCGACGGCGGCGGAGGTCGCGGCGATGCTGTTCGCCGCCAGACCCGCGGGCCTGACGGGCCGGCTGATCGATGCCGCGCGGGGGGTGGCCGCCCGGCTTGGTTTCGCGTCGGATGATGATTCGGACGATTTCGACGAATCGGACCTGGATTTCTTCCTGCCGGCGCCGCGACCGCCGCGGCGCCGGCGCCGCGTGAAGCCGTCGGAGCCGCTGCTCTGGGACGAGCGCGCGGCGACCGAACCGGAGAACCCCTGATGCCCGATCCGTACAAGGTGCTCAACGTGACGCCGGAGGACGACGACGAGACCGTCCGGCAGGCGTACCTCGCCGCGGCTCGGCAATTCCCGCCCGACCGCTGTCCGGAGGAATTCGCGCGGGTGTCGGCCGCGTACGAGAAGATCAAGACGGAGGACCGGCGGCTGGCCCTGTTCCTGTTCGATCCGGCGCGGGGCGAGACGCTCGATGAACTGCTGACGGAGGAACGATGTCGGACGTCGATGAAGCGGGTGGGGCTCTCGAGCCTGTTGAGCCTCTTGAACGAGGGCTGACGGCCCCGCCGGAGGCGCGGCAGGAGATCGAGGCGGTCCTTTCGGCGTTTCGGCAGTGGCTCCTGGAGGCGGAGGCGTGGCGCCTGCTGTCGCCGGCGGGCGACGGGCCGTCGGAGAACCACGGGTCGCCGATGAACCTCCACGCGCTCGTCTCGGAGTGGATCGGGCTCAAGCAGGAGTTCCGCCTGGCCTCGCGGGGCAACAAGGCGACGCGCGAGCAGCTCGACCAGGCGGTCGACGCCTTTCACCAGGGGCTTGACCAGGTCGGCAGTGAGCTCCAGGAGGCCGTCGAGTCGCTGATCCGCGAGCGGGATCGCCTTCGCGACGACCTGCAGGGGCGGATCGAGAGCCAGGAGAAGGAGTGGGCGGAACTGCTCTTCGATGTCCGCGAGGTCTTCGCGCGGGGCGTCGAGGCCTCGCGGCAGGCGAGCCGGCGGCTCGGCTGGCGGGGCTGGTTCCTGCCGGCCGCGGTCTTCGGCGGGCTGATCGAGGGACACGAGCTCGCCCTGCGGCGGATCGATGCCGCGCTCGAGAGCCGCGGGATCCGGCCGATCGAGTGCGAGGGCCTGCCGGTGGACCCGGAGCGGATGCGGGTGGTGGACGTGGTCCGCCGCGAGGACATGCCGCCCGGCCGGGTGGTCGAGGTCCTGCGGCGGGGCTATGCGCGGGGCAGTCGGGTGTTGCGGTATGCGGAGGTCCGCGCCGTCGCCGGCGCGGCCGCGGCGCCGCCGGAGGCGGCGATCGATTCCGACGGGACGTGAGCCATGGACCAGGAACCGATTGTCGGGATTGACCTCGGGACGACGAACTCGGAAGTGGCCGTGGTCGAGAACGGCCGGCCGCGGGTGATCGAGGAGGACGGCACGGGCATCCTGCCGTCGGTCGTCGGGCTGACAGAGGACGGCCGGATCCTCGTGGGCCAGCCGGCCCGGAACCAATGGCTGCTGGCGCCGGAGCGGACGGTGCGGTCGGTGAAGCGCCGGATGGGCGAGGACGTGAAGCTTCGGATGGGCGATCAGCAGTTCTCACCGCAGGAGATCTCGGCGATCATCCTGCGGACGCTGAAGGCGCGGGCCGAGCGGCACCTGGGGCGCTCGGTGAACCGGGCGGTCATCACCGTGCCGGCGTACTTCAACGACGCGCAACGCCAGGCGACGCGCGAAGCGGGCGAGCTGGCCGGGCTGGAGGTCGTCCGCATCCTGCACGAGCCGACGGCGGCGTCGCTGGCGTACGAGGCGGGCCAGACGACCGCGCAGACGATCATGGTCTACGACCTGGGCGGCGGCACGTTCGACGTGAGCATCGTCCGGATCGAGCGGGACGTGGTCGAGGTGCTCGCGAGCCACGGCGACGTCCACCTCGGCGGCGACGACTTTGACGCGCTGCTGGTGGACCATGTGGTCGGCCGCTTCCAGAAGGAACACGGGATCGACCTTCGCGTCGACCGCCGCGCCCACGCCCGCCTGCTCCGGGCGGTCGAGCAGGCGAAGATCCGCCTGTCGGCCGAGCCGTACGCGCGGATCGACGAGGAGTTCATCGCCGAGAAGGACGGCACGCCGCTGCACCTCTCGATGGAGCTGGACCGGCACGAGTACGAGGACATGATCCGGCCGCTGATCGAGCGAACGACCGCGTCGGTGCAGCGGGCGCTCGACGACGCCGGCGTCCTCGCCCGGGATATCGACCGGATCGTCCTGGCGGGCGGGGCCACGCGCACGCCCCTCGTGCGGGAGGAGCTGAAAAAGCGGACCGGCAAGGATCCGCACCTGGAGGTGGACCCGGACCTGTGCGTCGCGATGGGCGCGGCGATCCAGGCGGGCATCATCGCGGGGCAGGACGTCGGCGCGGTCCTCGTCGACGTGACGGCGCACACGTTCGGCATCAGCGTGCTCGGCGAGCCCGACGGCCTGCCGTACCCCTACAGTTTCAGCCCGATCATTCACAAGAACACGCCCCTGCCCGTGTCGCGCACGGAGGCGTACAGCACCGTGATGGACAACCAGGAGGAGGTGGAGGTGGAGGTCTTTCAGGGCGAGGATCCGGACGCCCTGAAGAACACGCGGATCGGTCGGTTCCGCGTCACCGGCCTGAGCCGCGTGCCGGCGCCGAACACGGTCACCTGCCGGCTCGAGCTGGACCTCAACGGCATGCTGAAGGTCACGGCGACGGAGAAGCGGACGGGCCCTCAGAAGCAGATTGTCATCGACAACGCGATGAGCCGGTTCGAAAGGGACGACATGGAGTCGGCCGGCCGGCGTTTGCGCCTCCTGATGGGCGACGGCGAGGAGGACGAGTCGGCGGCGGCGGACGTCGAGGATGCGCGGGACGAGGGGCCCGGCGATCCGCTGGCCGCCAGGGGCCGGGCGGTGATCGAGCGGGCGCGGGCGCTGCTGGCCGACATTCCGACGGACGACCAGGAGGCGGTCGTCAATCTCACGGAGCAGATCACCTGCGCCCTGGCGGAGGGAAGGTCCGAGGCGGCCGAGAAGGCGATCGGAGAACTGGAGGACATCCTGTTCTACCTGGAGGAGGCGTGAGCGAGGACCCGGCCGAGGCCAAGGCGATCCCACCGGGCCGGCAGCGGTGCCCGACGTGCGGGGCCGCCCGCCGCGACGATGCCGTCTGCTACCGCTGCAAGACCGACCTGGCGCCGCTGATCGCCATCGAGCGCCGGGCCGACGCCCTGCGCGTCGAGGCCCGCCGGTGCTATGCCCTCGGCTGGTATCGCCGGGCCGTGGCACTTCTCCGCGAAATCGTGTCCGTCGAGGCAACCGCCGAAGATTATCGGCTTCTGGCCTGCGCGTGCGTGCACTGCGGCGACTTCCCGACGGCCTGTCAGGCGTATCGGCGGCTCGTTCATCTCGATAACTTGACGACGCCGGCAGACGGGATGTAAGAGGACGTCCGCACGTCGCTACGATCCGCTGCAGCAACGAAGGTGCGAAGAGCTTTTGGACGATGAACCCCCCGGGTTGCCGGCGTTGCCAGCGCTGGCGAGAGGTGCTTCGGACCGACATGGATCTTGCCACGATCATTGGGATTGTCTTCTCGGTCGGAGCGATCGGCTGGGCGATGTACGAGCAGACGCACGGCCATCTCATGGCCTTCTACTCGACCGAGGGCTTCGTGCTCGTGCTTGGCGGCTCGTTCGCGGCCGTGCTGCTGTCGATGCCCCTGCGCTCCTGCATCAGCGTGTTCGCATACCTGAAGAAATGGATCTTCGCGAAAGAGGAGCGGCCGGAGCGCCTCATCGAGCAGATGGTCGGCTTCGCCGAACTGGCCCGGCGCGAGGGCGTGCTGGCGCTGGAGCCGATCGCGCGAAAGCAAGACGACCCGTTCACGAAGCGGGCCCTCCAGCTGGCCGTCGACGGCGCCGACCGGGCCACGATCGAGCAGTTGCTGTCCCATGAGATCATGGCCCTGACCGAGCGTCACCGGACGGGAAAGAAACTCTTCGAGCTGATGGGCAAGTATGGGCCGGGCTTCGGGCTTACGGCGACGCTGATCGGCCAGGTGGCCATGTTCCGCAACATGGGCGGCGACACGGAGGCAATCGGCAAGGCACTGGCCGTCGCCCTCCTCGGGACGCTGTACGGATGCGTGATCTGCAACGTGGTATGCGGCCCGATCGCGGATAAGCTCTCCATCCGGTCGTCGGAAGAAAAGTTCCGCAAGGAGATGATCTTCGCCGGCGTCATGAGCATCATGGGGGGGGACAATCCGCGGATCGTCCAGATGAAGCTGGCGTCGTTCCTTTCGGAGCGCGCGCGCCGGGGCTTGACCGGGACGAGCGAGGCGTGACGGCCGCCCGCGGCGGCCGGGACGGGGATCCCATCATGGCACACAACAAAGAGGCGCCGCCCGAGGAGGAAAAGGGCGAAAGTGCACCGCTGTGGATCATCAGCTTCGCCGACCTGGTGACGCTGATGCTCAGCTTTTTCGTGATCCTCGCCGCGGGCGACAACGATTCGCCGGCGTCCGAACCGAAGCTCACCGAACTTGCGGCGGCCATCCGCACGGCCTTCAAGTACCTTCCGCCGGCGGACTCGAAGGATCCCATCGACCTGCAGATCCTGCTGAAGAAGCTCCGCGGACCGGGCAAGGGCGGCGCGGGGCGCAAGGGCGAAGCCAGCCAGCCCCGCGACGGTACCGCCGGCATCGATGACCGCGTCACGACCATCCGAACCGGCGTCCAGACCACGATCGGCACGACCGTCCTGTTCGACCGCGACTCGGTCGCACTGTCGCCCGAGATGCTCACGCGGCTCGCGGAGA
>CAZTVU010000187.1:0-1415 GCA_964617025.1 uncultured Planctomycetales bacterium | reverse complement strand
TACACTTTTTCCCTACACGACGCTCTTCCGATTTGGAGATCGCAGACCGGATGCGCGGGCACACAAACGTTTTTCTCATCAAGGGGCACACGTCCCGGGACGAGGAGTACCGGTGGAGGGGAAGTGGGCGCGACCTGGCCTATGAACGGGCCAACGCGGTGGCCAGCCGCCTGATCGAGATCGGGGTGGCGAAGGAGTGCCTGCGGACGGCGAGTTGCCGCGACTACGAGCCGCGGGTCAAGCCGGCGTACTCAGAAGCCGCGCACTCCGCCAACCGGCGTGCCGAGGTCATCGCCACCGAGCAATACGCCAACGAGGGGCACGGCGAGTCCCCGGGAGTCGAGGTCGAGATCGACGGACCGGCCGGGGGGCGCTGAGCACACGGACCACGATGCCGGCCACCCGCACGCGGACGAGCCGCGCGGCCGCCTTCTATGTGTATAGTCGTTCCAATGCCGCGTCGGGGAAGTAGTGGCGGACGATCCGCTCGTGGTCGATGCCCCGCAGGGCCATGCCCAGCGCGCCGATCTGGCACATCCCGGCGCCGTGGCCCCAGCCGGCCCCGCGGAGCGTGAAGACGCTCGGCGCCGCTCCGCCCGGGCCGTCGCGCTCAATGTGGACGGCGAATGCGCTGCTGTAGAGAAAGCGATCGTGCATCACCTGGCGGATGCGGTACTGGTCGGGGATGACCAGGCGACACGCGGCCCCGCCGGTGTCTTCGTAGCCGATCACGATCTCCGTCGCCCGGCCGGAGACGCCCCGGCGCTTCACCCGCAGGTCGGTCAGCCGCGCCATCCGATCCAGCTCGGGCACCTTTCGGCGGAGCAGGTCCTCCAGCTCCGCCCGGCGATAGCGCACGCGCCAGCGGAAGTACTGACCGCTCTCGTCGACGCGCCCGAGGTACTGCCCGAGATTCTCCTCCGGCACGACGCGCGGGCTGCAGTAGACGTCGGTCTGGCGGAGCCAGTCGCCCTCGAGGTACTCGTGGATGTTGGCGTCGGTGACCGGCAGAAAGCGGTGGGCCGGCGATCCGTCCGGCGCGTCGACGAGGGCGGCCTGGCCCGGCTTGCGGACGCCCCAGACGTGCTCGGGCAACTCGACCACGCCGCCGCAGCTCTTGGAGTAGTTCGCATCGACCGGCCGGCCGTCCGCCGTCACGAGCGTCAGCCCCCGCGTGGAGGCGACGGCCTCGAGCGCCGACTCGCCGAGGTCGCCCGTGCCCTGGTAGCGCTGGCAACAGTCATCGTTACAGCGGTCGAAAGGTTCGGCGTCGTGCTTCGGCTCCGTGAAGGCCAGCAGCCACGAACGGGCCGTGACGCACTGGGCCCGGAGGAACTCGATCGGGCAGCGGCTGCTCATCTCCGCGGTGATCACGCCGGCCAGGTACGCCTCGAGCGGCAGCTCGTTGACGAGGA
>CAZTVU010000186.1:0-10156 GCA_964617025.1 uncultured Planctomycetales bacterium | reverse complement strand
AAGCCGACCGCCAGCAGCGCGGCCCGGTCGCCGTGGATCTCGTGCCGGTGCTTGAGCAGCGAGTAGCCGCCGGCGGCGAACATCGTCGGAATCGCCAGGAAGAACGAGAACTCCGCCGCCGCCGCCGTGCTCAGGCCGATGACCATGGCGCCCATGATCGTCGAGGCCGACCGCGACATGCCCGGCCAGAGCGCCAGGCACTGGGCCAGGCCGATGAAGAAGGCCTGCGGCAGCGGCAGCCGCGCCGCGTCGGTGAAGATCGGCTTGTTGAACCGCTTTTCGATCCACAGGATCCCGAGGCCGCCGGCGATCAGCGCCGCCGCGACCGGGCCGGGATACTTCAGTTTGGCCTCGATGAAGTCGCCGGCCAGCTTGCCGAGCACCGCCGCCGGCAGGAACGCCACAAACAGCTTGACGAGGATGTGCTCGCGCAGCGGCACGCCGGCGGGATGCACCACCAGCGGCCACAGGCGCTGCCAGAAGTACACGACGACCGCAAGAATCGCCCCGATCTGGATGAAGATGTCGAACACGCCGCTCCAGAACGGATCGCCGCCGGGGACGCCCAGCAGCGGCTCGACCAGGATCATGTGCCCCGTGCTCGAGACGGGCAGGAACTCGGTCAGCCCCTCGACGATCCCCAGCACAATCGCCCGCAAGATATCGGTCATGTCTTCCCCGGCAACGGAGGTCTTCCGCGGAAAGGCGTTCGAGGACACTCGGCGGCGGGGAACCCGGGCCCGTCCGCCGTCCAGCCTCGGATCGCGGCCCTGGTGGTTTTGAGAAACGTCTTTCCCACGTCGGCTTTTCCGCTTTCTGCTTTCTCGCTTTTCCGCTTTGCGTCGTTGCCGCAGGCAACGACGTTCTATCCTTGCGCCGCCAGCCAGAGCCGCACGAAGACCTGCCCGAGGATGTTCACGTAAACGGCCGACGCCAGGTCGTCCGTCAGGATCCCCCAGCCGGCGGGCAGTCGCTCGAACTGCCGCGCCGGCGGCGGCTTGACCACATCCAACACGCGAAACAGGAAGAACTGGACCGCGTAGACGCCCGCCACCGTCGGCAGCGGCAGGAGGCCGACGGGCAGACCGATCACCGAGAGCCACTGCCCCGCGACCTCATCCAGCACGAACGGCCCCGGGTCGCCCGGTTTTCGCGACCGGGCGGCGAAGTACTCGACCGCCCAACGCCCCCACACGACCGACATCGCGCAGGCGGCAAGCATCAGCGCGGCGAGAGCGAGATCGAACCATCGGCCCGCGCCGGCGGCCCGCAGGCCCGCGAACAGGGCGCCCGCGAGGGCGATCGCCCCGAGCGAGCCCCACGTCCCCGGCGCGAACGGCATGCAGCCCAGCCCGAAGAAGGTGATCGCGAGGCGCCTGATCATGCCCTCTCCACCGGCCTCGACGTCTCGGACAGGATGCCCCGGGCCATGCCCAGGTAGCTGATCATGGAGAGAGCCGTGCCGACGACCGTCGCCCAGACCATGACCTTGCGGCCGACGACGAAGAACGGCTGGCCGAGCATGCCGTCGGGATGGGCCAGCGTGAAGAGGATCCAGCCGACGGTGACCGACTGGAGCACCATCTTGGCCTTGCCGTAGAAGGTCGCGGCGAACGACTCGCCCCTGGCCTCGCTGAAGCCGCGGATGCCCGTCACGAGCAGCTCGCGGCCGAGGATGAGCACCGCCATCCAGGGCGTGACGTCGGTGATGCTGCGGCCGTCCTTCACGAACCCGCCGCCGGCGAAGAAGATGAACGCCCCGCACACAAGCACCTTGTCCACGAACGGGTCGATCACGCGGCCGAACGTCGTCACCTGGTTCTGCTTCCGCGCGAGGTACCCGTCGACGATGTCGCTGACCCCGCCGAGGATGAACAGGACGGCGCACGCGTCCAGCAGCCACAGCCGCGGCGGCTGATCAACGGCCGAGAACTGGGCGAGGAGGATGAAGAAGACGATCGACACGCCCAGGCGCCCGATCGTGATCTGGTTCGGAAGGTTGATCCGCATGCCGCGCGCGCCGCCGTCCTTGTCGCTCAGGAGCCGCCGATGACCGGTAAGGTAACGGCGACCGGGCGCGCAATCAAATCGTAGCCCTGCGTCCGCTCGCACCGCACGCGAACGAATTCGCCCGGACGAAACGGCCCGCCCTCGACGTACGTCAGGCCGTCCACCTCCGGCGCCTGGCCGGCGTGCCGGGCGCGGCAGAGGCCGCCCGCCTCGGCCGGGGGCGACTCGATCAGCACATCCAGCGTGCGGCCGATCCGCTCGGCGGCCCTGGCGAACGCGATCTCCTGCTGGGCCGCCATGATCGCGTCGGCGCGCCGTCGTTTGACGGCGTCGGGCACCTGCTGCTTCATCCGGCCCGCCGGGGTGTCGGGCTCGAGCGAATAGGGAAAGACGCCGAGGGCGTCAAACCCGAACGACCGGACGAACGCCAGCAGCTCCTCGAATTCGCCGTCCGTCTCGCCGGGGAAGCCGACGATCAGCGTCGTCCGGATGGCGACGCCGGGGATGCGGTCCCGCAGGCGCTGGAGCAGGGCCTCGGTCTCCGCACGCGTCACGCACCGGTGCATCGCCCGCAGCACGCGGTCGTTGATGTGCTGGAGCGGCAGGTCGACGTACTTCACGACGTGCTCGCACTCCGCGATCGCGTCGAGGATCTCGTCGGTGAGCACCGAGGGATAGGCGTACATCAGCCGCAGCCAGCCGAGCCCCGGCAGGCGATCCATCGCGCGGAGCAGCCCGGCCAGGCCGCCCGGCCGGCCGAGGTCCTCGCCGTAGCTCGTCGTGTCCTGGCCGATGAGGTTCAGCTCGACCGCGCCGTCGGCGATCAGCTCGCGGGCCTCGGCGAGGACGACCTCCGGCGGCTTGCAGTGCATCGGCCCGCGGATCGCGGGGATGGTGCAGAACGTGCATCGCTGGTTGCAGCTGATGCGGAGGTACGCATACGGCCGCGGCGTGAGGCGCAGCCGGGCGGTGTCGAGCATCACGTGGGGGTGGTAGTCGCCGAGGTAGAGGTCCGGCACGTGCCGGCGCCGGCCCGCCCCCGGCGTCGGGCGGCGAAGCGCGGCGGTCGCCACGTCGTCGCGGTTGTGCACGCCGACGAGGGCATCGATCCCGGGGAACGCCTCCAGCAGGTCCTTGCCGTCGCGCTGCACGAGGCAGCCCGCCACCACGACGCGACGACATCGCCCCTTCTTCTTCTGCCGGAGCGCCTGACGGATCGCCTCATGGGCCTCGTCGCGCGAGGCGCGGAGGAAGCCGCACGTATTGATCACGATCACGTCCGCGTCGGCCTCGTCCGCGGTGATCTCCGCCCCGGCCTCGGCCAGTTGGCCGAGCATTCGCTCGGAATCCACGAGATTCTTCGCGCAGCCCAGGGCGACAAAGGCGACTCTCGTCGGTCTGGCCACCGGTCGACTCCTGCGAACCCCGATGACGCGATTCTAGCACGCGCCGAAGGCCGGGCAAACGCCGGCGTTGCGGTGGGCAACGGCGAAAACCGAAAAACGAGAAACGTCTGATGATGTGGCGAGCTCAGGATCGGACCCCGGGTGTACTCCCAATGCGACGCTCTGCTCGCGTTTTTTTGACCGGTCTTGGTTTTCCCATGATATCGCCCGACTTCCGATCCTCCCGGCACGCGTTTCGCAAGACGGTCCGACCGCGTTCGGGCGCTTGCGGCTATCCGCTTCACGCGATCCGTCGTCCGTCGGCCCCTGTGGACTGCGGTGGCAACCCCACCGCTTTGGCTCGGACGGTCTGCCGCACGCCAACGCGTCCCGGCGCGCCCGCGGGAAAGCGGCGGCAAGGCCGCCGCAGTCCAAAACGCGCGGCCCGCGCCGCGCATCCCGACTGGGACGAGGAGCGATGCAACGCGGAGGTCGCGGGGAGAATATCCCGTGGAGCCATCGGACCTGCTCCGGTGCGTCAGCGACCCTTCTTCAGGTGCTTGTCGGCGAAGTCCAGGTAGCGCTGCCAGTCATAGTCCTCCATCGCGTGCTCGCCGGGGCGGATGTGATACCCAATCGTGCTCATGACCGGCCGGCCCAGCGGCGGCATCTCCGTGACGGCCAGGCCGTCCGTGCCCAGCAGGCGGTAGACCGGATCGGCCGCCCTGGCGGCGAGGAACTCGCCCCGCGGATCGGCCCACAGGTCCTTCTCCGCGCTGGCCACATACACCGGCCGCGGGGCGATCAGGGCGACCAGCATGTGCTGATCGACGGGCAGCTCCGCCTCCCGGCCGTTGTACCGCTTGAAGTTCGCGCAGAACCAGTGCGGAAAACGCTTGTTGATCGCCTCGACGGTCTCGCCGAAGCACCGGCGGCTCAGCGCCGCCCCGCCGCACCCGGAGTTGTTCGAGATCACGATGGCGAACCGCTCGTCCTCCGCCCCGGCCCACAGGGCGGTCTTGCCCAGGCGCGAGTGCCCGAGGACGACCACCCGTTTGGCATCGATGCCGGCGTCGGTCTCGAAATAGTCCATCGCGCGGCTGAGGCCCCACGCCCAGGCCGCGATCGCCCCCCAGGCGTCGGCCGGGCGCCCGCCCTCTGCCGGCCTGTCGAACGCCGCGTGCACGCCGTTCTTGAAGCCGTCGTCATAATCCGGGTCGATGTCCCCGTAGTAGATCGTCGCAAGGCCGTAGCCGCGGGCGACGATCTGCTCGACGGGCATCATCGCCTTGCCGGCGGCCCGCGACTTCTCCGTGGCCCGGTTGTTCACGGCCCCCGGCACCCAGTCGCCGACCCAGGACTTCGTGATCCGGATCGCCGGGTCGGCGTGGATCGACTGGTTGCCGTAGAAGTTGAGCAGCACGAACAACGGCACAGGCCCGCGGGCCGCGTTGGGAAGGTATATGAGGATCTCCATGCCCGGCCCGTCTTCCCTGCCCGTGAAGCGGACGGCCACCTGCTTGCGCATCGCCGTGCCGGCGAGGGCGTTCTTGTCGCTTTCGAGGACGGCGAACGTCATCGCCTTCGGCCGCCCGGGCGACCGGCCGTACACGTGCGTGCGGAAGAGCTCGAGGATCTCCGGCCGCCTCGTGCGGGTCCACGTCCGGGCGTCCGTGACCGGCCGTCCGTCCTGTAGAACGGTCGGGCAGCGTGTACCGCGGCACCTTCGCCTCGTCGTAGTTCGGCTTGGGAAACTCCGCCGCGACGGCCCCGGGCAGGCTATTGTGCAACAACAGGCAGGCGAGCGCGGGCGCGAACAGTGTGCGGATGTTCATGCGCATGACTATCCTCCGTGGGGGGCCGAGCGCCGTCGGCCGGAACGGCAACCATGCTATAGGCCGGCGGAGGCCGTCGCAACATGTTCGTGGCGATCGGCTCGATCGTCGATTGTTCGGTTGGGGCCGTTTTCGGGAGGACGGTTTCGGAGCGCACCATACGATAAGCTGTGCCGCCAACGGACATCCGGCAAGCGAGGACGTGACGGACGATGTGCGGGATCGTGGGCGGCATAGCGGCGGGGCCCCTGGCATGCGTGGACGACGCCGAACGGCTCGACCGCGCGATCGACTGCCTCGCCCACCGCGGGCCGGACGACCGCGGCTGCCTCATCGCGCCCGACCGCCGGGCGTTCCTCGGACACCGGCGGCTCAGCATCATCGACCTGGCCGGCGGGCACCAGCCCATCGGCGATGAGTCCGGCCGACGCCACGTCTGCTACAACGGCGAGATCTACAATTACCGCGAGCTGCGTCGCGACTTGAAGGCGGACGGGCACATCTTCCGCACGCACTCCGACGGCGAGCCGATCGTCCACGCCTACGAGAGGGATCCGCGCGGCTTCGTCACGTCGCTGCGGGGCATGTTCGCCATCGCGGTCCTCGATCTCGACGCCGATCGCCTCACGCTGGCCCGCGACCGCAACGGGATCAAGCCGCTCTACTACCATCACGACGGCCGCTGCCTGCTGTTCGCCTCCGAGCTGAAGGCGATCCTCGCGCTGCTGCCGCGCCGCCCGGCCCTCTGCGCCCCGGCCCTGCGGGAGTACCTCCGGTGGAAGTACGTCCCGGCGCCGTGGACGATCTACGAGGGCATCCGCGAGCTGCCGGCGGCACACCAGCTCATCGCACGGCCCGACGCCCGGACCGGCCGCGTCGAGATCGAGATCACCCGCTACTGGGACCCGGATTACGGCGGGCCGCGCCTCGCCGACGAGGCGGAGGCCGTCGAGCGGCTCGACCGCGAGCTCCGCGCCGCGGTCGACAGCCATATGGTCGCCGACGTCGAGGTCGGCGCCCTGCTCAGCGGCGGGGTCGACTCGTCGCTGGTCGTCGCCCTCGCCTCGACGGTCTCCGGCCGGCGGATCAAGACGTTCTCCGTGGGCTTTGAGGAGCCGGGCTTCGATCAGCTCCCGTTCGCCCGCACGCTCGCCGAGCGCTACCACACCGAGCATCACGAGGAGTACGTCCGGCTCGACCCGATGGCGACGATCCCGAAGCTGGTGCGGTGCTTCGACCAGCCCTTCGCCGATTCGTCCGCGCTGGCGTGCTACCGCGTCTGCGAGGTGGCCGCCCGCCACGTGAAGGTTGCGCTGACCGGCGACGGCGGCGACGAGACGTTTGCCGGTTATCGCCGCTATGACGAACTTCGTCGAATCGAGGCGGCCGACTCGCGGGTACGGCGGCTCGCGCGGCGAGCGGCTTTCCGCGCGGGCGCGGCGATCTTCTCCCCGGAGGCGAAGTTCCTTCTGCGCTACCGGGCCGCCGGGCAGGGTCCGCTCATGCAATACGCGGCGCGCGAGCTCCTGTGCGGCCCGTGGCTTATGGACCGCCTGCTGGCGGAGCCGTATCGCCTCGCCGGCGACACGGATACGTTCACGGAGCATCGCTTGGGGCCGGAGGCCCGCGGCTGGTCGGCGGTCGACGTCGCGCAATACGTCGATTCGCGGATGTACCTCCCCGGCGACATTCTGCGGAAGGTGGACCGCACGAGCATGGCCTGGTCGCTCGAGTGCCGCGTGCCGCTGCTCGACCACGCGATCAGCGAGTTCGGCGCCTCGCTCGCCACGGACCTGAAGATCCGCGACGGCACGGGCAAATACATCCTCAAGCGCGTCGCCGAACGGTACGTGCCGCGCGAGCTGCTCTATCGCAAGAAGCGGGGCTTTCGCGTGCCGATCCGCCGCTGGTTCAAACGCGGGCTGCTCGATGAGACGGCCCGCCTGCTGCGCGGCGGGGCCCTGGCCGGCCGCGGCATCGTGTCGCCGCGGGGCATCGACTGGGTCCTGCGCAACCAGCCGCGGCCGTGGATGAACCTGTCGAGCCTTCTCTGGGCCTTGCTGTTCCTCGAATACTGGGCGAGGGAATACCTCGACTGATCCCGGTGCTTCCGAACCGGGCGCCCCACCGCCTCTTCCCGGGGGTGTACGGCGCAAGCCCGCCCGTACCGGCAGCGCTACCGGACGGTATAGCTCACCACCTCGCCCGAAAACTCGAACGGCCGGTTGCCCCGATTGGACGTAAGCCGGATCCGCACGAGCCCTCCGGGCACGTCGTCGTTCTGCCACAACCGGGCCGATATGTCCCGACCGTATTCGGGGAACGTCCCGGCGGCCTGCACGGCGCGCACGCGGCATGGATGCGCCTTGCCGGCGATCAGGATCGTTTCCCCGGGGGATTCGGAGATCCTTGCCGTCGGGCTGGTCAGCGGATGTTCCGCCGGATCGATCGTCGCTTCCACAAGGAAGTGCTGCACGCGCGACGGCTCCTTCGGACCGCCGCCCATGGCCACGTAGGTCCGCTCGACAACGAGGCGGTCCTCATGCTTTGAGATCAGCTTCGCCGTCACGCGCAAGGGCTGCTTCACTCCGTCGGCCGCCTGATAACCCTCGAACGTCGCCGAGGCGCCGGGCTCGAGGGTCGCCCACCGCTGATAGTCCGGGTTGCGCACCTTGCCGGCCGCGGCAGCGACTGTCGCCCCGCGAGCCATGCCGGCCATGATCAGCGGAGCCATGTAATGCTGCACGAAGGGCGCCTTGAGGGCGTCCGTGTGCCCGCCGAGGTCTCCGTACCTCGCGAACTCCGGCTTCCAGCGAATGTACGCGATCTTGGCGTACTGGGCTCGCGTCTCGGCGGAGGCGCCGACGGGCATCCGGAAGCCGCGTAGGCCCGCCGCGGGGATGTTCCCGGACTCGCGGTCGGCCGTGCCGGCCATCGGCACCAGGAACGCCAGGACGGCGTCGTTCTCTGAGGTGAACACATACATCCTGTTGCGTACGCGATGAAGGGCACGGGTGAGGTCGTAATTCGATGCGATGGATGCGCCGCACAGGATGACGTTTTCGACCGGACAGGTCGTCGGAAGTGCTTCCAGCACGAACACGGTCACGGCCGTTCCGGCCGAGAGCCCGACCAGCGTGACCGGAGCCCCGGGGTGCTGCCGGGCGTACTGTTGGATGCGCTGCGCGCACTCCGACGCCTTGCCTCGCTTGTATTCGACGCTCGAGTCCTGGTCGGCCACGACGCCCAGGCCGGTGTTCCAGCGAAAGATTTCGGCCGCACCGCTGTAGCCGGCATCCAGCATCCCCCTGCGCAGGCCCCCGCTCCAGTTCGAGAACATACCGCCGCCGCCGGCGCCGTCCAGGTAATATATGTAGCCTCGGGTCATCCGTTCCGCCCGGTCCGGCATCTGCTGGCTGCAGCCGGCGCATGCCAATGCCATGACGAGGCCGAGCAGACCGGCCTCGCTCGCCCGGCGTGCGAGCTGCGTTCCGATCGGTCTTTCCAGTCGTGAGGTTTGCCGATCTTTCATGGATCGTGCTCCTTGTTGAGAAGGTCATCTGCATCCTCGGTCCCGGACGACGCGTCCCGTCCCGTATGGCGGCCGTCGCCGCCTGGGGCAACGACGGCTTGGCTCCGTGTGCCGTCACCGCGTTCGCGGGCGAATACACGGTGCACGCAACGGCCCGAGGCGGTCCGACCGGCGCCCGTCCTGCGGCACTGCCGCCCCAGTGCGGGGTTGAGCGCAGTCCCGGCCTGACCCTCGTTGAGGAAAACCGGAGAAAGACCAAGGGCGCATCGATGCCTTCCCGGCCCGCCAAACTCCCGTACCATCCCATCGGATAACCCCGCGGTCAACCCCATACGCCTTCCCGCGCCGGGGCCCCGGATTCCCGTCGCCGCTCAGCCCGGGTCGCTTCGCGTTCATCGTGTGCCCGCCGCCCCGGCACCGGGTGGACCGGCCACGCGCCGGCTGGCGGCCGCGGCCGAAATCGGCTATAAAAACCGGTCGAAAACGCGCCCGGGGCCCGCCGGCGACATCGCTCCGGCGGCGCCGAGCACGGGGAAGGACGAACCCACCGCCTCTTGCCCGCCGGCCCGCGTTTTCGTGACGAGCAGGAGCCGCGATGCCCGACCAACCCGAACGGATTCAGGACCTGCACATCATCGAGGAGATGCAGGACTCCTACCTCACCTACGCCATGAGCGTCATCATGGCCCGGGCCCTGCCCGACGTCCGTGACGGGCTCAAGCCCAGCCAGCGGCGCATCCTCGTCGCGATGCACGACCTCAATCTGGGCCCCCGCGCCCAGCACCGCAAGTGCGCCAAGATCGCCGGCGACACCTCGGGCAACTACCACCCCCACGGCGAAGCCGTCATCTACCCCACGCTCGTCCGCCTCGCCCAGCCGTTCAACATGCGATACACGCTCATCGACGGTCAGGGCAATTTCGGATCCATCGACGGCGACCCCCCGGCCGCCATGCGGTACACCGAGGCCCGCATGGCCCAGGCCGCCGTCGACATGCTCGACGACATCCAGTACGAGACCGTCGACTTCATCGACAACTACGACGGCACGCGCCAGGAGCCGGTCGTCCTGCCCGGCAAGTTTCCCAACCTGCTCGTCAACGGCTCGCAGGGCATCGCCGTCGGCATGGCCACCAACATCCCGCCGCACAACGTCCGTGAGATCTGCGACGCGATCGCCCACCTCGTCGATCATCCCGACGCCACGGTCGACGACCTCATGAAGATCGTCCAGGGCCCCGACTTTCCCACCGGCGGCACCATCTGCGGCCGTCGCGGCATCCGCGAGGCCTACCACACCGGCCGCGGCACCATCGTCCTGCGCGCCAGGCTGCACACGGAGGAAAACCGCGGCCGCACCGCCATCGTCGTCGACGAGATCCCTTACCAGATCA
>CAZTVU010000185.1:0-10186 GCA_964617025.1 uncultured Planctomycetales bacterium | reverse complement strand
CACGCACGTAGTACGTCGTCGTCGAACTTGGCGCCGTGATCGAGATCGACTGCCCGCTCCCGACGTACGTGCCCCCGCAACTGCCGGAGTACCACTTGTACGTGCCGCCCGAGCCGCCGCTCGCTGAGAGCGTCACTGACTGCCCGGCACACGCCGGGTTCGGACTTGCCGATGCGCCGCTCGGCGCCGTGGGTACGGGGTTCACAGTCAGTTGCACCGATGCGCAATTGGAGTTCCCACACGTGTTCTCGACACGCACGTAGTACGTCGTCGTCGAACTTGGCGCCGTGATCGAGATCGACTGCCCACTCCCGACGTACGTACCCCCGCAACTGCCGGAGTACCACTTGTACGTGCCGCCCGAGCCGCCGCTGGCCGACAGCGTCACCGACTGTCCAGCACACGCCGGGTTCGGACTTGCCGAAGCACCGGTCGGTGCAGACGGCAGGTATACAGCCGTATACACGTCACCGCCGCGAGGAATCCACGTTGACGTTGTGTTGATGGTGATTGTGCGACTCGTCGAATGTGAAGCGTCATTCTTCAACCAGCGAACAAAAGCGGCGCCGCTCGTGCTGTTCGCCGGCGCGGTGAGATCAACCTGGCTCTTGGCAACGAAGTAGTAATTGGCACCGGCAGCCGCCGTGTTGAACGTGGGGCCATTGCCGAAGTTGTCCTTGCGACTCCACGCGAACCCGTTCGCCTGCTCCCCGCAGGTCTTCACCGTGACTCGACGATTCGCCAGCCCAAGCAGGCCCGCGTTGTATCGAACCGTAAGCGGATAACCATACTTACCGTAGTACAAGTGAAGATCATCCGTCATGGAATCGCCGCTGGGATACCGGTTAGGATAGCACCTCCTGTTGAAACTGCCCGATGCGTCCTTACCCAGTTCGCACGTGTCAAACCAGAATCGCCCGGTGATCCGGACGCCGCGGACATCGTCATCGCCTCCGCCGATTCTGATGGAGCTGTCCTTATAGCCGTTTGCCCAGTTGCGCCCACACGAACTCCAGTCATCGATGTCCGTCCAACTCATCCATCGAAACACGTACCCGTTGCGGTCGGTGATCTCATAGTAGTTGTCGGTGAAGCCCGCAATCCATCGAACGTTGCCGTTGAACATGGTGTGAAGCGCATTCGTCTTGGCGGAGACGGTACCATCGGTGAAGCTCGTGCTGCTTGTCGTCGCTGACGTGGCGGCGCCGCTGCCACCTGAGCTTCCGAACGCTACCTCGCCCCAATACGTAGCCCGGAAATACGTAATCCATGCGAGGACTTCAACCCATCCACGCACATCGTCGCTGCCCTTGTTGGGGCAGCTGTTGCTGTAACGAAACTGGATTCTCTCAACGGTGAAGCCGTCCTGCTTCGCCGTAGCGTCCGAGGGCAGCGAGTCGCCGCTGTGCAAAGGGCCGCCAATACTGCTCAAGACATATCTTAGACTCGAATCGTTGCTCTCCCAATAAGCCTCAAACTGGCAACCGAGCGCATGCCAATACGTCCCCATAGCATGCAAAGGCGAAGACATGTCCTGCAGAAGATGCGAAACGCGGCCTAGGTAGTGCCAAGCGCCATCTCCATCGCCGCCATCGAAGCGTCCGCTGCTGAATGCATTGTTCATGTCCGTCCAGCGGGCCGACGCGGTCTCGCGCGCGGTGGCGAAACAACCAACGTTAGGCACGCAAAACCCTGTATTGGTTAACGGGTTGTATCCGTGGTCCCGAAACCTGAACGATGAATCCTCATCTCTTGCCCCTTCCGTCATTCGCGTCTTTTGCGTGTTCATGAAGGAAAGCGGAGTATCTAGGCTGCCGGCTTTGCTCGCAGCGTATTCCATCAGCGTCTGATGCGTCGGGTCATCTGCGTGCAACGGCTCGATTCCGACCTCACCATCGGTCTGGGCCTGCGGGACTGTCGAAGCAGTCGCCGAGGGCAAGTTGCGTGAAACCAGGAAAACCCGAGCGCGATCGCCGATCGCATCGTTTCTCGTGCTCAGTTCCCTCGCGCAGGCCTGGCCTTCCGTGCCGCACTCGCGAACCATGGTCCGAACGATCCAGCTTGCCGTACGCCGATCGGCCTCGCCCAAGGCGCTTCGTAAGAGCTCGACCTTCTCGCTCGAGGCGCGTTTGCGGATCTGGCGTTCGAGCAGGCCGATCCGCGCTGCTGCACGAACAGCCTCATTGACGTCGTTCTGAGATACGGAGCGTAGTCTCGCAGCGACGTCATCGCCGCCCAACCGGGCAAGCGCTTCACATGCCTCCTGACGTACCACGTAGTCCGAGTCCTCCAAGGCGGACTGAAGGAACTCGCGGTCCACCGGCTCCCCGAATTCCGCCAGCGCACGGCTCGCGAAGAGCCGGGTGTGCACGTCGTCGTCCTTGGCGAATCGCCGAATCTCTTCGGCTGCCGGTCGATGCCCGACGCGGGCCAGCGTCGCGATGGCGACCAGCCGAACCCCGGGTGGGCAGCCGGGCTCATTCAGGATCGGCGCTACCTCCGTGCCGGCGGTCGGATCACGAAGCTCGCCCAATGCGTAAAGGGCGCCCTGCCGCGCCAGCCAATGGGCCGACCTGTCGCGAGCGAGGCGGCTCAGGTTCGGAGAGGTCTCGGGCCACGGGCTGAACTGCAGAAACTTAGCGATTCGGAGCTGCTCCCACATGCTCCCCGCATCGAGCTTGTCTTTGATCAGTGGCAGCGCCTCCGCCTTGCGCAGCGCCAATGCCTGGAAGACCTGCTGAATCCCCGGCCCCCCCGGGATTTCGACAAGAGCCTGCAACACGTCGCCAATGGGGGCCGCCTCGTAGAACGCTTCAGGAGCCACAGTGGGCAACTCAGGTAAGACCACATCGGTCGTGGACTCGAGGCTGTGGATGCTGTTGCCCCCCTGCGCCAGCACAGATAGGTGCGCATAGAACGTCGCGATCCCAAACAATGCAAACCGAGCGAACGGCCTTCGCAGTGACATCATCGCCTCCTTTCACGAAACGCTTACCGGTTGCTGCACGGATAGCATACGCGCAGTATCTTTGCCGACGTTCTATCGTCTCGGTCCAATCGCCCCATCGGCCAGTCCATTCTTCCGGTAAGCTGCGACAATCGCACGTGGGTCTATCGCGTCCAACCGGAAAACGCGTGGGACAAACGACTTGAACGTAGCGTTGCAGTCGTGGCCGACCTCAAGGAGACGGCGCAGCCCACCTCGCGGCGATCGACTGGAAAAGCGCGCTGTCTGTGATCTGCTCCTCATGCCGTGCCCCTAGCTTTCGGGCGGTGGCCAAACCAGCGGGTTTGCCTCCAGCGGATATCCTCAGTGGATATCGCGCCGGCTCAGGGATCGCCACCGCAGGATTTGGAGCATACACACAATGCAGCAGAAGTCAAGCAAAATCTCGTCAGATTCTCAGGGACGCTGCTGGCTTGAGCGTAATGCGCGCGTCAGCCGGACGCACCAGTGCTGTAACTCCGCGCGCACCCAGTCGGCACCATCGCTCCGCAGCACCCTTGGCGACCCAGAGCTGTACCATTTCGCACTGGTTCGGTACTTTATTCCCCAGTGGCCCATGGAGGCGCCCGACGGTGTGCGGCAACCCCCTCCCGCGACGCCGGTGACGGTGGATCCCTGTATGGCTGGTGCCTGACCGCCGCTTTCGCGCGCGTGTTGGTGCCATCTCGTTCGTCGTCGGCACGCAGGCGCCTCCGACCCCGGCTTACGCAACGTAACCAGGACCGGGCATCCCTGCACGTAACTGTGCTGCCCGACACAGGTTCCGGCGAGCTGACTGCCGGAGACGCATCCGATGAGGCAAACCCGCCCCGGGCCCCGCCTCGTAAGGCCGATGGGTCGGCGGTGTCCCCTGCGCAGAGGGAGTACCTTCCTGACGACCTAACTAACGCGCCTTTCGGGTGCAACCACGATTCCTGCGGGAGTCATACGCGGGTTGCGACGGAGGACGCTCGCTGCCGCGCGCAGCCGTGCTGCGGGGAGCGACCGGTCCGTAGATTCCAGGACCCGAAACCCGGAACCCGAATCCCGAACCCCTCGGGCGGCTCGGGGCCGCGACCCGAGCATCTCCGCACGCTGTGCGGGAACTACGGCGGGCGGGCCTATTGTTCGGCGTCGGCGTTTTCGAGGGCGGCCAGGATGCGGTCGAAGGCGTTCATCAGGGCGTCGTAGTCGTCGAGGCGGACCGTGAAGCGGCCGTCGGTGTTGGGGCGCGACAGGGCGTGGCCCTGGGCGAAGAGGATGCCGGTCGACCTCTGCCGGTGGTGCGTCCGCGGGACGATGCCGAATGCGGCCAGGCCGGGCGGGGCCGGGAACTGCGTGTCAATGACCAGCGCCCGGATCGGCCGGCCCCGGCGGTTGCGGCCCAGGTTGTCGAGCGTGATATTCGGCGCGGGCGGGTCGGCGGAACGCGAGGCGTCGTACCAGCGGGTCACCGAGCCGTGGCGGTAGTAGTAGCTGCACTGCGCCTGCCGGCGGCCGACCTTGGCCAGCTCGGCGTAGGCGTCGGTGGGTTGGTCGCTGCCGGGGCAGAATATGGCCGTCGCCTGCTGCGACAGGTGCCGGCGCAGGAGCAGGCCGAGGCCGACCGGATCGCCGTTCATCAGCGAGATCAGGCTCGTCGGCGCCCCGGTGACCGGATAGAAGTTGGTGGCGGTCAGCGCCGGCGGGGCCTTCGGGCCGAAGGGGATCCGGTTGCCATTGCCGTGGGCGTAAGCCTGGATGGCCACGCCGATGTGGTGCAGGTTCGACAGGCAGGCGACCTTGCGGGTGGATTCCCGCGCCTTCATGAGCGCGGGGACCAGCATCGCCACGAGCAGCGCCACGATGCCGATGACGACGAGCAGTTCCACCAGGGTGAACGCACGGCGACGTGAAGGTGCCCGGGTCATGCCCATAAGTCCCCTCTATGGCTCCCGTCGCCGTACGATGCGCGTCCGCCGCACCGACAGCCGCCAGACGCCCACGGCCAGCAACACCAACGAGGCCGGCTCCGGGATGGCGGTCAGGCGGACGTTGTCGATGTCCCAGAACCCGCCCGCGTCGGCCAGGCTGACGGTCGAGATCAACTGTACGCCGATCGGCTTGCCGGCCCACGCATCGGCGGCCGTGACGGCGGGCACATGCAGCGTGTGATCCGCCAGGAACGCGATGCGGTAGTTCTCCGTCGGGTTGGTGACGACCGCGCTGCCGACCGTCACGCGATGGCCGCTCTCGTCGCGGTAGTACAGCCGGATCTCCATCGTCACGCCGGCCTTCATCGGCGGCGTGTAGGTCGGGTTGCCGCCGCCCTGCATGCTGACCGTAAGGTCGTACGCCTGGCCGATCTCGAATCGGGCATCAAGGTCCTGGAACAACTCCGCCTCCGGCGTGGCGAACAGGAAGGCCGCCTGGCGACCGTCCACGTTGCCGACCGGTGCGAAGGGGAGGTTCACAAAGACGCCCGCCGTCTCGATCCATTGCTGGGCGGTATAGCCGAGCGTCGGCCACCAGTCGGGCATCGGGGCCTTCTGCCAGTCCGCGATGTCCGATGTGGCGTAGGGCACGGCCAACTCGACGTAGGGGGATTCAAACGAGGCGTTTGGGATGCCGATCGTCCCGGCCGGGGCCGTTCCGGTCCCCGCCGCCAGCACCCAGATCCCGACCGCAACGACTGCGAACTCTCTCTCCATCCTCAGCATGGCGTCTCTCCTGGCTCCCACCCGCGGGGCGCGATCGACGACCTCTGTCGACGCCCCCGCGCCTGCGGCAACAAGATAACGCTCGCCCGACGGGAAGGCAAACGAAATGCCCGCAGCCCGCGGGCCTTGCGCCGTCAAAGAGCCGGTTTCCATTCGAACGAACTTGGAACGCTCCCCCGTGCCGGGCAATGAGGGTGGGTCAACGCGTGGCCTTCGGCTCAGCAACGACCCAGCCTGCACATCCCGTCTGCCCTTCGATACCGCACCACAGTTATACTCCCGATACGGCCCTTCAGAATGTTTTTTCGCTTTCTCGTTTTTCCGCTTTCCATCGCTGCCGTATGCGGCGATGGAGATGGTCATCCGCGGAAAGGCCGCACGGGCCGATCGATGCGTCGCGCTTGGTCTGTGTCTCATGACGCCCCGGCTCCCGACGAATGCCGATCCATCGGCAGCGTGGCGCGAACGAAGACGGCGTGCAACCGGCGGCACCCGGCGAGGGGCTTCCCGCGCCGGTGCCTGTTTGCGTGGCGTCGGGTGCTGCGGTACGCTCCATCGATCGGCGGAGGTGCCTGGATCGTTCCTCCTGCTTCTGGAAACGGCTGCTTCTCGAAACGGAGTCAATCCACCCATGAAACGACGCGCGTTTCTCCGCAAGACGGCGGCCGCGGCGGCGGCCGGTGTGTCCTTTCCCTATGTGCTGTCGGGCTGCATGCAGCCGGCGAAAACCCGATTCGGCCCGAACGACCGCATCCGCGTCGGGTTCATCGGCACCGGCGGTCGCGGCCGGCACCTGATGACCGGCGAGAACCTCGCCCAGCACGCCGATCTCATCGCCATCTGCGACTGCTACCAAAAACGCGTCGACGAGGCGGCCAGGATGCTGCCGAACGGCGACCGCGTGCAGCGGTACACCGACTACCGCCGGATGCTTGAGGCGGAGAAGCTCGACGCCGTCTTCGTCGCCACCACGACGCACGCCCGGGCGCTGATCGCCATCCACGCGATGCAGGCCGGCCTCGACGTCTACGCCGAGAAGCCCGTGTGCCTGACGATCGCCGAGGGCCGATCGCTCGTGAAGGCCGCGCGGAGATACCAGCGTGTCTTCCAGGTCGGAACGCAGCAGCGCTCGATTCCGAGCAACGTCTATGCCAGCCGCCTGGTCCGCGAGGGCGCGATCGGCAGGGTCCACACCGTCGTCGCCTGCAACTTCGAGCCCCCGACGCGATGGACGCCGAAGCCGGGCCAGCCCGTGCCCGACGGCCTCGACTGGGACGCCTGGTGCAACCAGACGGAGCTGCGCCCGTATCACCCCGACCTCCAGTACAAGTGGGCGATCTGGTGGGACTACGACGGCGGCGGCCAGTCGTGGGGCGTCACCGGCTGGGGTACGCACGCCCTCGACCAGGTCCAGTGCGCCCTGGGCACCGACCACACCGGCCCCGTCGAGATCACCCCCGACGAGCCCGGTCCGCAGTGCAAGGTGACGCTGAAGTACGCCAACGGCACGCTGCTCAAGCTGCACGGGCCCAAGCGGGACCTCGCCGATCTCGGCGCGATCTTCCTCGGCGACAAGGGCCGCATCGAGATCAAGCGGGGCTCGTTCACGACCGACCGGCCGGAGCTGCTCCAGGCGCAGCCCACCACGCTTCCCGCGAACGTGCCGGGCGAGTGCAAGTGGCATTTCGACAACTTCTTCGAGTGCATGCGCACGCGCAATCGCCCGAACGCGGACATCGAGATCGCCCACCGATCCACAACCGTGTGCTACCTCGTCAACATCTGCCGCGACCTGAAGCGAAAGCTCCGGTGGGACCCGAAGGCCGAGCGGTTCATCGGCGACGACGAGGCGAACGGGATGCTGTCGCGCCCGCGGCGCGCCGGCTACGAGCTTCCGAAGGAATTCGCCTGATCCGCCGGGGCGCCGCCCGCGCGTATCCGCCCGCGTCGTCCGCGGGCCCTACACGGCCTCCGTGCGCGTCAGCTCGCGGTAGGCCGCCGCGAGCCGCTGCGTCAGCGGGCCGACCTTCTCGTCGGCGATCGCCCGGCGACCGATGCGCGTGACCGGCATGATCTCCATGACCGCATTGGTCAGGAAGACCTCGTCGGCGGTCATCAGGTCCTGCGGGGTGCAGGGGCCCTCCTCGGCGCGGAGACCCTCGGCCGGCGCCAGCTCGAGCACCGCCGCCCGCGTGATGCCCGGCAACACGGGCGTGTCCGTCGGCGGCGTCCGCACGACGCCGTCCCGGACCAGGAAGATGTTGCTGACGCACCCCTCGGCGAGCCGATCGTCCGGCGTGAGCCAGATCGCCTCGTCGCACCGCTGCTCCCGCGCCCGACGCAGCGCCAGGAGCCGGGCGAAGTAGCACGTCGTCTTGTGGCCGGCGAGCGGGTCCGTCGAGGACTGGCGGAAGGCCGCGTCGAGCCACACCGTCATGCCGCGCCGGTAGAGCTCCTGCGGATACGTGGCCGCCTCCTGCACCGTGATCAGCAGCATCGCCTCTCCGCGGCCGTCCGGACCGCCCGCGGGGGCGACGGTGATCCGCACCCGCGCATCCGGCATGCCGTTGGCCGCCAGCACCTCCTCGACGCCGGACGGGATCCGCCCGATCGCATCGCCGACGGACAGCCCGAGGCGCGCCGCCGATTCGCGCATCCGCTCGATGTGCCGGGCCAGGCGGAACGGTCGGCCGCCGTACGTCCGCAGCGTCTCAAACAGTCCCACGCCGTGAAGAAAGGCCGGGCTGGTCACGGAGATCCGCGCGTGGTCGGCGTCGACGATCGAACCGTTGAGATAGACCTTTCCGTTCATCGCGCGACCCCCGCCGGCCGCCCCTGCGGCGCCCCCAGGGCCGCGCAGAGGCCCCGGATCTTGGCCACGGTCTCGTCGTACTCGTCCGCCGGCACCGAATCGGCGACGATCCCGCCGCCGCCGTACACATGCACGCGGTCCTCGACGACGATCATCGTGCGGATGGCGATGTTGAACGTCATCGAGCCGTCGAGGCCGAGGCAGCCGATCGCTCCCGTGTACACGCTTCGTTCGGTGGGCTCCAGTTCGTCGATAATCTCCATCGCGCGGATCTTGGGCGCCCCGGTGATCGAGCCGCCCGGAAAGGCGGCGCGGGTCGATGCCGTCGTGCGAACCGGCCAGGCGTCCGGTGACCGTCGCCACGAGGTGGTGCACGGTGGGATGGGCCTCCAGCTCGTACGGGCGGGCCGACGAGCGTTCGTCGATCCGCACGCGGACCGTGCCATACTTGCAGACGCGCCCGAGGTCGTTGCGCTCCAGGTCCACGATCATCGCCAGCTCCGCCCGGTCCTTCGGGCTGCGCGCCAACTGCATGCGCAGCGCCGCGTCGGTCTCGGCGTCCTCGCCGCGCGGCCGCGTGCCCTTGATCGGCCGAGTGATCACGCGGCCGTCGGCATCCAGGCGCAGGAACAGCTCGGGCGATGCGCTCAGGACGGCCGCCTCGCGCCCGCGCTCCTGCCAGTGCAGATACGCCCCGTAGGTCGCCGGGTTGGTGCGTCGCAGGCGGAGGTACGTTCGCAGCGGAGGCTCCTGCCGCACGAACGTCTCGCGCCGGGCGAGGTTCACCTGGAAAATGTCGCCGGCTGCGATGTATTCCCTCGCCCGCTCGACCTTCGCCAGATACGCCCTTCGCGTCATGTTATGGGTCGGCGCGGGGGCCGACGGCGGCGCCGCGGGCGGCGGTGCTTTCGCCCGTGCGAGTCGATCCATCCACGCCGCGATTCGCGCCTCCGCCGTCGGGCGGCCCGGCGTCGGCGGCCCGTTCTCGGTATCGACGGCGACGATCGTCCATTCGCCCGTGGCCGCGTCATGGATGGCCGCGGAGTCGTAGAACGCGAAGCGGGCGATCGGGAGCCCGACGTCACATGCCGTCGTCGCGGGCAGTCGCTCGATGTACCGCCCGGCCTCGTACGCGAAGTACCCGATCCAGCCGCAGGGAAACGGTACGCCATACCCTCCCGCGTCCACCCGCTGCCGCGCGAGGCGCTGCCGCATGCCTTCGAAGGGGTCGGCGTCTCCCCTGTGCCAGGCCATCACTTCCACCGGATCGCAGCACGCGATCGTGTAACGGCCGCCGGGCAGGTGCGGCGCGGCACTGTCCAGGACGGCGGGGCAGCGGTGCCCGGCCACGGCGGCGATCACCGCATCGACGCCGGGCCCGGTGCCCGCGGATCGTGTTGTCAGCCTGGTCGCGTCCAAGTCGGTCCTTGCCGGGGGCCTCGCCGGCCCCGCCGGCCGATAGTATACCCCGGCGTTGCAGACTGTGCGGCAGGAAAGCGAAAAAGCGAGAAAGCCCAGCGCCGCCTTTGGCCGCAACCCAAAGATGCACGCGTCTGGCGCGCCGGTTGCGATGGAAACCCCGCCCCGACCACGACTCGGGCGGCGGTCGCCCCGCCCGTCTTGTGCGGCGCGGCCCGCGCGTTTTGGACTGCGGCGGCCGTGCCGCCGCTTTTCCTGCGGCGTGCTGTG
>CAZTVU010000184.1:0-10191 GCA_964617025.1 uncultured Planctomycetales bacterium | reverse complement strand
ATCCATCGCGCGGAGTTCCGCCACCAGCTCAAGCCCGCTCATTTCCGGCATCATGATGTCCGTGATCAGCAGGTCCGGCGGTCCCGCCGGCTCGCGGCAGGCCGCCTGGATTCTTCGAAGCGCCTCGACGCCCGTCGACGCCCCCTCGATGCACCGGTCGGACCCTCGAAGAAGGTGCCGCAGCCCCTCGACGATATGCGGTTCATCATCGCAGACGAAAATGCGTTTCATCACACGGTCTCCGGCATGAGTGGCCGTCGGGAGGCGAGCATGGCGGCTACCACCGCTTCCTCGTCGCCCGGCTTCTCGCCGTACTCCACCACCTGCACACCCCGCTCCTCCGCCAGCCGCCGTTCGGCCTTGCGAATCGCCCTGCACAGGACGAGCACGGGGATCCCGCCATCCGCAGCGATGCCCAGGCGAGCCAGCCCGTCCCAGTCCTCTCCCAGCATGGTCTCGGCGATCACCACGGCGTCGACCGGATAATCCCGAATCAGGCCTGCGGCCGCGTCGAGGCTTTCCGCGGTGATCGGGATGTGGCCGCGCTCCGCCAGGAGCTTGTTGATCGCCCGCAGGTCCGCCTTTTCGTTGCGGACGAGCACGAAGTTCCCGGCACTTCCTCCGGCTCGCATGCGCATGGCCACCCGCACCGCCTGGATCAGGTCCTGCCGGGATGCCGGCCTCGCGAGGAACACGTCCACGCCGCGACGTCGCAGCTCAGGCCCGTCGTCGGCGAAGCTGTGGACGACCAGCCGGAACCTGCGGTCGGCGATGGCGGCGAGGCCATCGAGCAGTTCATGCGCGCTCATGTCGGGCAGCAGAACGTCCGTCACGACAACGTCCGTGTCCCCCTGCGCGAGCTGGGACAGGAGCCGGCATCCGGAGTGGGCCGTGCGGACGTCGAATCGCTGCGCGCGGAGCGTCTGCGCGATCATCGCCGCGAGCTCCGGATCGGCATCGCAGACGAGGACGCGGCCGGGACACGCGTCCGGCGCGGGCGGCGGGGCGTCCGCCGCGCGGGCGGTGAGGCTCGGCAGCGACACGAAGAACTCCGACCCCGCGCCCGGTTCGCTGTTTACCCACACGGCGCCGCCGTGGCGCTCAACAATCTGTTTGACGATGTAGAGCCCGAGCCCCACACCGGCGATTTCCCGCTTGTCGGGGTTGGATAACTGCACAAACCGTTCGAAGATCTGGTCCCACTTGTCGCGGGGGATGCCCGGGCCGGTGTCCGCGACCCGCAGTACGATCTGCCCGGGGCTGGTCTCCGCGACCAGACGGACGGCCCCTCCGGAGGGCGTGTACTTCAGGGCGTTCGACAGCAGGTTGCTGAGGACCTGCGAGATGCGGTCGGCGTCGGCCTCCACGGGCGGCAGGACGTCCGGGCAGTCGACCGTGAGCCGGATCGACTTGCTGTGGGCCATCGCCTCGAAGACACGCGCGCAGGCGCGAATGGTCTTCGACAGGTCGCACGACTCCATCTTCCACTTCGCACGGCCGGCGTCGAGCCGCTGCACTTCGAGCAGGTCGTCCACCAGACGCGACAGCCGGTTGCACTCGTCCGAGATGATCTCCAGAAACCGGCGTTGGTCCTTCGCCTCCAGTTCGCCGAGCTCCTCGCTGAGCATCCGGGCGTACAGGAGGATCGAGGTCAACGGCGTCCGAAGGTCGTGCGACACGATCGCGAGGATATTGCTCTTGATCTGATTGAGGTCTTCGAGCTTCTCCCGCTGGTGGCGCTCGTCATCCTCGCGCTTCCTCCACATCTCCCCCAGCTCGAGGAACGCGCCCTGAAGGGCGGCGAGTTCCCGGCAGGGCGCCTCGACCGCCGCCGACGCCCGCACGTCGCCGCCGGCCAGCCGCCGGATGGTTGCCCGGAACCTGTCCACGAACCGCGCTTCCGGCGCGACGACCAGCCAGCCGATGACGACCCCGGCGAGGAGCGCACCGGCCGCCGGCAGCAGGGCCCACGGCCAGAGGGCCGCGGGGTGCAGAACCCACGCGCCGGCCATTGCGATCGTCGCCGTCGCCCCGAGTCCTCCCGCAATCGCCGCTGCGGCTGCGCACTTGACTTGTAGCGAGCGTCGCACGGCGAACACATGACCATGGCCGAAGCCGGGACGGCCGATTTGCGAACGCCTCGATCGGCCGCCCTCGACCTCGACGTCCGGATCAGCCGGCTTGAGAAACGCGGCGCCGATGAGGTATCCCCGAATCCCGATCGTGCAGTGAACGACCTTCGCCGCCAGCCACGGTTCGGATCCGTCCTCCGACCACGCCCGAACGAACAGAACGCCGTCCCGCGGTATCGGCCGCTTCGACCAGAACCCGATGCCCCCGCCGGATATGTCGTGCGTGACAACCGGCACGGGGCGAGCCTTTCCCGCCTCCGTACGCGCAATCTCAAGGCGCATGCCGATGGTGTAGCGCAGCCAGGCACGTTTGCCGAGATAGGCGTCCGCCTCTCCGCGACGGCGGGCGACCGTGGTCAACCGCTTGATCCCGACCGCATCCGGTACCGGCGGGTCGCTCGTTTGTGCTTTCGCCATCGTTGCTCACGAGGATCGGACCTGGACACGCCCATCGCCCCGCGCGGGGCGTCGGCCGTGCGTCCCCCCTGCCTGTCACCATTACGGAAAATCGGTCAGAAACGCGGAACTGTTTTGCCACGACTCGGACCCGCCGACTCGTGCACGACATTATCAGACGCCGCCGTTTCCTACCCGCGTCCCACGCCCTCGCACAGCGGCCACAATCGCTCGCTCGCTCCGTCGTTTCCCACGAGCGTCGCCGCAGCCCCGCCTCCGCTTCACGCCAGCAGGTCCGTTTGTTCACTCTTCACCACTCGCTGTCGGAGCGTGCCTTGACAGGCGGTGCCTGCGACTGTACCCCGCGAGGCATGGGTCTGCGCCGGATATCGCGCCGACGCTTGACGGCGTGGGCACTGGGCGGGGCGGCGGTCGTTGCCGTCGGGCTTGCCGCGTCGGCGTGGATGCTGTTTCAGCGCATCCCGCCGTGGTATCGGCCCACACCGGTGCCTGCCGCCGACCTCCAGGCCGTCAAGGATGACCTCGCCCGGTTTGAAATAGCCCTGAGCGAGCGGATGAACGGCGACCGACCGTTCGCACTGGTGATCACTCAGGAACAGCTCAACCGGTGGCTGGCCGCGCGCGAGCAGATGTGGCCGCCGGCGAGGGCCTGGATTCCGCCGTTGATGGAGGATCCCTTCGTGGCCTTCGAGCCGGGGCGGGTGCGGCTGGCGGGGACGGTCACGCTGGGCGGCGTGCGAACCGTGCTCAATGCGACGGCGGAGATACGCATCGACAGCGACCAGCTGTTCCTCCGCGTGTTCGGCGTGAAGGGAGGATCGCTCCCCATGCCCGATGCCCTCGTGCGAGAGCGCCTTCGCGCGCTCGACGAGCGCCGCCGCCGCACGGCCGCCGGTCCGGCAGACCTGCCGTCGGCCGAAGGTGTGATCGTCGGCTGGCGGGTGCCGGCCGAGTTCGTCTGGCCGAACGGAAAGCGGCGGTTCCGCGTGCGGGGAGTGCGGGTCGAGCCGGGCGCCATGACACTCGACCTGGAGCCCCTGCCGCGACCTCAGCCGGCGAGGGGCCGAAACACCCAGCCGTCGGGACTGTGAGCGTCACGAGCGAGCTCATAGCGGCCGCGAAGGATGCGTCCCGCCAGATCGACCCGCCACAGGTCATCGGTCTCGATCAGCAAACAGAAAGTGCCCGCGTCGGCGATGGAGACGTGCCCGCGGTTCCCGGAGACCGGGCCCTCGTAGTCAAGGTAGAGTTTTCGATGATCTTCGATTCGCCGGGCGGTCGCCGGGGAGGCTGCAACAACCTTCGGCGGAACGGGCAGTTGCCACGTGGCCAGCGAATCGCCCGTTTCCAACATCAGATCCCAATGGCAACCGGTCGATATTACATGGTGCTGAACGACGAAACGGCGAGGTTCGAGCGACACCATCCGGGGCACTCCCGCAGGGGATTGGCTTGAAAAGGCCGCGAACCGACGATAGCATTCTAGCGTGCACGGATGGTCACGCCGAATCCAAGGAGGTAGGTCATGACCACATACCGGATGGGTTGCTTTGCGTGCCTCGCGGCCGTGTGCTGCCTGGCGGCGGGTTGTACGCCGAACGTGACGAAGGAACGGGAGTACGGCATTCGCCTTTATCAGGAGCAACGGCACATCGAGGCGATGGCCGCGTTCCGCGACTGCCTCGAAAAGCGGCCGAACGACGCGGAGTCCAACTACTACATGGGCCTCTGCTACCGTTCGATCGCGGAGAGAAAGCTCCGTGAGAATGACATCGCCGGCGCGAATCGGCAGTTGGACTGGGCGCTGATCTATCTGGGACAGGCGATTCGCGAGTGGCCCAACTACGCCGCCGCCATCCAGGCGCAGAACGAGGCCCTGGAGACGCGCGGCAAGGCCGAGGCCGCATTGGCCAAGGCCGAGCAGATCGCCCGGCAAAACCGCCCGGACCCTAGGGCGCACATCTTCCTCGGGAAGCAATACGCCAAACGCGGCGACTTCGACAGCGCTGCTCGCGCCTATCGGGTCGCCATCCAGGTGGATCCCGAGAACGCAGCGGCATACGCCGAACTCGGGCGGCTCTATCTCCAGACCGGCGACGTGCGCCTGGCGGGCACGCACCTGCGCAAGGCCTACCAGATCAACCCGGCTGAGCCCGGAGTGGCAGCGGATCTCGAGCGCGTCTACGCCGCACGAGACTCGATGCTGGCATCGGACACGGACAAATAGCATCCCGCCAACGAACAGGACTCCACAAAGGGCCGGCGATCGCCGGCCCTTCTCATTTGCCGACGCTCCCGAAGCCTGCCTCAAGCTCATAGGCAACAGACGGTTACAAGTTGACTGCAGAATACCCTGCGCAGGGGCCGATAGCGTCTACAGGTTGGGCTCGGGAGGCTCAGCCCATCAACAGGTAGTGGCGAAGACCGCCGAAAGAAAAGTTGCTCAGGTGGCCCGGTTTCACTACGGAAACTCTTGACGTTCGTACGATGTTAGGGTAGAATGATACCGAACAAAAATCTAATCGGCGTCGTCGAGGCGGTTCTTATTGGCATCAGGCGGTTCGCTGGATGGGGATCCTCGGTGTGGAGTGTTGACCGCCGCTTCGAGCGGATGCCGTTGTGCGCATTCGGCCCGGGTGTGGGCTATCGCGTAGGGCTTGGTCCTTCGGGCGAATGGATTGACGACTTCGCCGGCGGATCGAGCGACGAGACTGTGGTTCCAGGCGGACGGGGGTCGGCCGGTTACGTGGCGCCGGCCGACCCGGCCGCCTCGGGTGTTTCGAGTACCAGCGGCAGATCGCCGGTCGGATCGAATCGACCCGGCCCGCCACGATCGTGCTGGCAGGTACTCGATGATGCCGTCGCGGCGGTTGAGGCCGCCGCCCCGATGGACGTCTGCCATGTGAGCGGGTGTGCAGCGGACTTGCTGCCCCTGGTGGTGTTGGGACCGGAGGGCCTGCCACGATTTGCGGAGGACTGGCATGGCGGGTTTGGGCAGCGCAGCCGGCCCGCGGTTGACCCCGCGGCAACTCGAGGTACTGACCGTCATCCGGGACTTTCAGCGGAAGAACGGCTATTCCCCGACGATGCAGGAGGTTGCCGACACGTTCGGCGTGTCAAAGGTCACCATCTTCGAGCACGTCGAGGCCCTCATCGAAAAGGGCTTGCTTCGGCGGGCGCCGCACAAGGCTCGCTCTTTGGAGATTACGCCGGCTGCGGTCTTTCCGGATGAGCGGCGTTCCCAATTGCCTCTGCTCGGCCGGATCGCTGCCGGTGCCCCCATTGAGGCGGTCGAATCCCCGGAGACGGTCGACCTGGACACCGTCTTCGCGGCCAAGGGCGACCGTTTCGTTCTGCAGGTCCGCGGCGACAGCATGATCGATGAGCATATTCGCGACGGCGATCTGGTTATCGTGGAACGCCGCGACACGGCGAGAGACGGGGAGACGGTCGTGGCCTTGCTCGATAGCGGAGAAGCAACGCTAAAGAAACTATACCGAGACGGAAAACGCTTTCGCCTCCAGCCAGCCAATCCGCGTTTTCAGCCGATCTACGTGGACCGTGTGCGGGTTCAGGGCGTCGTGGTGGGAGTTCTTCGAAAGCTCTGATTTTTTCGAAACTTATACCCTTCCCGTGCGTATAATTGGCTGGAGGCGACACCAGAAAAGTCTGGAAACTGCTCAGATTTCGTTTGGTGTCAGCGAGACCAGCCTTTATAATGTGGCTGGCTTGGAGAACCCCGCTACTCCAGCACAGGGACTACCTGCTAAAGCTATGGGCGGTGGGTTCGCGGGTGTGAGGCGGAGGCGATTGAAGCTCTGTCAGCGGTCTGAGTCTACGCCTCGGGCGGCCGTTCGCGCTGCCTGCCGTGTGGTGCGGCAGATCCCGGGGCGGGATATGTGTGGAAGGTAGATCAGTGGAACTTGGCCAAACATTGCAACGGGTCGGCGACATGCAGTTCTTTCTGTATCGTCGGCCTATGCACCCCGAGCTGTTTCATATTCACCAGGAGCGGCACGTGACCGCCCGCAAGTACCAGGCCAATTTCTGGATTATGGGACTCACCCATGCGGTCACGGTGCAAGCCGGCGATCGCATCATGACCGAGCTAACGGCCGACGATCAGGAGCTGCTGCCGCCCGGCGCGGCCGTGTCGTTCCGCTTCCGGGGCGAACGCGACCACATCGAGCGGTTCGACGACGGGGTCCGCTACATCCTCTCGTCGCAGATCGAGCGGCTCTCGCCGAATCTGTTCAACGCGACGCACCGTGACCTGGTCCGATACGGCCACACGCGCGGCATGTTCCTCTCGTTCCAGGAATGGGCGGACAACGGCCCGGAGCCGTTCTCGTTCTTGGACTACGAGGTCCGCGACAGCGAGCTCCATGTGCAGGCGTACCATGCCTTCCCGGCCGATTGCACGATTCTGAAGACGCAGTCGATCTTCGAGATCAACCCCGTGCCGACCGGCAAGCCCTCGCCAAAGGTCTCGCGAGCGATCCGCTGACGGCCGCGCGCCCGGGGATGGCGTGGTCCGTGTCCTGCTGCGCGCTACGCGGGCCCGTTTGCACGCGGGCGGGCTGCAGGATAGAGTCCCCATCCGGCGGTCCTCGGGACGCAGGACGGCCGCCCGCGGGGCCCTGAAGTGAACGCAAAGCTGCCGAGTCTGTCGGTCTTTTTCCCCTGCTATAACGAAGAGGCCAACGTGGAACGAACGGCGTCCGCGGCGCTGGCGGCCTGCCGTCGCTATGCGGACGACTTCGAGATCATCATCGTCAACGACGGCAGCCGCGATCGCACCGGCGAGATCGCCGATTGGCTCGCCCGGGAACACCCCGAAATCCGCGTCGTGCACAACCACCCGAACCAGGGGTACGGAGGCGCGCTTCAGGCGGGCTTTCGCGCCGCGCGAAAGGACTGGATCTTCTACACGGACGGCGACGGGCAGTTCGACTTCGAGGAGCTGCCGCGCCTCTTTCCCCTGCTCGATCAGTTCGACATCGTGTCGGCGTATCGGCTGAACCGGCGCGAGTCGCGGCTCCGCCGGTTCAACGCATTCTGCTGGACGGTCCTTGTGAACGCCCTGCTGGGCATGCGTCTGCGGGACATCGACTGCGCGTTCAAGTTGTATCCGCGGCGGTTCATCGAGCAGATCGAGATGCGATCGAAGGGCGCGCTGATCGATGCTGAGATGCTGGGCAAGGCCACGCGCCTCGGCTACCGGATCGGCCAGATCGGCGTGCACCACTACGAACGGACGGCCGGCACCCCGACCGGCGCAAACTGGAAGGTCATCGCCCGTGCGTTCTATGAGCTGTTCAAACTGTGGAGGCACATCCGCTCCACGTCCCGCCCGTGACATCGGCGACGCGAGAAAGGGCCGCCTCCCACAACCGTGGATAACAGGCGCGAGCCGGCGGACAGCGCGGCGGCAGGCGGCGCCGCCTTCGCCTACAGCCCCTGGTGGACGTACGGCATGATCAGGGCCAGCAGTTCGCGCGTGGCCCGGCGGGTCATGTCGATGGCCCGTTCGCGGTCCTGGTCGCGCGGCACCATCGCGGACAGGCGGATCAGCGCCCCGCTCGCGTCGCGGCTCGTCAGCCCGTTGAGCCAGATGACCAGTTGCTGTTTGACGAAGCTCGCCGTACACACATTGCCGCACTTGTAGAAGTAAAGGTGGTAGGTCAGCAGCCCGCGGCGCTCGGTGATCATCTCCAGTGCTTCGAGGTCGCCGCCGCCGGGCCCCAGGCCGGGCAGCGTCACCGGCGTCTCCTTCAGGGCGAGGTCTCCCGCGCCCTGGAGACACACCTTGGGCGGATGCACGCCCTTGCGATTGCTCTCGCTGTAAACGATGGTCAGGTAGACCGGCATCGCGAGGTCTTCACGATGATACTCGCGATTCAGGCAGTCGTTGGTCCGCAGGATATCGAGGATGCGCTGCGGCAGCGGGTCGTCGCGCCCCCGCCAGACGGGCTTGTCGGGCGGCAGCGCGATGGGGATGGCGCGCTGGGCGCGGTCGCCCTGGAGCGTCTTGCGGCCGGCCGTCAACCCGGCGGCAAGCGACAGGGCCGCGATGACAAGCAGGATCGCGCACGTCCGACGGAGTTTCTGCCGCAGCGCCCCGCCCGCCCAGGCCGTATCGGGTGTCATGCGCGACCTCCTGCGGCCGGGTCGGCGGCGCGAACCGCGGCTCCTGCCGTTGCGCGGCCGGGGTGCCACAGCAGCAGCCGTTCGAGGCCGAACATCAGCATGAACGCCACGATGAACAACCCCAGCCCCATCCACTCATGGAACGGCCCGGTCCCGAAGCTCACCGTCGTCACGTGCGTCACGATCAGCGTGGCGGATATGCGGATGATGTTGGACACGATCGCGATCGGGAAGACCGAGAGGAACAACACCAGCCGGCGCCACCCCCGCGCGCGGCAGATATACACGTACACCGTCCCGAAGAACAGCAGCGAGATCAGCGACCGCAGCCCGCTGCACACGTCTCCGACGACGACCTCCTTGCCGCCCTCGAGCCCGACATAGCTGCCCTGGCCGCCCACCTGTACCGCCGGCACGCCGATGACGTTCGTGAGGGCGACGGCCTTGGTCGCGGCGAAGAACTTGAACTCGGCCGAGATCTGCGCGATGGCGACCTCCGGCAGCGGCACGGCGAAGACCAGCACGACGATGGGGAACCAGAGTCGCCGCATGGCCGGCCAGCCCCAAACCCAGAGCACCCAGCCGGCGATGGCCGTGATGATCGAGAACCCCGAAGCAAACCGGACCTCTGCGTAGCTGCAGATCACGTGAAACGCCAGACTGCCCACCATCATCAGCAGGCCCAGCCGCGACACGAGCCCCCCGCGCATCACGGCAAACGATTGCCTTCGGCCCCGCAGGTAGAAGAAGACGGCGGACACCACCACGACGACGGGGCCGTGGGAGTAGTAATTGAACTCCGCAGGCGTGAAGATCCAGTCCTCGAAGATCTCCTTGAGTGTCAGGGCATACGCTGCCGCGAACAGGGCGATCGCCAATGCGGCCCACGGCCACGTGCGGGACGTTGCGGGCGGGCAGGCCGGGGGCGTCAGGGTCTGGCTCATGCGGGCCGTACGTTTCTCGTTCGGCGGGACGACCCCGAAGGGCTTGCACCCGCCTTTGGCTATGATATCGTCACCCCGGGCGGCCGGACAGTACTTATGAACCCCCGGATCGTACGAAACCTGCTCTTTCCCCTGCACGAGCGCCTCCTTGGCAAGCAGACGGGGCGGTTCCTGCGCGAGCTGGAGATCAGCCAGGCGTGGCCCGCCGCCAAGCTCCGGGAGCTCCAGATGGAGAAGCTCCGCGCCCTGCTCGCGTACGTCGATCGCAACGTCCCATACTTCGGCCGGCTCTTCGCGGAACACGGGATCAAGGTGGCCCACATCCAGGACTTCGCCGACTTCCGCCGCATCCCGCTGATGACCAAGCAGACCATCCGGGACCACCTCGACGACCTGATGCCCGAGGGCTACAAGGGCCGGATCGTCCGCGTGGCCACCGGCGGCTCCTCGGGCGAGCCGCTCCAGCTCTACAACGACATGATCCGCATCGCCCGGTGCGACGCCGCCCGCCATCGCGTCTACCGCTGGTACGGCGCCGACGTCGGCGA
>CAZTVU010000183.1:0-10205 GCA_964617025.1 uncultured Planctomycetales bacterium | reverse complement strand
AAGGCGTTCGGCCTCGACGAGCCGACGATGGACCGCTACGCCGCCTTCCTCCGGCGATATCGTCCGCGGAAGATGTATGCCTACGTGTCGTGCGCCTACGTGATGGCCCTCCACATGCGGCGGGTGCAGGCGCCGCCGCCGGAGGGCCTGCGCGTCATCCTCGTCACGGCCGAACCGCTCTACGACTTCCAGCGAAAGCTCATCGAGGAGGCGTTTTGCACGCGGGTCGCCGTCGAATACGGTTGCCGCGACGGCGGCCTGATCGCCGGCCAGTGCCCGCAGCAGGGCATCCACCTCAACGCCGAACTGAACTACGTCGAGTTCGGCCCGCCCGACACGCAGCGCACGCCCGACGGCGCGGCCGAGGTCGTGACGACCAACCTGGATGCGCGGGTGGTGCCGATCATCCGCTATCGCACCGGCGATCTCGCCGTGCCGGGCGACGGCGCGTGCGGCTGCGGCCGCGGCCTGCCCCTGATCCGATCGATCCAGGGGCGCTCGACCGACTTCCTCGTCGGGCCCGACGGCAAGCTCGTCCATGCCCTCGCGGTCATCTACGCCGTCCGAAGCGTCCCGGGCGTCGAGCAGTTCCGCGTGCACCAGGATTCGCCGACGCATCTGGAGGTCCAGCTCCAGACGAGCCGCGTCTTCGACCACGCCGCGATCGAGCAGATCCGCACCAATATGGCCAGGGTCTTCACCGGCAAGGTCGATATCGACATCCGCCTCGTGGCGAAGGTGGACGCGGCGGCCTCCGGCAAGTTTCGCTATGTGACCTCCAGTGTGAAGTCGCCCCTTCTGAGCGAGCCGGGCGCGAGCGGGGCTTGACGGCCGCCGAGGCTCGCGGGCAGTATGGCGCCATGTCGAAGCCGGCGCGGATACCCCTCTGGAAGATCATCTTCTACGGCGTGGCTTCCGGTCTGGGCGGGGCGGTCCTTATCTTCCTCAGCGTGCATGTCCGCCCGGAGACGACGACGCAACCCTCCGACGCTGCGCGGTCGGCGATGAACCTTTCGAGCCTCCTGTTGTTGATCGGCCTGATGGGAGTGGCCGTCGCCGGCATTTGCGCCGGCTGGCTGGGCTACCGCTACTATCTGAGCATCCCCGCGTGGAAGCGTCGAAAGGGCCCGCCGAAGCGCCGATAAACGGATCGATGATGTGGGCCGGCGCGAACAAGCCCCTTGGACGGGCGCTGCCGCATCGGAGCCTCTGCGTGCGCGTGTGATGACTATCGTGCGCGGCGGCGAGGACGACAGAGGAAGACGAGCGGCAACGCCAGCAGCGCCAGGGTCGTCGGCTCGGGAATCGAGAGGGCTCGTCCTTCGACGCTCCAATCCCCGCCGACCTCCGCGTGGTTCAGGATCCCGCTGAGGATGTCGGTTCCCGACGCCGTGTCGCCCAGGATCGACGCCGTCAGCGATGTGGCAATCAGCGCCTCGATCTCGGAATCGGTCAGGAGTTGGCCGGCGGCCACCTTGGCACGGATGGCCTCTTCGGTCGAGGCGAAGATCATCTCCCGCGCGGCCCGGCCGCTGAGCTTGGCAAAGGGGTTCGGTGCGCCGGCGGCGCCGAAGAGCGGCTCAATTGCCGCGCCCAGGATGTCGAGGAAGATGTTGCCTGTGACGTTGATCGGCCCCAGGTCGAAGTCCGTCGTGCCGCCGTCCAGGACGCCGTAGCCGCCCGCCGAGTACTTCCCGCGGTTCGTGACATCGATCTGCAAATCATAGAAGCCCAGGGCGTTGATCGATCCGCTCGTCCGGATCGAGATCAGTCCCGACGCGTTGAGATCCTGGAGGCCCGTGTTGATGTTGAACGTATACGCCAGGGGTCCCTGCGGCGTCTGCGTGGAGAAGTCGAGGGCCAGCATCCCGCGGCGGGTGAAGTTGAACGTGGTGGTGATCGGGCCGGTCAGCGTCAGGTCGGCCAGCCCGAAATCGAAGCGCCGGTTGTTGTAGTTCGCGGTGAGTCGGGCGTCCCAGCCGTCCCCGAGGTAATTTCGACGCGCGCCGACGCCGACGTCGAAGAGCGCGAGCCCGTGAACCACCTGCTTCCAGGGTGCGGCATCGGCGATCTGGCCCAGCACAAGCACCGTACTGATCGCCGCCGCCCGAGCTGCCCATTTGTGAATGACCGGATGCATGATCGCCTCCCAACCTCACGCGGTCGCACGCCCGACGGACCGCCGAGCGTCCCTGCGCTCACGACCACAGTGTTATCGAACGCCGTCGCGAAATCAACACCACCCCCCGCCGACGGATCGGACGCGGCTCGATCGCCGGGCGATTGTACGGGACCAACCCCCTCTCCATTCGGTTATCGACGCCTGCCACCGGGTCCGTTAGCCGTTTTCGCTTATCGGACTGTATGTGCCAGCTCCCGATAGAGCGCCGCTGCAGACCGGGCGCCGGCATACAGGTCCGCGACATGGAAGAATTCGTTGGCGCTGTGGGCGTTGCACTCCGCCGCGCAGAATCCGATCATCAGGCTGTCCGCCCCCAGCTCGCTCTTGAAGAGCGGCAGGATGGGCAGTGTGCCGCCCTCGCGGATCAGGCCCGGCGACTTGCCGTAGCCGATCTCCATCGCCCTGAGGGCCGCCTTCGCGCCAGGCGAGTCGGACGGGCACTCGTACGGCGGGCACTGCGACAGCGTTTGGATGCTCACGCGCACCGTCGGCGGGCACGCGTCCCGTATCGCCCGGTCAAAGGACGCGGAAATCCTGGCGGGATCCTGATTGGCGACGAGGCGCATGCTGATCTTGGCGACTGCCTTTGACGGAATAATGGTGGCGGCACCCTCTGCCGTGTAGCCCCCGCAGATGCCGTTGACATCGAGCGTCGGGCGCACGCCCCGCCGTTCGAGCGGGGTAAACCCGGGCTCCCCGCAAAGGCAGGGGCTGCCGAGGTAAGCCAGCAACCGCTGCTCGTCGAAGGGCGTCTTGTTGAGCGCCTCTCGCTCGGCCGGACTGAGCAGACGGACATCATCGTAGAATCCGGGTATGGCCACTCGTCCCACCGAATCGTGCAGCGAGGCGACGATGCGCGCCAGTTCGTTGATCGGATTGGCAAGCATACCGCCGAATGCCCCGCTATGAAGGTCCCGGGAGGGTCCGGTGACTTCGATCTGCTTGTAGACCAGGCCGCGGGTGCTGCATGTCAGAGCGGGGGTCTCGGCGTCGACCTTCGCCGTGTCCGACAGCGCCACGAAGTCGCACGCGAGCCTGTCCCGGCAGGAGCGGATCAGTTCGCCCAGGCTCGGTGAGCCGATCTCCTCCTCGCCTTCAATCAGAAACTTGATGCGGATCGGCAATGAGCCCGACGCCTTCCTCCAGGCCTCGGCGGCGAGCATGTGGGCGAAGACCTGCCCTTTGTCGTCCGCGGCACCCCGGGCGTAGACCGCGCCATCGCGGATCGTCGGCTCAAACGGCGGCGACTGCCAAAGCGCCTCATCGCCCGTCGGCTGGACGTCGTAATGGCCGTAAATGAGGACGGTCGCGCCGGCGTCGGCGGGGCCTGATTCGGCGTATACGGCCGCGTGCCCGGACGTGGGCAGGATCTCCGCGGCGATGCCCGCGCTCTCGAATTGGGTGACGATCCACTCCGCGCAGGCACGCATGTCGCCGGCGTGGGCCGGTTGGGCGGAGATCGTCGGAAAGCGCAGGAAGTCCATGAGGCGCTCGAGGTTTGTTTGCCGGGCGGCCTCGAGATAGGCGAATGTTTGGTCGAGTGACATGGCCGGGCATGATAAACAGAAGCCCGCTTATTAACCAGTGGCCGGCATTGGGGTTGGGCAAATATATCGTAACTAGCTGTCCGAAATATAGTTACAATCCGACGCGTTGCTTCGTCAGGGAAAGGCGATTCAGTTCAGTTGCACTTCGGCCGATTTCATACTAACATGGGCCGCTAGGGGCTGTCTTTGCCATTAGCGACGGCGTACCATTCTGGTGGAGTGCGGTTCGCAGGATGGCGCTGTCGGCCGCGTGTTTGGGCGCGACGTTCGACGCGGAGTCGTGTGGATGATGCGGGGTTGGCGGACATCGCTGACAAGGCTGGGGGCGGTCGTAGCCTGTTTCGGTCTGGCCGGATGCCCGGCCGCCGACAACACCGGTATTGTGAAGCCCGCATACAGCCTCAAGCCGGTCGCCCCGGAAAACTCCGACGCGGTCGCCGACCAGTTGATCGCCCTGGTCAACGCGGTTCGTGTCGAGAACGGCCTGAAGCCCGTCCGCAAGAACCCGATTCTGATGCGCCTGGCGGAGGACTACGCCAGCCGGATGATCGAGCGGAAGTTCTTCTCCCACATCGATCCGGAGACCGGCTACGGCCCCGGCCAACGGGCGCTCCAGGCCAACTACCTCTTCCTGTCCGTCGGTGAGAACCTCGGAGCGGTCCAGACCTCCCCCGAGGCCGTCATGGAAGACTGGATGAACTCGACCGAGGGGCACAGGGAGAACATTTTGTCGGTCCAGTGGGACGAGGTGGGTGCCGCCGTCCGTGTGGGGGGCGAATACGGCGTCTACTGGGTCCTGGAGTTCGGCAACCCGCCGTAGTCATCGGCTGCGCCTGGCGACGTACTCCTCGCGTCGGATCAGCAGATCGAGGGCGGATTCCGTGGTCTCCGTCTCGCGGAGGGCTTCGACGGTCTCCTTGTCGAGGATGCGCACCAGACGGGCAAGGACGTGCAGGTGTTGGCGGTGCTCGTGACTGCAGATGAGAAAGAACAGGTGCGTCAGCCCGCCTCCCCGCGCACCGAACGGCAGGCCCTGCGAGACCTGACCCACGCAGATCAGCGGCTCGGCCGACACATAGGGCATCGGTTGCCGCGGGTGGGGTATCGCGACGCCGTTGGGCATCGCCGTCGAACACATCTCCTCGCGCGCCAGGACGGCGTCAAGCAACCCGTCCTTGTCGTACAGCAGACCGGTCCGCTCGGCCAGGCCCACCAGCTCCCGCAAGACCGACGGCTTGGACCCGGCCCGCAGGACCATGTCGACCCCCGCGGCACTGATCATGCTTGTGACGAGGTGAGTGTTGAGCGGGTCGGGGCCGTCGTTCGACATCGCTCGTTCGACCGCCACCAGGCGTTCCTCGCTGAGCGTGGGCATCTCCTGCTGGAGCCACTCGGTGACCCGTGCGAGGTTGAACCGCCACTTGCCGGCGACCTTCTCGCCGGGCAGCTTGCCGCGCGCGGCCAGTCTCTCCACTTCCGGCAACGGCATGCCGACATGGCGGGCGAAGTCTTCGAGGCTGAGATTGCGGTACGGCATGCCATGGGGTCCCGTCGCCGGCAAACCGCTCGCGCGGCATTGCCCATGAGATCATGATACAAGAAACGCTATCGCCCTAGAAAGGGGCTGACGGATCCACGGCAGCGCCGGCCCCGCCGCCCGGTATAATATCGCGTCATGACCCCCGCAACGGACAACAAGGGCCTCGCCGCCATCCGCAGCCTTCTGGATGCCGGCCGGCCGCTGATCTACATTCAGTCGGCCGAGGAGGATCGCGTGCTCGGGCTTCTCGCGGAGATCGCCCGGGAGCACCGGGGCGGCCCGCTGGATCTCCTCGTGTGGAGCCTGACCGAGGGCCTCCAGCAGGACGGCAAGCCGCACAAGCCGCAGCCCGGCGGTGCGCGGGGCATCCTGGATTTCATCATCGACTGCGCCCGGCCGGCCCTGGTCGTTCTGAAGGACTATCACGAGGCCATCGGCAGCTCGGCCGAGGTCCGCCGCCGGCTTCGCGACGTGTACTATGCCTGCCTGGACAAAGGCAAGTTCGCGGTGATCGTCTCCCCGACGCGGTGCCTGCCGGAGGACATCAGCCGCGAGATCGCCTTTGTCGAGCTGCCCCGGCCCGATCTGAAGGAGCTCGAGGGGCTCCTGCGAACCGAGGCGAAGGCGCTGGTTGGCGACGGCGGCCTGCCGCCGGAGACGGTCCACGTATTGACGCGCGCCATGCAGGGCCTGACGTTCAACGAGGCCCGCCACGCGCTTCGCCGGGCGATTGCCGAGCACGGCCGGCTGGATCCCTCCGTCGTCCCCACGCTCGAGGAGGAGAAGCGCCTGCTCGTCCGCAAGACCGGCCTCATCGAATACGTGCCGGAGACGTCGAGCATCGAACAGGTCGGCGGGCTGCAGGTGCTGAAGACCTGGCTGCTCCAGCGAAAGGAACTGTTCTTTTCCCGCGAGAGCCTCTCGGCGGAGATCGTGCCCAAGGGCGTGCTGATGATGGGCGTGTCCGGCTGCGGCAAGAGCCTCTCGGCCCGCGTCGTGGCGAACGTGTTCGGCCTGCCGCTGTACCGCATCGACATGGTGCAGGTCTTTTCCGCCGGCATGGGCAACGCTGAGCGGCTCTTCGCCGGCGCGTGCCGGGCGATGGAGGAGGTTTCGCCCGCGGTCGTGTGGTTCGATGAGATCGAGAACGGCATCTCCCGGCACCACCAGGACGGCACCGGCGTGCTCGACCGCATTTTCGGTTTCTTTCTGACGTGGATGCAGGAGAAGCCGGCCGGGCTTTTCGTCGCGGCCACGGCCAACCGCATCGACCTCTTGCCCGCCGAGATGATCCGCAAGGGCCGCTTCGACCAGGTGTTCTTCATCGACCTGCCCGACCGCGACGAGCGGCTTGAGATCTTTCGCATTCACCTGTCCCGTCGCCAGGTGGACCCCGCCGGCCTGTCGCTGGAGCTGGTCGCCGAGCGGACGGACGGCTGGACGGGGGCGGAGATCGAGCAGTGTGTGATTGCCGCGCTGGTCTCCGCGCGGCTGGCGGGCGAGCCCTTGACGGACAAGTATCTCCTCCCGGCCCTGCGCCAGATCGTCCCGCTCTCGCGGACGATGAAGGAGCAGGTCGGCCACATCCGCTCGTGGGCGTTCGATCGGGCCGTGCACGCCTCGGCCCGGAAGAAATGATCCTCCGAAATTCCGCGTCGCATCCGGCGTCGGTCGCATGCCGGGCCGCATCGGCCCGGAACCCCTGCCGCTATGCCGACATGTCGCGAACGAGCCGTGCCGCCTCGGCGGCCAGCATCTCCAGCCCGCCGGCCTTCGGGCGGAAGTCGTTGTAGAACAGGTGGGCCGTCTCGACCTCGTATCCGCCCTCGGCGTAGGCGGCCGCCGTCGGCAGATAGCCGATCACTCCGTTGGCGTAGCCCACCGTGTAAAGTTGCCGCCCTGTCGCCTCGCGCACGATCTCGGTAAACTCGGAGAAGACCTCGGCGTTCAGGCCGATCAGGACGACCGGCCCGATCGACACCGCAAAGATCTCCGCATCGCGCACCCCCGGCTCGCCTCGGGCGACCGCGTCGATCATCTTCCGCCGCCAGCCCTCCGCCGCCCGCCGAAACCGATCGCCCCATTCAGCAAGGCTCCCCGCGTGCCCCGCGATTCGATCGGCGTACGCGTGGATCTGCTCCACCGAGAGAACCTCGACCGGCAGCGGCACGACGCGCGAGGCGACGCGCAGGTCGGCGTCCGGGACGGGCGGGGCGTTCCTCAGGAGATCGACCACAGCGCCGGCGATCCGCCGGCCCCAGGCGGCGATCTGCTCGACAGGCACGTGCTTCGCCGGCGGGTTCAGGTTTCCGCATGCGCCGTTGGTGGCCAGCACGATCGGTCGCCCCGGCAGCCCCTCGGAGAGGGCGGCGGCGGTCCTCCCGGGCACATCCGCGCTGATGTGCCGGTTGCCGTGCCCCAAGGCCACGGCGTGCATCGCGTGGTTCACGACGACGGCGGCAAACGTCCCGTCGGGCCGAAGCCAGCCGATCGCACCCACGCGCGGGTCGGTGTGCGCCGACGCCGTGCCGCGACGGTCGATCGCAAGCTCGCAGGAGCCCTCGACCGCGACGACCGCTGTGCACCGCTCGGCGCGGACCACTGCGTTCTGCGCCGCCTCATCCAGCCGCTCGCGCAGGAAAGCGGCATACGCGGCGTCGTACTCGCCGGCCTCCTGGATGCGGACCGTGGCGGGGCCCGAATGCGTGTGCGTGGCGGACAGCAGCACCTGACCCTCCGACAGGCCGAGCCGTCGGCACACCTGCCGCCGAAACGCAAGGACGAACTCCCGCTCAAGGCCGATCAGGTCGGCGTGAAGCCAGAGGAGCCGCCGGTCGCCCCGGCTGACGTACAGGCCGCGTGCGAAGAGCGGGTCCAGGACGCCGACCGACGGCTGCACCCGCGCCGCGAACCCGGCCAGCTCGACGCCCGGCGCCGGCGTGATGTCCACCTGCGATGTTCCGACGAACACGTGTTCCTCCTCCGCAGCGACGGCTCCGCCGGATCGCTTCGACGGCCGACGGCGAATCCCCCGACGCGCCCGGTCAGAACTCCATCCGCTCAAACCGTCGGAGGCCCGCCCGCATGGCGACGGCGGCGACGAGGAGATTGAGGGCGACGACCGCGGCGAGGAGCAGCAACCCCCACCCCCGGTTCGCCTGCCCGGCCGCGCCGCGCGCGAGCAGGCCCATCATCGCCGTACCCACCAGCGTCAGCACCACGAGGGCCACGGACACGATCAGGTTGATCGTTCCGCCGACGCCGCTGGCGATCCGCGCGGGATTCCGCTGGTTGAAAAGCGGCCAACACGCCCCGAGACCGACGGCCGTGCCGCACAGGCCGATGCACACGCTGCCCACCACGACGAGCTGGATGACGATGAGGGCCGGTCCGGGTTGCAGCGCGCGGATGGACAGGGCCGTCACCCCGAGACCCGCCAGCAGCGTGATCGTCGTCGCGTACGCGAACTTGGCCCACAGAATCCGCGACCGCCGCAGCGGCAGCAGGCCCAGGAGCCAGAACTGCTGCCCCTCCAGCGAGACCAGCGGGAAGACGAAGCGGCTTGTGAACGTGGCGAGGATCAGGCTGACCGCCGTCAGGTTCAGGAACGAGATCAACTGCACCCACTCGTCCGAGCCGAATCCGACCCCCAGTTTCCGCACGTTGCTCACATACAGGCCCAACAGGCCGAGCAGGATCACCATCTGCGACCACTGCATCGGGTCGCGGAGGAAGCTGCGGATGTCCTTCTGCGCCAAGAGCCGCAGGGGCCTCGGAAGGTACGCAAACGGCAGCCCGGCCACGAACGCGAGGAGCCCCCGACCCGAGTAGCCCAGCAGCGGACGACGCACCGCCGACTGGGCCCGGCCGAACGCCGGCGTCAATCGGCCGGCCACCCAGACGATCGACAGCCAGCTCAGGAACAGGGCATTGGCCGCCAGCACGAAAAGATAGAACCCTGCGTCGGCGTACCGCCCCTCCGCCGCCGCCGTGATCCCCTCGGCGATCCACTGGTTCGGCAGCAGCGCGTTCTGGACGAGCCCCATGCGGCCGAAAAACTGCTTCAGCCACAGGGAGCTGTCGACCGGCGCGTTCGTCACCGTCCGATAGCCGTACAACAGCGCAGCCGCCCCGAGCAGGCCGCCGACCGCGACAAGCACCCACAACCGCGTCCGCGGGAAGTACCTCGCCGCCGCCCATGCGGCCACCAGCCCCGCCGCCGCCGGAATCGGCACGAAGCAGAGAAAGAACGCCGCGAAGAGACCGTAGAACGGCCACGTCCCCGCCGCGTTGCGGGCCATCGCGACCATCAGCGGCAGACCGAGCAGGATCAGCGACCAGCTCGCCAGGAACAGGCTCTCCAGGAAGCGCAGCAGGACGATGTGCACCGGATCCACCGGCGCGGCAAGCAGGTACGACGCCTCGCCGCGACCAAAGAGCCCCCCGTAGGCGATGATCGCGTTCGAGAAGGCCAGCATGACGGCCAGCGCGATGAAGAAGAACTGGAACACCACCGGCACGGCCACGATGCCCTCGAGCGTCCGCTGTCGCACGACCGACAGTGTGCCGTCGAACAGCAGGTACAGCCCGACCCAGATCATCGCCACGAAGATCAGCGAGGTGGCCAGCTTGATCGGCGCCTCGCGGGCGGCCTGGTCGAAGCGGTTAGTCAGCATGCGGAGCTTCGTTCGCAGCAGAAGCCCCAGCCCGCCGTACGTCGGGGTTGTCGTCATGGGAGGGTCAAAACGCGCGATCACCGCCCCGAAGGGCCACGGGAGGGCCGAGCACCTCGCTCAGGATGATGCCCTCGCGCAGCCGGCTGCGCGACAGCCTGCGAAACGGCGGCGGCCGTCGGCCCGGCGCCGCCGGCGTCGTGGCGGGCGCCTCGGCCGGGGCCATTGTCCGGGGACGAGGCATCTCGCGGCGAAGCGAGGGG
>CAZTVU010000182.1:2528-10279 GCA_964617025.1 uncultured Planctomycetales bacterium | reverse complement strand
GAAGAGATTTACGCCAAGTTCATGCCGAGCAACGACGAGGAGAAGGCGAAGATCCCGACCCACCTGCCGCACATCGTCATCATCATCGACGAACTCGCCGACCTGATGATGACCTCGGCGAAGGAGGTCGAGCACTACCTCTCGCGGCTCGCCCAGAAGAGCCGCGCGGTCGGCATCCACATCATCGTCGCCACGCAGCGCCCCGAGGCGAAGGTCGTCACCGGCCGCATCAAGAGCAATCTGCCCTGCCGAATGGCCTTCCGCGTCGCCAGCCGGATGGACTCGCGCATCGTGCTCGACCAGAACGGCGCCGAGGTCCTCATGGGCCAGGGCGACGCCCTCTTCCTGCCGCCCGGCTCGGCCAAGCTGATCCGCGCCCAGGGCACCTATCTCGACGACGGCGAGCTTCGCAACATCATCGAGTTCCTCCGCGGCAAGGCCGAGCCCGAGTTTCACCCCGAGCTGATCCGCATGCGATCCGAGGACGGCCCCGCCGGCGGCGAGCGCGACCCGCTCTTCGACGAGGCCGTTCAGATCATCCTCGAGACCCGCCGCGGCAGCGTCAGCCTCCTGCAGCGACGCCTCAACATCGGCTACAGCCGGGCCAGCCGCCTCATCGACCAGATGGCCGACGCCGGCATCGTCGGCGTCTACAAGGGCAGCCAGGCCCGCGAGGTCCTCATCACCGAGGACGAGTGGCAGGCCATCCGCGCCCGGATGGCCCAGGACAAGGCCGACGGCTACGCCGCCGACCAGGACGACGAGGGCGTGCCCGACCTCATCGACGACGACAACGACATTCGCGACTGACCCCCCAGAACTTGGCCGTCGTCGGACAGACCCCTGACCCGGTGATCCGTTCGAACCCAACGCAGGACGACCTCGGCCTCGCGACGGGCCGGTCCCGTCGGGGCATGGGTCGCGGCCGGCCATCCCGGCGACCGCTCGACAGGCACGCGGAACGTCGCCGACGTTCACGGACGTTCGCGCCGCGCCGCACGGCGGAGATAATTCATCCTGACACCTTTTTCAGGCCGCTCGCGGGCCGTTGCGTTGTGCGGCGACGGAGGATACTCTGCCCGCTTCGAGCGGAGCACGAAACGTCATGCGCGTAGTGGTTCGAGAAAAAGAGACCAAGGTGATCATCGCCGACCGCACGTTCGAGGACGAGGCGGTATACGTCGGATCCCGGCCGGGCTGTGCCGTGCACCTGCCGGACCTGTATGTGAGCCCGCACCATCTCCTGCTGAGCCCCGACGAGCACGGCGTCTGGTCGATCGAGCCCCTGGACAACGAGAAACCCTCGCGATTCAACGGCCAGACGCTGACCGGTCGCCAGCCGATCCTCGAGGACAACGTCGTCGAAATCGGTCCGTACGTTCTGCGAATCTGCCTGCAGGCCGACAAGGCCGGCCCGGGCGCCGAGGCCGACCGCCTCCCGCCGCTGGACTACACCGAACTCAAGAAGTTCGAGCTGCCGCCGGGTTCCTTCACCAAGCGGGCCGGCGACCCCATCGAGAAGCTCCAGCCGACACAGGTCACGCGCCTCGCGCGGGCCGCGACGGAGCTCGGCCGCTGTCGCGACCTCCACGAACTCGTCGACGTCTCGCTGGCCCACCTGCTCCAGGGCTTTCGGGGCCGGTGCGCCTGGATCGGCCTCCGCCGGCAGGCCTCCGGCGATCTCGAAGTGGTCGGGGGCCGATACACCTCCGGCGAATCGTCCGACGTGCCGGACCTCGCGCGGAACCTCCGCTACCGCTGCGTCGAGCGCCGCCAGCAGATCCTCATCCGCAAGGCCGGCGAGGGGATCGTCGGCTCCGCCCTGGCCGTGCCGCTGACGACCTCCCTCGGCGTGCTCGGCATGATCTACGTGGATGTCCGCAAGGACGTCCGGCGACTGAACACGTCGGATCTCGATGCGTTCATCATGCTGGCCACCATCATCGCGACCCAGCTCGAGACGATCCTGCAGGGGCAGGTGCTCGAACAGGTGCGGGTCAGCGACACCGAGCTGAGCGTGGTCCGCTCGATCCAGGAGAAGCTCGACCCCGGAAGCCCGCCGGCGTGGCGGACGTTTCAGGTCGCCTCCTACAGCCTCATGGGGCAGCGGACCTCCGGCGACGTCTATGACGTGATGAAGGTCCCGGGCAAGGAGATGGCCGGCCTGCTCGTCGCCAACGTTCGGGCCGAAGGCGCCCTTCTGGCCCTGCTGATGGCACAGGTGCAATCCACGTTTCGCATGGCGATGCTGCACGGCGATCCGCCGCACATATTCCTCCGGCAACTGAACTTCCTGCTGTACGGCGACGCGCCTTCTCGGTACGTGCACTGCTTTGCGGTCGTCGTCGACCCGCAAGCGGGCGTGGTCCGGCACTGCCGTGCGGGCCGGATCGGCGCCGTCGTGGTCGACGGCAAAGGCCAGCCGCGGCCGTTCGGCGGGATCGGCATGCCGGCGGTCGGCGTGGAGAAGGGCTTCGAATACACCTCCAACGAGGAGGCGCTCGGCCCCGGGGAGACGCTCGCGCTGTACACCGGCGGCGTGACGACCGCGACGAACGCCGCCGGCGAGCGATTCCGCGAGAAGCGGTTCATCGACTGCCTGTGCGACGGGTTCGGGCAGCCGGCCCTGGCGACCATGAACGACATCAAGACCGACCTCACCTCGTTCTTCGAGGGCGGGAGTCACCCCGATGACATGACGGTGGTCCTGCTCCACCGTTCGAGCGGCGAATAGAGTGCGTTTTCCATTTCAAAGGAGCCCTGTATGACGACGCACATTCGGTTTCTGACGGTCGTGGCGGCGGGCGGGTTGACGCTGCTCGGGGCGGGCTGCGCGACGACGGGCCCGGCCGCGAGCTGCGATGCCGGCTTCGTGTCCCTCTTCGACGGCAAGTCGCTCGACGGCTGGGAACGCCTCCGGGAATCCGGCGAGGTCGTCCCGCCGGAGGAGAGCGCCTTCAGCGTCCGCGACGGCATGATCCACTGCTCAGGCAAGGGCAAGGATTACTGGCTGGCCCGCAAGGAGCGCTATGCCGACTGCGTGCTGCGTCTGGAGTACATGCTGGTCAGCAAGGGGTGCAACAGCGGCGTATTCCTTCGAGCGCCGGACGCCGCCCGCCCCGCCTTCAAGGGCTTCGAGGTGCAGATCCTCGACGACAGCGGCCGGGACGCCGGCAAGCACAGCTCCGGCTCCATCTTCGACGTCCTCGCGCCGATGCTGAATACGGCCCGCCCCGTCGGCGAATGGAACGAGATGGAGATCTCCTGCCGAGGCCTCCTCGTGGTCGTGCGGCTGAACGGCGTCAAGGTGATCGACGCCGATTTCGGCGAGCTGACGAAGCCGATCGGGAAGTTCGATTTTCCCTACGCGAAGATGCCGCGCGAGGGCCTGATCGGCGTACAGAACCACGGCGGCGAACTGTGGTTCCGCAACATTCGCGTGAAGAGGCTCTGATCTGCGGAACCCGCTTGCGGATGCCGGACTCCCCCGTCGTTGCATGCCGCAACGACGGGAAAGCGAGAAAGCGCTTTCGAAGGGCCGTATCGGGAGCACACCTGTGGTGTGGTAGTGAATCGGCCGCGTTCATCAGAGTTTTTCGATGACGTCTCCCGATTTCTGGTTCCCCCGACAGGCTTTTCCGAAGACGATCCGGCCGCGTTCGGGTGCTTTCGGATGTCCGCATCGCGCCAATCCGTCGTCCGTTGGCGCCTGTGGACTGCGGTGGCAACGCCACCGCTTTGGATCGGACGGTCTGCCGCACGCCGGCGCGACCCGGCCAGCCCCGGCGAAAGCCGCGGCAAGGCCGCCGCAGTCCAAGACGCGCCGCGCGCCGTCGTGGACGATCAAGTCCGCCGCATGTCGCGGCCGACGCGATCCCACTCCTCGAAGACGGCCCGCACGTTCTCGGGCCGCGCGCCCGCGCCGAATTCGCACTGCGCGATCACGCCCCCGCGGCCGTCATACAGCGCGCTGGCCACACGCCGGACGGCGGCGCGGACCTCGGCTATCGTCGCCCGGGGGAGGATGTGCTGACGGTCGATCTCACCCCAGAACGTGATGCGGCCCTTGAATCGCCGGCCGATCTCCTCGATGTCCATGCAGAAGAGCTGGCTGTTGATCGCGTGAACGCCGATCTCGATCAGGTCCTCAAAGATTTCGAAGATGTGCCCGTCGGAATGCATGAAGGCGAACTTTCCGGCGGCACGGATCCGTTCGGCGTAGTCGCGATACAGCGGCTTGAACAGGCATCGCCAGAGGTCCGGGGCGATCAGCAGCGCCGTCTGCGTGCCCCAGTCGTCGGACCAGCCGATGCCGTCGACATCGGTCGCCGCCCACCGGTCGATGATCGCGAGGTTCCATTCGTGGATGCGGTCGCGCAGCGCGAACAGACCCGCCGGCTGATCCATCAGGTCCGTGAAGACGTTCTCCGTGCCGCGAAGCCACTGCATCCGCTCGAACGGGTTGATGCCGGGCATGGCCAGCATGAACCGCTCGCTTTCCGCACACGCCGCGTTGACGCGGCTGAGATCCGCGCAGACCCACTCGGCGGGCGGCCGCACCTTGTCCAGGTCGCTCGCATAGCTCCGCACGAGCGGCGACTTCACCTCGCCGATGATCCCGGGGCAGAGATTGACGAACTCGCAGCCCCACTCGTCGACGGCCGTGCCGACGGCATACCGGTCGCCGCGGACGCCCGGCACCGGGGGCGGCGAAAACGGCGGGGCGGCGATGTCGTCGGGGAAGTCCCGCGCGTGAACCCTCAGCTCTTCGGGGTACTCGAACTGGGCCCACGGCAAGGTCCACAGGTGCCGCGGGACGCGCGGCGTCGGCTCGAACCGAAGGGCGCGGTAAACGAGTTCGCGGGGGGTCAGGTCGGGCATACGTTCCTCCCCGTCAAGATCAACGACCGGCCCCCGTCGGGGCCGCCGGGCTTCCTATACCCGAGAGCCGAGTTCGCGGGCAAGGCCTCTCCCCATCGCCCCACTGCGGCCCCCGCCAACGCCTCGGCCGCCGGGGTGCAACCGGCCGGGAGTTTCCGTGCTACAATACCCTGACGTGAGGGCTATGCCGGATACCAGAATCGATCTCTGTTCGTCCCGGTCCGACGCGGACCGGATCGCGGTCGTGGTGCCGCCCGAACGCGTGTTCGGGCTGCTCACGCGATCGTTCATCGTGCCCACCGGCTGGAGGGCCATGGTCGAGCGCGCGGAGGGCGATGCCGTCGTCGTCGAGGCGGGCGGCAAGATCGAGGCCGCGGACGTTCGCGGCATGCTCCTCGTACGGGCGGATCCGTTCGCCGTCGATGTCGCCGAGGAGCAGGTGCCCGCGGCCGACGGCTATCAATGTTCCAGCGTCGTGCGGCTGTCGGTTCGCGTGGTGGGCGAGGTGGGCGACCTCAAGTCGTTTCGCCGCACGGTGCTCGGCGGCGGCGAGAAGGCCGACCGCGACACCATCGCACGGTATCTCGGTTGGCAGTGCGGCCGGGCCTTGTGCGAATTCGCCGAGGGCCGCGCGGCGGGCGATCTGGTGGACGGGAAGGATCGCGAGGCCTGTGCCGACCTGGTGCGCGAGCGGCTGCGGCCCGTGCTGTTCGCAGGCGGTCTGGCCCTGAGCGGCTCGCCCGAGGTCCGCTTCGACTGCGAGGCGCTCCGCCAGGTGCGGCGCGAGCGTGAAGCCCTCGCCCGGCGTCGCGACGAGCTGACGGCGCGGCAGCAACTGGACGAGGCGGTCGCCGAGGCGAGGCGCAAGCACCTGTCCGAGCTCGAAGCAACGCTCGGCCGGCTCCAGGCGCTGGCCGCCGCCTCGCCCGCGGTCGGCCTGGCGGACCTCGTCCGCACCTTCGCCCCCGCCCAGCGGGGGGAGATCTACCAGGCCCTCTGGACGCTCCTGCCCGGCAACGAACGGACGCACTGGATCCTGGCGGTCGCGGGGAATGAACTCTTCTGCATCGATCCCGCCCTGCCCGATGCCCCGCCGCGACGCGCGCGGATCGACGGTCCCGCGGGTGCCCTGCGTTCCGTGCGATATTCCCGCGCCGCCGGTGAACCGCTGGTGCTGGTTGGCGCCGGTCGCGGGGCCTACGGGATCGGGCTGGATGATCTCCGCCCGCGATTTGCGCTGGCGTTCGATCCGACGGACGGCCGGGACCTCCGCGGGGGCGTGAACGCCGTGGCGGTGTGGAAGGACCGCGTCTTCGCCACGCACTCCGAGGTTGGGCTGGCCGTCTGGCGACGACCGGCGGGCGGGCGCGCGGAATGGCTGTTGACCGAGCGCACGCGCAACGCGCGGGCGGTTCGCGCCGTCCAGGTGACGGGCGACACGCTGATGCTCGGTGTGGACGACGAGGTCATCGCCTGCCCGGCCGACGACGTCGCTCCCGCCACGGCCCGCCACTATACCGGCAGCATCGCGCGGATCACGGCCGTTCACGCCGCCGAAGGCGAGATCTACGCCGGCAATGAGATCGGCGACGTCTGGCTGTGGCCCGCGGAGCGCCCGGGCGAGGGGCGATGCATCCGGCGGGGCGACGGGTCTCCGGTGGAGGGCGTGCAGCGGCTGACCGCCGGCGGTCTGCCGCACATCGTCTTCGCGGAGCGAGGCACGCCCGCCCTGCAGGTGATGGCGATCGACGATACGTTCGTCTGCCGTTATGAGACCGGCGGACACGGCGTGCGCCGGTGCGCCGCAGCGGCCGACGTCTTCGTCGCCGTCTCGGACCTTCGCGACCGGTTGATCTGCTGGCGGCCCGGCGTGCCCGAAGAGCCGCTGGCGATCGTCTCCATCGCCTCCCTCTGCGGCCACACGATCCAGGATGTGTGCCTGGTGAGCGAGCCGACTGCCTGACTCGACCTGCGAGGTTTCGTCGTGCGCCGGCGCGGCCGCCCGGTTCATCGGCCCTGCTGAAACTCCCGGATGCGCCGCCGGGCCTCTTCCTCGATGTCGAACCTGGGCGGTTCGGAGCGAAATCGCGACAGGTCGATCGCGCTGCACGGCTGCGGGTCGACGTTCCGGACGAACCGGTCGGCGAACTTCCGCCAGCCCTCGCCGTTCAGCATGTACTCGCGTCCCCGGATCGCCAGCAGCGCCTTGAATGCCTCGAAACCCGCGCCGCCGATCAGCCCCGGAAACCGCACGAAGACGACGTCCCCGTTGGCCACCATGCACCGCTGGTAGTCGATGTCCTTTGCCTCGACGAGGAACGCCTCCAACGCCTCGGCGACGCGGGCGTCCGCCTTGTACCCGCGAAGGCACCAGACGGCCATCGTGCGGTTGAACGGGTCCGCCTCGTCTCGCAGGGCCTTGAGCAGGTGATCGGCCGAGGCGGGCTGCCGCGCCGCCCCCACCCCGCAGATGCCGTTCGCCCGCGTGTTCGGATCGTCGCTCGACATCTGTTGCACGAAGTCGTGGTAGTCGGCTTCGGACACGCGGTCGGGCAGCGCGGCGACGAAATACAGGTAGGGCGCATCGAGCCGGTTCGCCGGCGTCTGCTCGACCTGCCGGCGAAACTCCGCGAGCGCCGGCGGCATGGCCGGCTGCGAAGCGGCCGGGTGCGTCGCCGCGTTGCCGGTGGCGGCGGGCGACGTCGCGAGCGGGCGCGCAGGCCCGCATCCGACACACGCCAGGCTGATCAGGAGTAACCATCGTCTCATCGCGGCCGTCTCGCCGTCTTGTGATCCGTTTCCGTGATGCACGCGGACAAAGGCTGCATCGGGTCTCGGCCCGGCCCTCGCCGACGCGTCTACTCGGCCGT
>CAZTVU010000182.1:0-2518 GCA_964617025.1 uncultured Planctomycetales bacterium | reverse complement strand
GGCGGAGTTCGGCGTCGATGAACGGCTGGATGTCGCCGTCGAGCACCGCCTGCGGATTGCCGATCTCGACGCCCGTGCGCAGGTCCTTGACGAGTTGGTACGGCTGGAGCACGTAGCTGCGGATCTGGTGACCCCAGGCGATCTCGCCCTTGTCGCCGTACAGCTTGGCCATTTCCTTGTCGCGCTTCTCCTGCTCGAGCCGCTCGAGCTTCGCCTGGAGGATCGCAAGGGCCATCTTCTTGTTCTGCTGCTGGCTCCGCTCGTTGACGCACTCGACGACCACGCCGGAGGGGATGTGCCGGATGCGGACGGCCGTGGAGAGCTTATTGACGTTCTGCCCGCCGGCCCCCGACGACCGCCGGAAATAGACGATGTCCAGATCGTTCTCCGTCATCGAGACCTCGGTGTCGGGGATCTCCGGCAGGACGTCGACGGCGGCAAAGCTCGTGTGCCGCCGCGCATTGGCATCGAACGGGCTGATCCGCACCAGACGGTGCACGCCGCGCTCGCAGGACATGTACCCCGTCGCGTACGGGCCCTTCACGCGGAGCGTGATGCTGCGGATGCCCGCGCCGTCGCCTTCCGTGCGGGCGAGCTCTTCGACCTCGTAGCCGTGCCGCTCGAAGTATCGCAGGTACATCCGCAGAAGCATCTCGGCCCAGTCGCAGGCCTCGGTCCCGCCGGCGCCGGCCTGGATGCTGAAGAAGCAGTCCTTGTCGTCGTTCGGCCCGGAGAGCAGCGTCATCAGCTCGACGCGGTTGACCTCGTCCTGGAGGGCCGTCAGCTCGCGATCCAGTTCCGCGAGCGTGGCGGCGTCGTTCTCGGCCTGACCCAGCTCGAGCATGACCTCGGCGTCCTCCATTCGCTTCAGCAGGGCCTGCACGGGCTCCGTCATCGCCTTGAGCGACTTGACCTCCTGGATCGTCTGGCGCGAGACCTCCGGGTTGTCCCAGAAGCCGGGCGAGGCCATCTTCTTGTCCAGCTCGCCGAGCCTGGAAAGTTTTGCCGGCAGGTCAAAGAGAGTCCCGGATAGCGATGATCCGGGTGGAAAGGTCCTTCAGGGTGCTGGCGGGGTCTTCGTGTTGCACAGTGTGCGACTCCTTGTCGACAATCCGGTCCTTATACCGCCTTCACCGGTGCACGGCAAGCGGCCGCACGGCGGGCGATGCATGGCCGTCGCTGCAGGGTTCTTCGCTCGCCGACGGTCCAACCCCTCCTCCGCCGACGATCAAACCCCAGTGCTTGCCGACGAGGCGTCGGCACCACTACCGGCCTTCCTTTCGCTTTGCCGATCGCACGGAGCTTTACATCAGGGCGTAGCCCGCGCTGCGGCCAGCGCGACGAACTCGGTCGTGCTGATGACGTGGTCGAATCCGGTCTCGCGGATCCTCTGCAGCCGGGTCGACTGGCGGGCGTCGAACGTGGCGTCCTCCACGCAGAGCGTCCGGTATCCGAACCGCTTCGCCGAGGCCGCGGTCTTGCCGAGGCAGGCACCGGTGTGGCCGCCGACGAAGACGATGTTCTTCACGCCGAGGTTCGCGAGGACGGCCCCAAGGCTGGACGAGGTGAACCCGTCCTGGCCCGACTTCGGGATGGCATATTCGCCGTCACGAACGCCCAGCAGTTCGGCCGGGCGCGAACCGGGGTCCGACAGGCGGTGGCCCCACTTCGCGTAGTCCGCCCCGTGCTCGGCGAGGAACGCCCGGCGAATCTCCGGCTCCAGGTCCATGCCGTCCTCGAACCGGCAGCCCCAGTGCACGAAGATCATCGGCAGGCGCAATCGTCGGCACGCATCCGCCACCTTTCGGGCGTTCGGATAGGCGACGTCAAAGGCGTAATCCGTGGCGGCGTTCACGTCCTCCGCGGTGAACCCCGTCTGCTTCCACGCCTTGGGCAGCTGCTCCTCCGTCAGGTGCCTCCGTTCGCCCGGCTGGATGTCAATGCAGACGAAGGCACAGCGATCGAAGAACTGCGCGCCGACCGCGGGGGCGGACGCCGCAGGTCGTGACGCCTCGTACGCCTTCCGAATCTCGTCGGCCGACAGGGCCCTCGCATGAAATGCGAATTCATCGATGCACCCGTCGAAGTATTCGTCGCCGGGAAACGACGGGTTCGCCCCGAGCGCCACCATGGTGGACCCGGAAAGGACCCGTTTCGGCGCCGGGCCGGTGGCCCGGCGTTGCCCGTTGACATAGAGCGCCAGGGTTTCGCCGTCCTTGACCGCCGCCGCGTGCGTCCAGACGCCGGGCTCGAGCTTGACCGCGGGCGTCGAGAAGACCTGCCCCATCTCGATCCGTGCGCAAAGGCCGTCGCCCATGACCGAGAGCCGAAGGGGATCGTCCAGGCCGGCCGCCCACGCCGAGAACACCTGCTGGTACGTCTTCGTGGAGAACGCCTCCACGCGAATCCAGGCCGAGACGCTGTAGGCTTCCTGCGGAAACTCGGGAACCGCAAAGAGCACCTTGCTGCTCTTGCCGTTGAATCGCAGGGCGCCGTTCGGCCGGCCGTTGCGGTCGGG
>CAZTVU010000181.1:4799-10427 GCA_964617025.1 uncultured Planctomycetales bacterium | reverse complement strand
CAGAACACGCCCTCACCGACGGGGCCCAGTCGATCACGCCGAAGGCCTTCGACGAGATGATGAAGAGCCTGGCACGCGTCGCGGCGGCGGTGGATCGGACGATGTAGACCCGGCGTTGCCTGCCGCAACGCTGGGAAGCGGAACAGCGAGAAGGCGAAAGAGCTCATCGCGACCTTCGGCCGGAACCCAAGGATGCGCGAGTTTTGTTCGCCGGTTGCGATGGGAGACTCTGCCCCGGCCTCGACTCGAACGGCAATTGCCCCGCCCGTTCTTCACGGCGCGGCCCGCGCGTTTTGGACTGCGGCGGCTACGCCGCCGCTGTTCCCGGGGCGTGCTGTAGCGCGCTAACGTGCGGCAGACCGTCGCAGGCAAACATGCCAGCGCAGTCCTTGGCCGCAATCCAAAGATGCGAGCGTCTCGCTCGCCGAACAAAACGGAAGGGCTACCCGGAGGCGCGGGTTTCGTGTTCACGATCGCCGTATCAGGCAGCCGCGAGCAAGGCACCTGCGCCGCGTCGTTCGCCGCATCGGGCGGACTACGCCCAGGTCGGCCCCACGACTTCATTGCTCAGGAGAGTCATTTGCCCGCGGCCTTGGTCGTCGGTCGGGTGGCGGGTCGGGTTTCCGTCGGCGGGTCGTCTCGGCCGAACGGGGCGTAGCCGAGGCGATAAGCCCGCCAATACTTCCGTGTCTTGGTCGCGTCAGGCTCCGGCGTCAGGTAGACCTGAAACGTCATCTTACTGCCGTCTTCGGGGTCGGTGACGTCGTACGAGACGCGGGCGTCGCTTTCGCCGAACTGCTTGAGACGCATCGCCGTCATTGCTCGGGCGGGGTCGCGCTCGAAAGACCCGACGTATCGTGCCGCAATCGGCGCCCAATACCGGACAACCCTGTAGACGACTTCGTCGCGATGCTTTTGCGGAACCGCATCGGGGTCGCCGCCCGGCGGAAAACCGCGATAGATTCGCCGGGGTGCTGCGACCCGGAGCAGGTTTTCCAGCAGGGCCTTCAGCTTTTCCTTGTCCTGCGCGCGGTTCCGACCCGCCTCTGCGGTTTCCCGGAGCGCCTGCATGAGCGCATACGTCACCTGTTGAGGCGTGGCGTCAACGTCCAGTTGCATTCCGTGCATTTCAACCGGACCCACCGTGATCGGCTTCAGGTCCTCCGGCGGGGCGTCCTGGTTTCGACAACCCGACAGGAGAGCTCCCATGAGCAACGGCAGGAGCAGCCAGCCAGGCCGGCCGCCTCGGTTCCGAATGACGCCGTGGCGGCCGCGATTCCGCTCGGTTCTGTCTGTCATAAGGGGCACTAGTCTAAACAGAACGCGACACGGATGCAATTATCCGCAACCCCGGACCGCCTCAAGGGTAAGATAGCATGAAGACCCGCGGAACTACCCCATGCGAACGCTCCACACCGAGCGAGTCACCCGCCGAGCCATGAACTGTGATTTCGAGATCATTGCCGGCGGCGAAGACCCGGACCGCGTCGCCTACGCGTGCCACGAGGCGTTGGATGAGGTGGAGCGGGCCGAATGCATTCTGAGTCGCTTCATCGAGACGAGCGACGTTGGTCGCATCAACGCGGCGGCTGCCGGGCAGCGAGTGCGCGTCAGCCCGGAAACGATCGCCGCGCTCGATGTCGCACGCCGGGTCTTCGAGGCTTCCGACGGGGCCTTCGATGTGACGGCCGGGCCGCTGACCCGGCTCTGGCGTGATGCCCGGCAAGCCGGCCGCGTGCCCGGGAAGCGGCGAATCCGGGAGTCCCTCGCACGCGTCGGCATGCACCACGTGCATTTCGAAGCGGGCGACTGCACCGTATGGTGCGACCGGCCGGGGATGGAGATCGACCTCGGTGCCGTGGGCAAGGGTCTCGGGGTGGATCGGGCGATGGAAATCCTTGTGCGGTATGGGGTTACGGATGCGGCCGTCTGTGGTGCGGCCAGCAGCATGCGGGTGGTGGGCACGGCACCGGGTTCGCCGCCGGGTTGCTGCGGCTGGTCGTTCCACCCGCGGAATCCGATCGATACCGGTCGGGAGGTCGCCGGATTCCGGCTGCGGAAGGGGGCCGTGGCGATGTCCGCTCAGCACGAGCAGAAGATGGTGCGTCGCGGGGAGGTCCTCGGGCATGTCATCGACCCGCGGACGGGCTGGCCTGTCCCGGCGCGGTTTGCTACACTGGTGATCGCGCCCACGGCGGTCGAGGCCGACGCGCTGTCCACCGCGATCCTCGTGGCGGGCCCGGACCGTGCCTCCTCGTTCGCCCGGGTCTTTACGGGTGTAGGTGTGGCGTTCATCGAGTGCGGGGCGACGCCCGATGAGACGCGGCTCACCTGGGTCGTTCGCTCGGAGGGTCTCCCGGCCGAGTCGGAGCCATACGAAAACGTGCCGGGAGATGCCGTAATGGATTCTTCAATCCCTAAACACGGAGATGTGACTGATGGGTAGCGCGAACCGCAAGCTTGGACGCAGGGAGTTTCTCAAGGAGTCGGCTGCGGCCACGGCGTTCGCCGCGGCGCTGCAGTCGTTCCACATGCAGGTCGCCGAGGCGAAGGCGGCCGAGGCCAAGGCGGACGACAAGAACGTCGAACCGGTCAATTTCGCCATCATCGGCGTCGGCACCGAGGGCTACATGCTGCTCGACCAGGCGCTGAAGCAGCCCGGCTCGGTTTGCAAGGCGGTGTGCGACATCCGCCCGGCCGAACGCGAAAAGGCCCTGAAGCGGGCGGGCAATGGCGCCAAGGGCTACGAAGACTACCGCGAGATGCTTGACAAGGAGAAGGACCTCAAGGCGGTCGTCATCGCCACGCCGCTGTTCCTGCACTGCGTGCAGACCGTCGACGCGATCAAGGCCGGCCTGCACGTCTACTGCGAGAAAATGATGGCCATGACGATCGACGAATGCCGTCAGATGGCCCGCGCCGCCCGGGAGGCGAAGAAGGTCCTCCAGTTCGGGCATCATCGGCACTACGATCCGAACTACCTCACGGCGGACAAGCTGATCAACCAGGAAAAGGCCCTCGGTCCGATCACGCACATCCGCGCCCAGTGGAACCGCAACGGCCGTGCGCTGCCGCAGGCCAAGTGGGTGCGGCCGATCACCGATGCCGACAAGAAGCTGACCGCCGAGCAGCTCCGCAAGTACGGCTACGACAGCATCGAGCATCTGGTCAACTGGCGGCTGTACAAGAAGTATTCTCGCGGCCTCTCGGCCGAGTTGATGAGCCACCAGGTGGACGTGGCGAACTGGTTCCTGAGGTCCAAGCCCAGCGCCGTCATGGGCGTCGGCGGGATCGACACCTGGAAGGACCAGCGCGAGATCTTCGACAACATCCTCTGCATCTTCGAGTACCCCGGCGGCCAGAAGCTCCAGTATCAGTCGATCACGACGAACCAGTACGACGGGTTCTACGAGCAGTTCATGGGTACGGAGCGGACCCTGGTGACGAGCACGAACGGCGGACAGCTTTATGACGAGCCGGGCGCCCAGCCGCTGCCGTGGCAGAAGCAGGCCAAGAAGGGCGAGAAAGGCGAGGTCAAGCTCGACCCCAACGCGACGAAAGTCGAGACCGGCGGCCCCGGCGCGGCCAAGGGCGAGTCGGTCGGCGGCAAGGCGCCGGCGGACATGTTTGCGGCCTACGGCTATGCCCTCAACAGCTTCTTCGATCACATTCGCAAGAACGACCTGAATCCCAAGTGCAGCGCGCAGGTCGCCTTCGACTGCGCGGTGGCCTGCATCATGGCCGACGAGGCGATGGAGAAGAAGACGCGCGTCGAGATTCCGGCGTCGATGTACGAGCTTTAAGCGTTTCGCCGGTGCGGCGCGACGAGATGCACGTTTCGTCGCGTCGCCCATGTGCTGACCATACGGCCGCGGGCGCGTCGATGAGATGCCTCCGCGGCCGCTTTCTTTCTCCTCCGCAACCCGTGGGCGGGAAAACGCGGTCCGCGCGCCGGAAACGGGAACGGGGGCGACGGGGCCGGTACTCGCGCCGAACGACGAAAACCGGCCGAAGTCGCGCCGCATCGGTACGGCGCCGTTTGTGTCACTGCGGCGCCGGGCTGGATTGCATGAATGTCCGTTTTTGCGGGACGTGTCAGGCCGCCACGTTGTTCGGCTGCTTCGAACCCGACGCGGCTAGTTCTGCTCGGGCGGCGGCCGCCTCACCGGCGATTGCGTCCAGCCGCTCGCGCACCCGGCGCACGGGTGCCAGCAATCCGGCGAGCCACTCAAGGATCTGCCGCGAGAGGCTCAGCGCGGGGTCGGCGTCGACGGCGTCGCCCCAGCGGTCCAGGGCGCGGTCCACCTGTCGGCGGGTGTCGTACTGGATCACCAGCCACAGGCCGACGAAGTAGACCGCGAGGAAGGCCACGCTCTTCAGGAGGTACGGCACGCCCAGCACTCTGACCAGCAGCAGCGCCAGGTTCCGCAGGGCCCCCTCGCTCAGGTAGGCCTCGAGCACGGGTTGCACAAAGGGGAACCAGGCGACGGCGCCGAGCGTCACGATGACGCGGACGGTGCCTCCGAGCACGCCGCCGCCCCCGGCGAGCGTCAACCGCAGGGCGCGGCTGCGCCGGTCGAGCGTGTCGGCCAGGCGAGTCACGAGGTCCTCGGCCGCCTGCTCGGCGGGCGCCGGCTCCCACAGCTTCCGATCGGCATACAGGCGGCTGATTGCCGGGTTGGACTGCTGAAACTCCGCGAACGTGGCCTGCACGAGCGAGGCGGCGGACCGGCCCTCGCCCGCGATGAAGCGCCGGATATGGGCCTCGGCGTCCACAGCACGGCGCGGCTCCGCCGCGAACCAACGCCGCCAGGCGAGCCACGCCAACGGCTCCAGCACCGCGTGCAGGATGTTGACGATCGGCCACCGGCGCACCCGTTCCTGCAGGATCCCACCGGCCAGGGCCGATCGGAACGAGGCGTCTTCGAGGAGCTTGCCGGTGACCCGCTCGATCAAGGGCGCTGCGATTCGTGCGGTGGCCTCTTCTCCGGCCATGGCATCGAGTCGCGCAAGCTCGTCGCGGCGGCGGTCGAGCTGCCGCTGGTCCAGCCACGCCAGCAGCGAAGCCGCCGTCTGCCGGGGCCCCCCCCCCCCCCCCCGATTGGCCCAGCGTTTCCGTCGTCTTGTCGCGGGCGAGCCGTGCCCGGAGGGCCGGCAACTCGTAGCGGTCCGGATGGACCGCGCTGATCATCCAGACCTTCGGCGGCTCGATGGCGAGCGTCGCGCCGAGCCGACGGGCGAATTCGTCTCGCAGCTCCTCCGCCGCGGCCGGCCCCTCGCGTTCGATCACCTGATCCACCTTGTTGAGGCAGAAGAGAAAGTTCCGCGGGTCGTTGCCCTCGGTGACGCGAAGCAGCAGATCGCGCGGCTTGCGGTCGGCGTACTTCTCGACGCTCTGGATCCACACCGGATAGAGCATATGGCGCAGCATCCGGCGCGTGATCTCGGCGTGCGAGGCGTGGTGGCTGTCGATGTCGGGCAGGTCGAGCAGCACCTGGTGGCGAATCGTCGGCTCGGTGTGGGGGATGATTTCGTATCGGCCTGGGACCTCGCTCTCGAGCAGGCCGCGAAGGCGCTCGGCCTGGTCGATGTGGGCGTAGGCGGTCACGCCCTCCGTGCCCGGTCCGT
>CAZTVU010000181.1:3762-4774 GCA_964617025.1 uncultured Planctomycetales bacterium | reverse complement strand
GCGTCGGCCGACGATTGCGTTGACCAGCTCGCTCTTGCCCACGTTTTTGCCGCCGATGAGCCCGACGAGGTAGAACGTCGGTCCGTCCGAGGGTCGGAGTGCCGTCTCCGCAAGGACCGGTGCATCGCCGGAGAGCAGCTCCGGCTCCGCCGTGCCCGTGATCTCGGCCACCTCGTGCACCAGTTGCCGCAAGCGTCCAAGGTCCATGGTCCGCCTCACGCCTCGCCGACTGCGGCGAGGTCGGCCACCCGCTGCTCCAGCCGGTCAATGTCCGCCCGCGGCGGGGCCAGTTCCGTCAGCCATTGGCATACCCGTTCGATCTGATCGCGCGCGAGCTGCTCGAACCGTTCGCCGATGCGGCGATTCACGCGGCGCGTCCGCGATGTCACCTCGTTGCTCAAACGCTCGCCCAACCACGTCGTCAGGCTGAAGCCGCCGAGGACGAGCAGGTCGATCGGGCCGAAGAAGGCTCCGTGCGTGACAAGAACGATCGTCAGGATGTACGGTGCCAGCTCGGAGAGCGGCGTCAGGGCCTTGCCGCCGGGAAGGATCTTGAGAAGGCGCTCGATCGCCCGCGTGTCCCGGGGGGCCGTGTGCCACCGCTGACGCAACCACTCATTCAACTCGGCCAGCTCCTGCCGGGCGATGTCGCCGGCCTGACCGGGGTCAAACCAGACCTGCCGATACGCTTCCGCCTGTGTTTCCAGCCAGCGGCCGGCGAGTTCGTCGGAGCGGAGCAGATCGTCCACGCGACTCTGGATCACCCGGAACTGGTCGGTGAGCAGTCCGGCAAAATCCGGTACGCGGCCTTCCGACGGCGCGGCGCCGGCGTCGGGGCCCGGCAGCGCTTGCGCTTGACCGGCCAGGAGCCCCCAGGCCGTTCGCGGCAGGCGGCGCAGCAGGCCGCCCACCTGCCGGGCGCGGTCCAGGATTCGCCGCGGCCCGATGAGGTAGAGTACGCTCTGCTCCTCCAGGCGTCGTTGGAGCTGCCGGGTCAGCGGGCTCACATCCA
>CAZTVU010000181.1:0-3668 GCA_964617025.1 uncultured Planctomycetales bacterium | reverse complement strand
ACGGCATCGTGAATCCTTCCGGCGAGGTCGCTACGGCGATGGGTCAGTCCGAGGCTCCGTTCGGCCGGCTCGGGCGGCTTGATCGCCTTCAGGGCGGCACGCAGGTCCACGAGGCCCTGCCCGGGTGCCGGCTCATACGCGGAGTCGTCGCGAGGCAGGATGAACACACGGGCATCGGGCCGTCCGCGATCGGCGAGCTGCCGGACAAGGTCGTCCGACACGGCCCCGCCTTCGCACTTGTTCAGCACAAAGAGGCAGGGCAGCGCATATCGCCGCGCGAGCCGCTCGTAGCCCTGCCACTCGGTCATCTGATACTTTTCGGGCGTCACGACGAAGATGATGGCCTCGGCCCAGCGAAACACCCGATCGGCCATCGCGTGGTGGCGGGGTTCGTCCCCGTCGAGGTCCGGCGTGTCGACCAGCGTCACCTGATCGAGCAGCGGGTTTGCGCTCGTAATCACGGTTAGAACGCCCCATTCTCCGCGTGACGGGAGGGACTCCGCCGGCGTGTGTCTCATGTCGCCGCCGGGCCAGCTCTGGGGCAGGGCGGTTGACCGCCCGACCACCGCGACGGGGCCGTTCGTGAAGGTGCGCCGCAGCGATGCGGCCGAGACCTCCTCGCCCAGCAGGCGGTTCAGGAGCGTGCTCTTGCCCGTGCCGGTGCCGCCGAGAATGGCCGTCACCACGGGCCGGTCGCCGCGGTCGGCCAGATGGAATCGCAGCGCGGCCGCGTGAGACAGGCACTCCGTGACGCGGGCGTGATCGACCAGCGGGGCGCGGATGACAAGGCGGGAGAGGCCGTCCTCCAGGGCGTACAGGTGCGACACGAGCCCGTCGTTGCGAGACCGCATGTGGTCAGTAGACTCAGTGCGGTGGCCAGCGTCAAATGCGACATGGTGAACCGGGATTACGCGCCCTGCGCCGCAGCGACCGCGTCGTTGAAGGACCAGGTCGGTATGTCGGGATCGTCGCGCAGTTCATCGGCGAGGTCGGCAGCCGTGCCGAACGGGTGGCGGGAGAACAGGCGGTCCAGCTTGGCCCCGGTGCGTCCGAGGTTGACATAATGGCGGAATCGCGTGAACCGTGAGCAGGGCAAGCGCGGCTGGTCGGGATCGAGCTCCCACGGATGGATGTAGATCATCGCGGGCCGGCCGGCACGGTTTGCCCGGGCGACCGCGAAAGTGATCAACCGGATGGGGAACAGCCGCAGATAACCCCCGCCGCCGGCGGGGATGTTCAGCTTCCGCCAGGTGATCGCCAGCGGCGGGATCTCGAGGATCCGGCCGCCATTGGCCGAGAGCCAGAAGGGGCGGGGCGGCGCCTCCGGCACGCCGTAGCGGTCGTGGTGAATGGGGTAGATGCTTGAATCGTACCGCAGGCCCAATGAGATCAGCACGTCGACGGCCCAGGCCGTCGATCGCATGATCGAGAACGTCGGGGCGCGATATCCGAGTACCGCCTTTCCCGTGCAGTCTTCAAGAACCGCGATGCTGCGGGAGATGTCCTGGCGAAATGATTCAGGCGTCAACCGTGACAGGTGCTGGTGGCCGTATCCGTGCGATGCCACCTCGTGGCCGGCGTCCGCGAGACGGCGTATCACCGGTCGGTTTCGTTCGGCTACCCAGCCGAGGACGAAGAAGGTCGCCCGGATCCGGTGGCGGGCGAGGATCTCGAGCAAGCGGCTCAGGCCGACCTCGACGCGGCAGGGGCGGCTATCCCAGGATTCGACGGCGACGTGCCTGGCGAAGGCCTCGCACTGGAAGGCCTCCTCGACGTCCACGCTGAAGCAGTTCATGGGCGCCTCCGGAGGCTCAGCGATGACGGCTTCCCCGGGGTGAACGGCGGCGGGCAAGTCCCTCAATCGAAGACGTTCATGATGATCCGATCCAGGATCTCGCCGATGCCGTTCTGCACGGCCTTGGACTCGAGCTGGTAGAACTGGGAGGACCAGAATGCGGCGGCCTGCTGCGGGTCATAGACGCACGCGGACTCCTGCAAGAGCGGAAGCAGAAGGGCCATTCCAAGCAACTTGTTGACGGACAGCCGGTTGCGCAGGTCTCTCATGATTCTTCCTCGCGTGCGCGGCAGTCTGGCCCCGCGCAGGGAATACGTATATTGTAATCATCGACCGATGCATCGGACAGACCGCAGAAGTTTATCATGGCTCGGGGCAAAACATGTTCATCTGGATCGACCGCAAGAATCGGGGCAGGGCACAGGCCGACCAGGTCCGGGCAGCATTGGAACCCGCCTTGCAAGGGGCTCGATGGCGGCAAAGCGGGCCGTTGCTGGCGGTGGCGGAATCCCCGGGACCTTTTCCGACAGACGTCGTGGAGCACGGGCCCACGATGTTCGTGTACTGGGGGGAGCTTTACAATGCCGCTGAAATCGCCGCTGCCGAGGGTATATCGGGTGATAGTGTGCAGCCGGCAAACCTGGTCCGCCAGCTCCTCGAAAAGCACGGGCCTGATGCGTTGAGTCGGATTAACGGCCAGTTTGCCGCTGTGGCCTGGTGGGGCGAGTCGGGCCGGCTCCTGGCCGCCGCCGATCGCTTCGGCACCATGCCGCTTCGATGTTACATCGACGAGGGGCAGCTCATTATCGCCTCGCACAATGAGCTGATCCGACGATGCCCGGGGGTCCGGGCGGAGATCGATCCGCAGGCGGTTTACGACTATGTGGCCTTCGCGATGGTCCCCGCTCCAGCCACGATCTACCGCAACATCCGCAAGATCGCCTGCCGGGAATACGCCGAATACGATGGTCGGCTGCGGATCGGGCGGCACAGCCCGCTGCGTTTTCCGGAGGACTCCCGGGCGTCTCGCGCCGAGATGCACGCTCGCACGCATGCGGTCATCGGCGAGGCGGTGGAACGGCGGCTGCTCGAGGCCGACTCGCGTGCGCGCACCGGGGCGTTCCTCAGCGGGGGCCTCGACAGCTCGACCGTGCTGGGAAAGATGCGCGACCGCCTCGGGCCCGGCGTGGATGCGTTCACCATCGGTTTCGACGAGCCGCGGTTCAACGAGATGGGCTACGCCCGTATCGCCGCCGCGCATTTCAACGCGGCCCTGCACGAGCGCCTGGTGACGCCGGAGGACACGTTGCAGGCCATTGACGACATTCTGGACCAGTATGACGAGCCCTTCGGCAATTCGTCGGCGGTGCCCGTCTACCACTGCGCGAGGTTCGCGCGGGAAAGCGGCAAGGATGTGCTCCTCGCCGGCGACGGGGGAGACGAGATCTTCGCGGGCAATCCGCAGTACATGACCGACAAGGTGTTCGATACGTATCAGCACGTGCCGCGGCTGCTGCGCAAGCTCGTGATCGAACCGGTCGTGTTCGGTTTCCCGTTCGGCGGCAGGATCCGCCTTATCGACAAGGCCCGGAGGTATATCCGTCGGTCCAACACGCCGAATCCGGAGCGGCTGTTCAGCTACGGCTTCGTCGAGACGCACGGGCCGGCGGCGATGTTCCACCCGGATTTCCTCCGCGAGGTCCGGCCCGAGCACGTCTGGGAGACGAGGCGGCAGGTGTATCGCGATGCGGACGCCGTCAGCGAGATCAACCGCGTGCTCTACCTCGACCTGAACTTCGTGGTCTCCGACAGCGACATTCGCAAGGTGACGGAGATGTCTGCCCGGGCGGGCATCCGGGTGCGTTATCCGCTG
>CAZTVU010000180.1:272-10567 GCA_964617025.1 uncultured Planctomycetales bacterium | reverse complement strand
CCCTGGCCGTCAAGCGCTCGGTCGAGAAGCACAAGGTCATCACGCAGATCGGCACGCAGATCCACGCCACGGCCAACTACCGCCGCATCGTGGACGTCGTCCGCTCCGGCGTGCTGGGCAAGATTTCCCTGGCGCGCACCTTCCACATCCTCAACTACGGACCTCAGGGAATCGGCCGCGCCCCCGACACGCGCGTGCCCGAGGGGCTCGACTGGGACATGTGGCTGGGGCCCGGCCCCAAGCGCGAATTCAACGCCCTGCTCTTCAAGGACTCCGCCCACCATCCGTCCTTCATGGCGTACAGCGGCGGCTGGACCCCGGGCATGGCCCCGCACATCATCGATGTTCCCTTCTGGGCGCTGGATCTGGGCTACCCGACCCACGTGTACAGTTCGGGAGGCCGCTACCTCATCGACGACGACGGCGACGCGTATGATTTTCACGAAGTCACGTGGCAGTTCCCCGCCTTCACGATGACGTGGACCACGTCGCTGATCAACAGCTTCGCCTACACGCTCCAGGGCAACCAGGGATGTCATCGCCGCCGCGGCATCTACCTGCACGGCGTCAACGGCACCCTGGTCGGCGACTACGGCGTGCTGGAGGTCGTGCGCGAGGCGTGCTTCCTCCACAAGTTCAACCTGGACGACATCCCGCGGGTCATTCCCGATTCGCCCGGCCATCACCGCGAGTGGCTCGACGCCATCCGCAATCGGACTCAGCCGAGCTGCCACGTGGGCTACCACGCGAAGATCGACATGGCGATCACGCTCTCCCTGCTTTCGCTCAAGCTCGGACGGTCGGTTCGCTTCGACCCGGCCACCGAGACCATCCCCGATGACGCCGAGGCCATGAAGCTCTTCTCGCCGACGTATCGCGAGCCGTGGAAGTTTCCCTCGGAGTACCTGGCTCGCGGGTAGCGGGGGATGGAAGCGCACCCTCGGGGGGGGGGACGGCAGGCGGCCTCCCGCTCCGGGGACGCCGCCGGGATGCGTGTGCGCCATCGGCGGGCGGTTCGGCGGCTTTGACGCCGTCGCTCGCATCGCTACAATCCAGCACCCAAAGGGTATCCGGCTCGCCTCCACGGAACGCGGAAAGGCTCGAAGCGCCTAAGTGCTTCTCAAATAAAAAGTTCCGGTCAGGCGGCCCTCGTGAATGGAGTCGCGGTGCCGATGTCCGCCCCAGGCTTTGCCCACCTGCACGTCCATACGCACTACAGCCTCCTGGACGGGGCAACACGGATCAACGCCCTCGTCGAGAAGGCCAAACAGCAGGGCAGCCCCGCCGTGGCGGTCACCGACCACGGAAACCTCTTCGGCGCGATCGAGTTCTACACGGCGGCGACGAAGGCCGGCATCAAGCCGATCATCGGCTGCGAGGTCTACATGGCCCCGGCGGACCGCAGGAGCCGTGAGGCCTGCGGCATCCAGGATGCCAGCTACCACCTGCTGCTCCTGGCGGAGAACCTCACCGGCTATCACAACCTGCTCAAGCTGACGAGCCGCGCCTATCGCGAGGGCTTCTACTACAAGCCGCGGATCGACAAGGATCTCCTTCGCGAGATCCATGAGGGCCTCATCTGCACGAGCACCTGCCTTGGCGGCGAGATCCCGCAGATGCTCCTGGCCCGCAACGCGCGCATGGCCGAGGACATCGCCAAGACGTACCTCGAGATCTTCGGCCCCGACCGCTTCTTTATCGAGATCCAGGACCACGGCATCCCGCAGCAGCGGCAGATCAATCCCGAGCTGGCCGAGATCGCCCGGAGGATCGGCTGCGGGCTGATCGCCACCAACGACGTGCATTACCTCGAGCACGACGACGCCGGCGCCCATGACGTGCTTCTGTGCGTCAGCACCGGCAAGAAGCTCGCCGACGCGGACCGCCTCAAGTTCGAGACGGACCAGTTCTACCTCAAGTCGCCGGAGGAGATGCACGCCCTGTTCCGCGACTACCCCGACGCCCTGGCGAACACGCTCCGCGTCGCCGACCTCTGCAATGTCGAGCTGGACTTCTCGAAGGTCCACGCCCCGGTCTACACGCCCCCGGAGGAGAAGCGCCCGGACGACTACCTTCGCGAGCTGGTCTATCGCGGCGCCGCCCGCCGGTATCCGGAGATCACGCCGGAGATCCGCGAGCGGATCGACTACGAGCTCGACGTCATCTCCCGCAAGGGCTTCTCCAGCTACTTCCTCATCGTCTGGGACGTGGTGAACTTCGCCCGCGGCGCCGGGATCCCCGTCGGGGCCCGCGGCTCCGCGTGCAGCTCCGTCGTCGGCCACTGCCTGGGCATCAGCGCTCCCGATCCCCTCCGCTACGGCCTGTACTTCGAGCGATTCCTCGACCCCGACCGCGACGAGCGGCCCGACATCGACCTCGACATCTGCCAGCACCGGCGGCCCGAGGTCATCGAGTACGTTCGCCGGAAGTACGGCCACGTGGCCCAGATCATCACCTTCAATACGCTCAAGGCCCGCGCGGCGGTCAAGGACGTCTCGCGCGTCATGGGCCTCGGTTTCGACGAGGCCAACAAGCTCTCGCAGCTCGTTCCGAACGAGCTGAAGATGACGATCGCCAAGGCGCTGCAGACCGAGCCGGAGCTCAAGCGCCGCTACGACCAGGAGGAAACGGTTCGCAAGGTCATCGACATGGCCGCGCGGATCGAGGGGCTCGCCCGCAACGCGGGCGTCCACGCCGCCGGCGTCGTCATCGCCCAGCGCCCGCTCGACGACCTGATCCCGCTCTACAAGCCGGAGGGCGAGGACCAGATCGTCACCCAGTTCGACGGGAACACGGTCGAGAAGGTCGGCCTGATGAAGATGGACTTTCTCGGCCTGGAGACCCTCACGATCCTGGAACTGGCCCGCCAGCTCGTGAAGAAGCATCACGGCGTCGACGTCGACCTCGAGCGGCTGGACCTGAACGACCGCAAGGTCTTCGACCTCTTCGCCCGGGGCGACACCAAGGGCGTGTTCCAGTTCGAGTCGGGCGGGATGCGCGACGTCCTGATGAAGATGCGGCCGAACCGCATCGAGGACCTCATCGCCGCCAACGCCCTCTTCCGGCCCGGCCCGATGGTGAACATCGAGGCCTACATCGCCCGAAAGCACGGCGAGCGGTGGACGACGCCGCACTCGATCATGACCGACGTCCTGGCCGAGACCTACGGCATCATGGTCTATCAGGAACAGGTCTCGCGGCTCGTGAACCGGCTCGGCGGCATCGAGCTCAAGCGGGCGTTCCGGCTCGCCAAGGCGATCAGCAAGAAGAAGACGCAGATGATCGACGCCGAGCGCGAGCCCTTTATCGCGGGCTGCCGTGCGAACGGCCTCCCGGAAGCCACCGCCCAGCAGATCTTCGAGGACATCCTCCGCTTCGGCGGCTACGCCTTCAACAAGGCCCACGCGACGGGCTACGCCCTCGTCGCCTACCAGACGGCGCACATGAAGGCGTATTATCCCGTCGAGTTCATGACCGCCCTGCTCACGTGCGAGAAGGGCAACTCGAAGAAGCTTCCCGAATACATCGACGAATGCCGTCGGATGAACATCCCCATCAAGCCGCCCGACATCAACACGTCCGATTTCGACTTCACCGTCGTGCGAGACGCCCGGGACAAGGCGGCGATCCGGTTCGGTCTCGGCGGCGTCAAGGGAGTCGGTGAAAAGGCCGTCGCCTCCATCCTCGCCGCCCGCGCCGGAAACCGGCCCTTCCGCGACATCTTCGACTTCTGCGAACGCGTGGACCTTCAGGCCGCCAACAAGGGCGTGCTCGAGGCGCTGATCAAGTGCGGCGCGTTCGACTCGACGGGGGCGATGCGCAAGGGCCTCATGATGGTCCTCGACAAAGCCATCCAGGCCGGCGCCGCCCGTCGGGCCGACCGCCTCGCCGGCCAGATGTCCTTCTTCGACCTGATGGGCGGCGCCTCCGCCGCCGCCTCCGAGATCAGGATCCCCACCGACCAGTGGTCCGAAGCGGAGATGCTCGCCCACGAGAAGGCGACCATCGGCTTCTTCGTCACCTCCCACCCGCTGGCTCAGCACGCGGATACCCTCGCGAAGTACGCCACGGCGCGGACCACGGATCTCGTCCGCTACCGCGACAGGGATCCGGTCACCCTCGGCGGCATCATCACCCGCCTCCGCACCGTCATCACCAGGAGCGGCCGGCACGCCGGCGCGAAGATGGGCATCGTCAGCGTCGAGGACCTGTCCGGTCCGGTCGAGGTCGTCGTGTTCCCGGCCGACCTCGATCGATTTCGATCCCTGATCGTCCCCGATCGCGTCGCCTTTTTCCGAGGCGAGGTCGACCGCCGCCGCGAGGAGCCCTCGCTTCGCGTAAGCGAGATCATCCCGATCGAACAGGCCGACGAACGTCTTTCCACCGCACTGCTCCTGCGAATCCGCGGCCCCGCCGCCGAGCCCGCCCTGCTGACCCGGCTGCGCGATCTCCTGGCGGCCCATCGCGGGGACCGTCCCGTCTTTCTGGAGATCCTGACGTCCGGCTCGCTCCGCGTCACGATCCGCTGCAACGGACGGTCCGGCGTGACGCCTACGCCGACGTGCATCGCCGCCCTTCGGCAACTGCTCGGGCCGGACGGCGTCACGGTCCTGGGCCCGATGCGAGCATCCACGCCGTCCTCCCTCCCTGCCGGGACATCGCCGCGACCGACCGAGGACACCGACCTGACCGCGACCGAAGAGGATGAGGACGCGCTCGTGTAACGGCCGCAGTTCGCCCCACGGCATGATCGCGGAGTTCTCGGCTCGCATGGCCGTTGGCGCTTCGGGGATACTTGCCTTATAATCGGGCAGTCCTTTGCCGCAAGAAAGCGGGGAGTGATGTTTACATGGGCGTTTCCGACAGCAGTATCGAGGTCGAGGTTCTGACCGATATTAGCCGTATCCTCGGCAGCACACTGGAGTTGCGCGAGGTATTCGATGGCATCATGCGTGTGCTTGCCGCGCGCCTCGGCATCGAGCGAGGCAGGCTGGTTCTCGTGGATGAGGCGCGCGAGGAGCTGCGTATCGTCGCGGCATTCGGCCTCACGCCGGAGGAACTCGGGCGGGGGACGTACGACTTCGGCGAGGGGGTTACCGGGAAGGTCGTTGCTACCGGCGAACCGCGGGTCGTCGCCGACACGAGCGCGGAGCCGGACTTCCTCTATCGAACCAGCTCCCGCTCCTCCCCATGCAGCTTCATCTGCCTCCCGATCGTACTGGAGGGGAACGTCGAGGGGGCGTTGAGCATCGATATCCCGTTCGTGGACATGGAAGCGCTCGGCGCCCGCCAGCGGCTGCTGACGATCGTGACGGCGATCATCGCCCAGGCCCTCCAGATCAACCGCATGGTCATGCGGGAGAAGAAGGACCTGATCGACGAGCTGGCCTCCTTGCGCCGGAACGTGCTGAATCGCTACCAGTTCCAGAACATCATCGGGCACAGCAAGTCGATGCTCGAGGTCTTCAAGACCATCAGCCAGGTGGCGGCCTCGCGCGCCACCATCCTGCTGATGGGAGAGACGGGCACCGGCAAGGAGCTGATCGCCAAGGCGATCCACTTCAACAGCGACCGGAAGGACAAGCCGTTCATCCGGGTCAATTGCGGCGCGCTGGCCGGGACGCTGCTTGAGAGCGAGCTGTTCGGCCATGTCCGCGGCGCGTTCACCGGGGCGATCCGGGACAAGATCGGCCGGTTCGAGGCGGCCGACGGCGGCACGCTCTTTCTCGACGAGATCGGCACGCTGGATATGGCGCTGCAGATCAAGCTCCTCCGCGTGCTCCAGGAGCGCGAGTTCGAGCGCGTCGGCGACACGCGAACGGTGTCGGTCGACGTGCGGATCGTCGCCGCGACCAACCTCGACCTCGAAAAGGAGGCGCGCGAGGGCCGCTTCCGCGAGGACCTCTTCTACCGGCTGAACGTCGTGACGATCCGGCTGCCGGCGCTTCGAGAGCGCCGCGAGGACATCCCCGAGCTCATCGACTTCTTTTTGGACAAGTACAACGCCGAAAACCGGCGGACGCTCCGAAAGATGTCCCGCGACCTGCTGACGGCCATGGTCCGCTACCCGTGGCCCGGCAACGTGCGCGAGCTGGAGAACGCCATCGAGCGGGCGGTGGTCATGTCCACCGGCGAGGACTTCACCGAGGATCTGCTCCCGCTCAACGTCCGCGCGTTCATGCAGCAGGGCAGACACCGGGCCGGCAGCGAAACCGTGGCCGACCTGGTCAAACGCCTCGTCAGGCAGTCGATTCGCGATCACGAGATCGAAGGAGGCGACCGCCCCGTCTGGGACGTGGTCCTCTCGCGCGTCGAGCGGGCCCTGATTCGCGAGGCGATGGACCGCTGCGACGGCGTCAAGATCAAGGCCGCCGACTTTCTCGGCATCAACCGCAACACGCTGACGAAGAAATTCGCCGAACTGGAAATGGATGCGCCCGCCGGCGTTCGCGCCGGCGAGCGAACGTGAGCCGCCCGTCGGCCGCCTCACGCCGTCGCGGCCGCGGACGGGGCCGCATCCGGTGCGGTCACCCGATCGCCGGCGAACACGCGAACGCAGTTGCGCCCGGCCCGCTTGGCCTGGTACAGCGCTTGGTCCGCACGCGCGACCAACTGCTCGGCCGTCAGGGGCGCGCCGCACGCATCGACGCTGCCCGCCACGCCAAAGCTGGCCGTCACGTGAAACACCTCGTCCTTCCGTCGCCACTCCCGGACCGGCAACTGCGCGCGCAGCCGCTCCGCCAGCGCCGCGCCGGCCTCCGGGTCGGCGTCGGGCAGGATGATCGCAAACTCCTCGCCGCCGTACCGACACGGAACGTCGGACAGGCGGACGGTGGCGCGGATCACCTCGGCGGCATACTCCAGCACGCGGTCCCCGAACGGGTGGCCGCAGGTGTCATTGACCCGCTTGAAGTGATCGACGTCCGTCATGCACAGGCTCGCGCAGCGGTCGTGCCGCGCGCACCCGGCCAGCACTTCCTCCAGCCGGCGGTCGAAATAGGCACGGTTCCACAGGCCGGTGAGCCCGTCGATCTGGGCCCGCTGCTCCAGGAGCTTTTGATACCGCACGGTGCGAAGCGCGGCCCGCACCCGGGCGCGGAGTTCCGCCACGTCAAACGGCTTGACCACGTAGTCCACGGCGCCCAGGTCCAGGCCCTCGACCTTGTTCAACGAGTCCGAGGCCCCCGTGAGGAAGATGATCGGAATCGGCGCCAGTGCCGGGTCGGCCTTCAGCCGCCGACAGACCTCAAAGCCGCCAAGGCCGGGCATCATCACGTCGAGGAGGATCAGGTCGGGTCGGAGCCGACGAACGGCATCCATGCCCTCCTGCCCGTCCATCGCGCTGTGCAGGACGATGTCCTCATCCTTCAAACGCACGCGCAGCAGACGGTGAATGTCGGCACTGTCATCGATGACAAGTACGGATTGTGGCACGTCCCGATCCCCTGGAGCGGTCCCCCGGCCGCCCGCCGGACTGCTGCGCGCGGGGCGCAGCGGAAGTGACGCCTCACGAACCTAGACCGTCGACCCTGCTTGCACTCGTCGGCAGAGGCCCACCAGGGCGTCAAGCTGTTCCTGAATCACCGCCAGATCGGCCCGGGCCCGAGTGCTGGCCTCCAGGACCGCCGACGCCTCCGTTACGCTGGGAAACCCGTATCCGCCCGCGGCCCCCTTGAGCTGATGCACGAGCGTCGCGAGCAGCGTCAGGTCCGCGGAGTCGCACGCATCCTGGATGGCCCGAATCCTGTCGGGCAATTCCGACACGAACGACTCGACCAGCTCCGCCATGTCCGGATCGTTCGCGAACTCGCTGACGATGCGGCCCGATTCCGGCACTTCCGAATGCATCCGAATATCCCCTGTGGCAATGTACCTGCGCGAACCCCACACGCCCCCGTGCTACATCGGCACCGGCGGCGGCCGACGTGAGAGTGAAATCGCCGTTCGCAACGCACGGCCCTTCGACGTCGGGCCGTGTTGAAACGCCCGATAAGCGGCTTGCTGCGGTTTCGGCTCGGCGACGGCGACTGCCGCCTCCGTGGGGTGTGGTGCGCGTCGATTGCGGCTTTCGACAACGGCCCGGGGGCCGATAACCGACGGCGCGGCCGGGCGACCCGTAATGAGCCGGCAACTATAACGATGCGATCGGCGGGGCCTGGATCCGGCCGCGGGTCAGCGGCGGATGCCCATTACGTCCCTCTTGTAGACCTTCGTTTCGAGGCTGCGGACGTAGTCGGTGAACGTGCTCTCGGGGTCGTTGTCGTTGCGGATCTCGCGCAGGTAGGCGTAGATCTTCGCGTCGATGTTGTCCAGATAGTGAACGGCGATGGCCTCCGGGGTTGCCGGCAGCTTGGGGCTGCCGAAGGCGTATTGTCCGTGGTGGCTGGCGACGATGTGCTGGAGCGAGTGCTTGATGTCCTCCGGAAAGGGCTTGCCGGTCTGTGCTTCGACCTCACGGCACTTCTGATCGATCCAGATGCACGCCTGCACGATGTGGCCCACGAGCTGACCGCCGTCGCTGTAGCGGAAAGACGTGTCGTACAGCAGCTCCGTCGTCTTGCCGATGTCGTGCAGGAACACGCCCGCCAGCACGAGATCGAGGCTCACGTCGGGATACCTCGGAACGACCACCAGCGCGAGCTCGAGCACGTTGAGCGTGTGTTCGAGAAGCCCCCCGATGAAGGCGTGATGAAGCTGCATGGCCGCCGGCGCCCGCTTGAACCGCCGCACCAGCTCCTCGTCGTCGACGAACTGCTTGAGCAGCAGCAGCAGGTCGCGATTGCGGATCGTGCGGAGGATCTCCTTGACCCGCGCCCACATCGCCTCGGGGTCCTTGTCGCTGACCGGCAGGAAGTCCCCCACGTCGATGCCGGCCGCGTCGGCGGGGCGCATGCCCTCGACGATGAACTGGAGCGTCCCCTTGTAGCTCTCCGTCCGGCCCTTGAAGCGGAGGAAGCCGCCGACCGGCATCTGCTGGTATTGCGCCTCCGTGGCCTGCCACAGGCGGCCGAGCAACTGCCCCGTGCGGTCCGCCAGGACGACATGGATGTAGAGCGATCCGTTCGACGTGGCGCGCAGGTCCTTGCTGGCCACCAGGAAGATCTGATCCTCGATCCGCTCTCCGGCCGCAAGATCCTTGATGAACCGGCGAGCCTTGGCGTTTTCAGCAGGCATTCGGGTCTCCTCTCGTGGGCCCCAGCATACGGCGCGGGCGTTCACGAGCCAAACGGCCCGCGGCGCGCCGGTCCGTTGTACCCCCGGCGGCCGAGCGCTACAATCCGTCCGTGCCCCGGCATGCAACACTCCGCAGCCGATGGATCGTCCCCGTCGCGGCCCCGCCGATCGAGAACGGATGCGTCGAAGTCGCGGACGGACGCATCGTGGATGTCGGTCCGTTCACGCGCCACACGCGGACGGGCGTCACGGACCTGGGCGACTGCGCGCTGCTTCCCGGGTTCGTCAATGCGCACACCCACCTCGAGCTCACGTGCTACGCGGGCGCCATCCCCTCGTGCGGCCTCTGGGATTGGCTCTGGCGGCTCCTGGCCCTTCGCCGAAGCCCCGGAGCCGAGCAACGCGAACGGGAGGCCGTTGCGGAGGGGGCGGGCCTCTCGCTGCGCGCGGGCGTCACCACCGTGGGCGACATCTCGCGGACCCACCTCGCGTGGCCCGTGCTGCGGCGCCTCCCGCTGCGCAAGGTGTGCTTCGCCGAGCTGATCTGCTTCGCGTCGGAACCCCCACGCACCCCGGCCGAGCTTGAGCAGAAGGTGCGGGAAACGGTACGGGACGACCGGCTGCGCCCCGGCATCTCGCCGCACGCGCCGTACTCCGTGACGGCCGAGCAGTTGCGGGCGTGCGTCGAGATGGCCCGGCGCAACCGTCTGGCCCTGACCATGCACGTCGCCGAGACCCCGGAGGAGCGGCAGTTTGTCGAGAACGCCCGCGGCCTGCTCTTCGACACGATGAGGGTGCTCGGCTTCCTCAGGCACAACCCGCCGCCCCGCCGCCCCCTGTTCGAGCACCTGGGGACCACGGGGCTCCTGGGCGCTCCCGCCCTCCTGGCGCACGTCAATTACATCACCGACCGCGAACTGGACCGGCTCGCCGCCTCGCCCTGCAGCGTCGCGTACTGCCCGCGGGCGCACCGCTTCTACCGCCACGAGCCCCATCGCTTTCGGGAGATGCTCGCGCGGGGCATCAACGTCTGCGTCGGCACGGACTCGCTGGCGGCGAACGACTCGCTCTCCATCCTGGACGAGCTTCGATACCTTCATCGGGCGCATCCGGACGTCGAC
>CAZTVU010000180.1:0-262 GCA_964617025.1 uncultured Planctomycetales bacterium | reverse complement strand
ATGGGCACCGTCCGCGGCGCGAGGGCGCTTCGTCTCGACGGCGAGATCGGGTCGATCACCCGCGGCAAGTGGGCCGACCTCGTCGCGATCCCGCTGGCCCTCGACGGCCCCGACGACGTCGCGCTGGGCGTGTTGGAATCGACCGCCGAGCCGCACGCGGTGCTCGTGGCCGGCGCGGACGTCCGGGCCGATCCCCGCGCGGGGTAGACACCGGCGTTGCACACGCGCAACGCCTGAAAACGAAAAAACGAGAAAGCGAGAG
>CAZTVU010000179.1:9213-10608 GCA_964617025.1 uncultured Planctomycetales bacterium | reverse complement strand
AAGTGCGCCGCCCGCTCCGACCCGGCGGACGCCTCGATCCACAGCCACAGCCAGTACCACTCGCCCATCCGGAACCACGTCTCGGCGGGCATGCCGCGGACGTCCATATCGAGCCGGCGGGCCAGCTCCGGCACATCGTAGGCGTCGTTCTTGTTCGCGAGGACGAGCGCGCGGACGCGGCCGCCGGCGAACGGGCGGGCCCACTTCGTGTGCGGCGTTTCGATGCCTTCGCCGAGCCGCAGAAACGCGTCGCCGTCGAGCCGCCAGCCGTACTGCGGGATTCGCGCGGGGCGCGTCGCCGCCGCGTCCGCCCCCAGGCAACGCGAGGCTGCGAGGACAGCGGCCAGCATCGCCGGCACGCAGGCGCACAGACCGCCCGCCGCATTCCGCCGACGGCGTCCATCACTCGGGAAGGCCACGATACAGGCGCTCCTTCTTGTACGTGTACAGCCCGTCGCGAGCCTCGGGGATGGCGTGCGAGATCCGGGCAACCGTGGATGCCGGGTCATCCAGCAACGGCCTTTCGTTCATCGCCTCGTACAGCCGCGCCAGCTTGCGCCCGGCGACGGCGAGGTGCTCTCGCGGCTTCTTCTCGGAGAAGAACGGGTGATAGGGAAGGTCGTTGCCGATCCGCTGCCGCTCACGCCGCAACCCCTCGGCATACGCCCGCAGAATCGCCGCCCGCTCGGCGTATCGCTGCCGCACGACCGCCCCGCCCGGTTCGACGAGGAGCAGGGCATTCGGCGTAAACACCCGGACCGGGCCGTGGCGCAACGCGAGGGCCGCCGCCCGCCGCTCGACCGCGTCGACGGCCGGTGTTGCCTCGGCAAACCAGATGCGCCCGAAGCGCTCGGTGAGATCGAAGCGCGAGTATTCGGCCTTGCCCCAGTCGCGCATCCAAGCAATGAACGACCAGTTGCTGAAGAAGCGGATGTCGCGGTAGACGTTGAGCGCCCAGTCGTCGCCCGACCGGGGCGGCTCGAAGCCCAGGTGCCGCCACGCCACGCGGGCCTCGACCGTCCAGCATCGATCGTCCGGCCCGCCCGCGTACGCATGTTCCATCTCGATCGGCACATCGCGCTCGCCGAGGGCGTCATGCACGCGGACGGCCGGCGCCCTGGGCGGGGCGAAGACGAGCGTCACCGTGCGGCCGTCTCGCGAGAGGAGCACCTGCGCGATGTTCACCGGCGGCTCGACGCCCCGCTCGCGGGCGTGGCGGGGCATCGCCTGCGTGTCGATCAGTTCCATCTCGCGCGGCTTCCAGACATGGTCGGGCAGATCCTCCTGCACGTCGCGTTTGTAGCAGGCGAGGCACAGGTAGAGCCGTTGGTCGTCATACCCGAGTCGAAACAGCGTCGGGTCCGGACAAAGGACGTTCGGTTCATGCGCGTGCGA
>CAZTVU010000179.1:0-9163 GCA_964617025.1 uncultured Planctomycetales bacterium | reverse complement strand
CGTCGATGACGAGCGGCCCCTCGATCCGCGACGCGACATAGGCCGGAAACGGCAGCGGATCGGGCGCGACATCCTGGCCCGGAGCCGTCGCGGCGGGGAACAACGCCGCTGCAACGAGAAGTGCGAGATCGGATGTGCCAGTCCTCATGCGCGAAAACACCTCACAACCGTATGTCGGCCCACTTGAGGCCAGCCGCTCATGGCGGCCCCTTCACGCCTTCAGATCGAAATAGGGCCGCGCGTGGTCCGGCAGCCTGGCGTCATCCAGCTTCAGGCCCAGGCCGGGCGCGGCCGGCACCGAGGCGTAGCCGTCCCGGATCGCGTACCCCTCGGCGATCAGCGCGGGGCAGGACAAGGGATCGTGCTCGGCGCGGAAGAAATTCGGGATCGCGCGGGCCGCGTGGAGCTGCAGGTAGAAGCCCAGCAGCGATCCCCAGTTGTGCGGGGCGACCATTGCCCCGGCCGGCCTGCCCAGGTCCGCCTCGGCCATCACGTCCTCGAAGCCGAACTGATTCATGTCGCCCTGCAGGATGTCGACCGCCTTCGCCTCGACCCACCGCTTCATGTCGGCCGGCCGCCGCTGGTCCTCCCCGGCCGCCGTCATCGTCTTCCAGCCGCGCTCCCGGATGAACGCCTTCAGCTCGACGTAGCGCTCGACCGACATCGGGAACATCTCCTCGACGAACGCCAGATTGCAGTCGCCCAGCTCGGCCAGGAATCGCTTCGTCCGGTCGAAGTCGTAGCCGACGTTGGAGTCCGTCCCGAGGAGGATGTCGGGGCCCGCGTGCCGGCGGATCACCCGAATCGCCTCCAGGTCGCGGGCGAAGCCCTCTTCGGCGAGCATCCAGTGGTAGCCGCGGCCCACCTTGGCCTTGAAGCCCCGATGTCCCATCGCCAGCCCCAGGTCGACCTCGTCCTTCAGGCGATCCAGGCCCCGCGCGGCGTACTGCGGCACCAGCTCGCTGAAGTACACCGAGCCGTCGTACACGGGCACGCGGCCCGGGCCGCCGCCGAGCAGCTCGCAGACGGGCTTGCCGCGCAGCTTGCCGATCAGGTCCCACAGCGGCGACGTGAACCGGCCGAGCGGGCACATCACCCGCCGATCGTCCGCGCGGAAGAAGTCGAACGGGTTGCGGCCCAGCAGCCGGGCACAGTCGTTCGCGCCCGACCAGGACGTCCCGAAGCCGTCGATCCCCGTGTTGGTGTAGATCCGCAGGATGCGGTCACCCGAGGTCTCGCCGTGGTCGTCGCGATGCGAGTTCTTGCCGACGTACTTCGGCCGCCGCAGCTTGAGCTCGAAGGCGACGACCCGCGTGATCCTGACGTCCGGCGGCGCACCGGCTGCCCAGCCCCCGCGGGCCAGAACGGCCGCCCCGGCGGCGGCGAACAGTTCTCTGCGCGTCATGAACCGACCTCCGGGAGACATCCCGAGTGAACACCAGCGCTGCACGGCGAAACAACGAGAAAGCGGGAAAGCGGCAAAGGCCTGCTGACGCGGTACGCGATCGGTGACACCATCGGTGTGTTTCAGATGCGTCGCCCCGCAGCGGCTTTTTCGGTTTTCCGCTTTCTCGCTCCTCCGTCGCTCGCCGCACTCCTTGTCACAGGATGCCGAACCTGCGAAACGCCTCGGTGCTCGACATCCCGCCCTCAATCGCCTTGCGCACGGTCTTCTCGCCGCGGGCCTTCTCCAGGGCCTTCTCGATGACCTCGGCCTCGTGCCGCCGCGGAATGATGACCACGCCGTCCAGGTCGCCGAAGATCAGGTCGCCCGGCTCGATCCACACGCCGTCGATCTCGATCGCGCAGCGGTACTCGACCACCGCCGAACGCACGCTCGAATCCTGGGCATACCGCCCGCGGCTGAACACCGGCCAGTTCTGCTCCAGCACCCGCGGCGTGTCGCGGTGAAACCCGTTGATGACCGCGCCGACGGCCCCGCGGGTGCGGGCGGTCGCCGTCAGGATTTCGCCCCAGTACGCGCATCGCATGTCGCCGCCCGTGGCGATGTACACCTCTCCGGGCTCGAGCTGATCCAGCGCCTCCGTGAGCCGGCCGAAGGGCCGGGACTGCGGCCCGTGCACATCCATCATGAGGCATCGCCCGACCGGCCAGCCGGTCCGAGTCGCGGATCGGCTGAATCGGCTGCGGCAGAAACTGGTGGCGGCAGCCCAGACCGTCGAGGATGTCGCCGATCACGGGCGTGTAGAGCACGTCCCGCATCAGGGCGAACAGCTCGTCATCGCTTTTCCATTCCGGCATCGTCGTGTAACCCACAGGCCGCCATCAGGAAGGCCCCCGTCCCCCACGTCTCGGTTCCGAGAGGCTTGTCGGCATACTCCGCATACGGGCCCGGCCGCGTTCCTCCGGATACGCCGGTGACACGACCGTCCCGATCGACCCGCCCGGCCAGGCGGGCCCAGACGTCGGCAATCAGCTTGCGCTCCACCCGGATGAGCCCCAGGCGGCGGCCCTCGTCCAGCGCGTGCAGGATCATTGCGCTGCCGGAGGTCTCAACGTACGTCTCCGGTCGGTCCAGGATCGTGTGCCAAAGCCGTTCGTCCGCGTCCAACGTGCGGAGCAGGCCGTCGACCTGCCGGCGAAAGGCCGCGACCAGCCGGGCATGCTCCGGCGACCGGCGATCGAGTTGCCGAAGGACCTCGACGTATGACATCGCCACCCAGCCGTTGCCGCGGGCCCACAGCGAGCCGACGTTCCGTCCGTTCGGCTCGTCGTACATGTGATGGAAGAGCCCGCTATCGGCATCCTGGCACCGCCGGGCGTAGATTTCGAGCTGCCGAACCGCTTCAGCCCTCCATTCGGGCCGCCCGTCGATCTCCGCCAGGTTCACCAGCGGCGGGCAGACCATATACAGCGTATCGACCCAGAGCTGCCGGTTCCCGGACCAATGGCCCAGGCCGCCGTCGGCCGTGCGGGTGGCCTTGGTCATGATGAAAGCGGCGATCTGCCGCGCCATCTCGAGGTATGCCGGGTCGCGCGTCCGTTCGTAGAGCATGATGACGGGATAACCCGGACCCCAGTGGCCGCAGTAGCCGCGGATCGGCGCGCCCGGCCTGCCCTCAAGCACCGGGCCGAGGCCCTTGTCCCGCCAGTGATCGGCCCACCGCTTCACGAAGTCGATGTACCGGGGTTCTTCAAGGGCCAGCCCCGCCCGCATCATTCCGGCCATCAGGACGCCCTCACCCCAGTCGAAAGGCGGCGGCTGCGGAACGTCGCGAAGGACCGCGTCCGCCACGCGTCGAATGATCGGCCCCGGCGTCGGCGAAAACGGTTGAGGCCGCGCGGACGCACCACACCCGGCCATCGCACCCCAGCCAACAAGCAGGCCCGTCATGCCGATTCGATGGATCACCGTCGCACGTCTCCCGCGTGGACCCCGCCGAGGGACACCGCACACCTCTATGGTGGACGCGAGAATATCGGTTTGATGCGTCGCGTGTCAATTTGCCTTGCCTTCGACGATCTTCTACCATCAAGGAACACCGGGCTTGACGAGCGTAATCCGCGCGCCCGGCAAACCGCGAACATGGGGTCCGTGCCATGATGCAAACCAGACGAGAGTGCCTGATCCGTGCCGCGTCGGCAGCCGCGGGGCTGGCGATCAGCGGCAAGGGCCAACGGGCCGAAGCGGCGGAGCGCACCTCCGCCCTGAGGGTCGGCATGTGCGACTGGTCGCTTGGCAGGAGCGACCCCGGCGGATTCGCGCTGGCCCGCGAGATCGGCCTCGACGGCATTGAGGTGAGCATCGGCTATCCCAAGGACAACCTGCGGCTGCGCCAACCGGCGGTGCAGCGGCAATACCTCGACGCGGCCCGCGAGAGCGGGCTGGCGATCCCGTCCGTCGCGATGGGGCTGCTCAACGACGTGCCGCTCATGTCGGAGCCCCACACGGCCCTCTGGGTGGCCGACACGATCGACGCGGCCAAGGCCCTCGGCGCCCGCTGCATCCTGCTGGCGTTCTTCGGCAAGGGCGAGCTCCGCGAGGAGAACAAGGAGGACATGCGCCGCGTGACGGAGGTGCTCAAGGAACTGGCCCCGCGGGCCGAAAAGGCCGGCGTCGTCCTCGGGATCGAGAGTTACTTGCGCGCGGAGGCCGTTCTCGGAATCCTCGAGCAGGTGAAATCCAGGTTCGTGCAGGTGTATTACGACTTCTACAACCTCGGCGTCACCCGCAAGTGCGACGTCGTCAAGGAGGTGCGTCTGTTGGGACGCGACCGGATCTGCCAGGTACACTTCAAGGAGGGCCCCCACCTGCTCGGTCGGGGCAAGGTGCTCGACTGGCCGGCGATTGTCGCGACACTGAAGGAGATCGGTTACGACGGTTGGGTGGTGCTCGAGACGTCGAGTCCGAACGGCGTCCTTGCCGACACGCGGGCGAATCTGCAATACGTCAAGGACCTGTTCGGCAGGGCGGGCTGATCGCTCCCCGAGCAAAACTTCGCCTTCATGCATGAGCAACGGCGGCGAACAACCTCAGGACGCTTCCCGACCCGTATCGCCGGGCAGCGCCGCGTCCGCCGTCGGTCGAATCCGCGACGAGCTGGACCGGCTCCAGGACTCCCTGGCCCAAAAGGAGGCGCACCTCGATCAGCGCGAGGCCCAGCTCAATGCGGCGGCGGCGCAGCTCGAGGCACGAGGCCGCGAACTTGCCGCCTATGCGCAGCGCCTCGCCCAGCAACGGGCCCAGATCGAAGCCGAGCGGGGCGACGTCCTCAGCCAGCGGAGCGTGATCGCCCAGGCCCAGGAACTCGAACGAACGCTCAAGCTTCGCGAGGCGTCCCTGTGCGAGCGGGAGCGGACCATGCGCCGCGTCCTGGAAAAGCTCAAACGTCAGGGCCGCGTGCTCCGCAGGCAGCGCCGGGAACACCGCCGGGCCGTGCTCAACGCCCTCCCGGCCCTGACGAACCGGGCCCCGCCCGCGAAGGCCTCGTGGAGACCGGCCGGGGTGGTCGCGGTCGCCACGTTGGTCGGCCTGGCCGTGTTCGCACTCGTGCCGCCCGTCTATTCGGTGCGTGCGGAATGGGAGCGGCCCGACGGGAGCGGGCTGCCGATCGAGCGGGTTCGCGCGGCCCTCGCCGATCCGGCGGTGCGGGCAAGCGCCGCCCCGCTACTTGACCCGCGAACGACGTGGACCCCGGGCCGCGGCCCGCACACGGCGATCGCCGAACATCGAACACGGTACCCGCTGGAAACTGTGCGGCAGGTGAACGAAGCCGCTTTGGCGTCGCTGCCGGCCCTTCGTCGATCGCTGGCCCCGCAATCATCACACGGCGAGGAGGTCGCTCGGCTCACAACCCGCCGCAACGAGCTGGAACGCGAGCTGGCGACGGCCACTCGGCCGGGCTCCACCGCCCCGACCACCCTCCCGGCGGCCGGGGCGGTCAACATCCTGCTCGCCCGGGTCGACGAGTTGGCCGCCCAACGGCAGGCGACACAGGCCGAATGGCAGGACGTACGCGCCCGGTTGGCCGAGGCCGCGACCCGCCCCGCCGAAGCCGACGTCGTCGTGCCGGCGGAGGACCGCGATCGGGCACAGGCGGCGGACGTCGAGTTGACGCAGGCCCGTCGGCGATGGCAGGAGAACCAGGAGGCCGTTCGTTCCCTGCTGGCGGAAGCCTTGCGTGCCGCGGAGCCCCGGTTCGCGGCCGCCCGCCGGGCAATTGACGAGTTCGTCGAAGCCGTTGAATCGAATCGGCAATCGCCGCCCGACCCCGAGGCCGCCGATGAGCTGAGGGCGATTCAAGACGAGGCAACGAAGTGGCGCGACCGTCTTGCGGCGATGGCCGCCTTCTGGGCAACGGCCCGGGCGACCACGCAGCCGGCGTCTGACGCCATCCCGCGACAGCGGAAGCTCGAGTCGGCGGCCCAGGAGTACATGGCCGCCGCGGATGCTCAACTGAAGGCGCTCGAAGACCGCGTCCAGGCGATTGGCGAAGGTGGAAGCCAGATCACCAAGCGGGTGGTTGTCCGTTCGTCACTGAAGAAATCGCTTCGCCAACTCTCCGAGTCGCACCGCGAGCTTGCGGCCCGCATCAAGGCGGTGATTGCGGGCTCCGGCGGCAACTTTCGCCTGGAGGCCGCACTTCGCGGTGCGGCCGGGGCCGGCGAGACGATCGCCGCCCGGACGGCCGCCATCGACGCACGGCTTATCCAACAGTACCGCGAGCAGGCCCGGCAGGAGCACGAACAACGGGTGAACGACCTGCAGCGCCGCGAACAGGAACTGGCCGCGAAGGTGTCCGAGCTGACCGATGCCGTCGTGCCGGCCCAGGCCGCGCTGCAGAAGCTGACGCGCCGCTGGGTGGCATCGCTCGCCGACGCCGACCGCGTGCTGAGGGCCGGCCTGCGGCGAGAGCGGCTTCGCGAGGAACGGGCCGACGTCGAGGCTCGGTTGGAGGCCCTGCGCCGGGAGGCGGCAGCCCAGGCGGTTGAGGTACGATTCACACCGGCCTGCGTGGATCCCCGTCCGATCAACCAGCGATCGCGCCTGACGTGGGCACTGGTGACCGCGGCGGAGGTGCTCGTGCTGGGCCTGCTCTTGACGGCGCCGGGCACGCGCGCGCGTCTCACTCGCCTGGCGGGCGCCCTGCGTACTCGTCGAGGAACGCCTACGGCACCGAAGCCCTGACGCGGCGCACCACCCAGGTCGCTCCGGCGCTATGCCAACAGCGAAACCACCCGCCGAACGGCGTCCGCCCCGGCGAGCTTCACCGAACACGCATCCGCGCAAGCCGAGCAGCCATCGCACGCCGAGGCCGCGGCCGCAATGCGGGGCCCCAGGGCGGCAAACTCCGCCCGGGCGTGCTCGTGCCAGCCGTACTCCTCGCAGTACATCCGGAATCTCATCAGGTCGTGCACGGGCAGCGCGGCCGGGCAGGCCTTCGCGCAGTCACCGCACATGAGGCAGGCCGCGGAGCGCCCCACCTGGAAGCGCGCGGCTGACGCCCGTTCCGCCGGCGACATCGGCAGGCCCTTGAAGCGCAGCCCCTTGACCATCTCCACCTGGTCGAGCGTGTTGATGCTCGTGAGGACGCTGTCGGCCCCCAGCTCCAGCAATGCCTTGGCGTGCGGCTCGAAGACCTCGGCCCCCTGCTGGACCGCCTTGCGGGCACCGCTCTTCATCGACAGAATGCCGACGCCCCGGGCATGCAGGGCCTTGAGGTTCTTGACGAATCGCGCGGTCTTGTCGGCGGCGGCGGACTTGTCGCCCGGCCGAGGGGCCATCGCCATCGACATCAGCGCCACGTCGAAGTAGTCGGGGGCCTTCGCCAGGATCATCTCGATGACGCCGTTCATATCCACGTGGCAGACGAACCCGGTGTGGCGGAGCTTTCCCTTCTTCTTCAACGCATCCTGCTGCTTTTGAACGGCCTCGAGGCGGGCCGGGTCGGGAGTGTGGATCTCGGTGCAGATCACGTCGGCGTGATCCGTGGCGAGAATCTTGAGCATATCGTCGATCTCGGACTCCTTCTCCGGCGTGTAACTCTTCAGGCAGAGAAACACCTTGTCGCGATACGCCTTTTCCGTCTTGAACAGATCGCCCACGGCCGCAAGGCTCTTGCCCCTCACATAGCTCATCGACGTGTGGACCAGGTTGACGCCCTCGTCGATCGCGGCCTTCAGCACGCGGGTCCCGAGCCGCTCGGAGATCAGGATCGCCCCGAAGCTCACCCGGGTCACCGGGTATTTCGTTCGACCCAAGAGCCCGTGGGGAAGCGCGGGCTTCTTGCCGCCCGCCGGCGCGGCCGCCGTCGCGGTCATCGCCACGCCGCCCAAACCTGCAGCCGCCGCGCCATATGCCGCGCTGCGAAGGAACTCCCGCCGCGTCGATTCGCGCCTGTCGCTGCCGTTCATTCGCATGAACCTCCATCCGGGTATCGACCGAAACCCGAAAGAAGGATGCTACTCGACCCGGGAAAAGCCCGCCAGCACGGGTCAGGGGCACGCCTCGGAATCCACCAGCCACAGGGGCGTCGAATCCCCGCCGACGTGACTGATCGGCCACGTCGGATCGGGGCGACCCTCGCGCACGGCCTGAACAATGCCCGCCTTCGCCTGTCCGGTCGCCAGGACCACGATGCGCCGACTCGCATTGATGATCGGCAGCGTCAGCGTGATCCGATGCGGATACGGCTCGGGTCCGAGTGCCGGCAGGACCCAGCGACGCCGCTCGGCCAGCGCGGGCGAACGCGGAAACAACGAGGCCGTGTGACCGTCCGAGCCGACACCGAGGAGCATCATGTCGATGGCCGCACCCCCTCGCTCGGCCAGCAGCCGATGGAGTGCCCTTTCGTATCGCTGGTCCTCGGCCAGGGCGCAGTCCTCGCCGCGGATGCGAAGGATGTTGTCGGCAGGGATCGGAACGTGGTCGAGAAGCGTCTCGCGCGCCATGCGGTAGTTGCTGCCCGGATCGTGCGGCGGCACGCACCTTTCGTCGGTCCAGATCACCAGCACGTCACACCACGATATCTCGTCCCGCAGCCCCCCCTGCGCCAGACGCCGATACGTCGCCCGCGGCGTATCACCTCCGGACAATGCGAGAATGAATCGTCCCCGTTCGGCGACGGACCCGGCAGCCGCCGCCGCGACCACCGTCGCCGCCTCTGCCGCAAGCGATTCGGGATCCGGGAATCGACGCACTTCCGCCTTCACAGCAACCCCGACCTCCGCGAGACCCGCCAGCGGCCCGCCGAGCCACGTTGCCGACGGAGCACTGCCGGAGCTCAGTACTGTACGCGAAGGAACCCCGGCTGCACAGGCAGGGCATGCGCGGTCGCGGTAGCGCTCCCCCCGCCACTGGGTAGGGCAGCGCAGCAAGGACGGACACGCCAGAACGTGAAGCAGTCAGAAAGACCGCTGGCGGAAGCGTAATGCAACGATACGGCGGCGGCCGTCGGCACCCGACGACCGCCGCCGCTGCATTCGAAAGGGACGGCATGCGCCGTTTCCCGCCGAAGATTCACCCACACACCCGTATCGGACGGGAATTTGCCCATCCCGTCAGAACTTGTAGATCACGTCGAAGCCCCACGTCATCTGCACGCCGTGACCGTTGAACGGCGCCTGGTTCGCCGACCAGTCCCACCGGATCTCCGGGCGGATCATCAGGTTCTTGAGGATCTTGTCCTTGGGGAACGGCGTG
>CAZTVU010000178.1:0-10647 GCA_964617025.1 uncultured Planctomycetales bacterium | reverse complement strand
GATCGGCACGCAGATGAACGAGATGTCCTTCTTGCGAAGCGGCTTTCGGGCGCCGGTGCGATTCAGGAAGAGCGGCTCCTGGGCGATTCGCGGGACGACGGCGGGCCGGCCCGTCTGCACGACCCTCCCCGTCACGCCCTCGCCGGGCCGGTAGCGACCTCGCTCCAACTGCGAGGCGGACAGCCCGTGCGCGGCCTCGATGTACAACTCCCCGGTCTCCCGGTCGATCAGCGTCAGCGTTCCGCGCCCCATGCCCATCTGCTCGGCCAGCGCCTTGAGCACCGGTCCGACGACGTCGCGCAGATCGAGGCTGCGATCCAGGAGCTGGCTGATCTCGAACAGGAGCGAGAGTTCGCGAACCTCGCGTCGGACGGACGGCAGTCGTTCGGCGGTGGGCATCGTGACGTCGTCTCCCGAGGTCACCGGCTTACCGATTCGTAGGCCGACGCGATTGATCCTACCATCTCGTAAGTTACTTCGCCACTGGCCGTTCTCCCCCGCCCCGTGAGGGCTTCCGGAGCGAGGTATCATAAAGCGGCGCGTTATCGGACACCGCTTCGGCCGCCCCTCCCGTTCTCGATACGTGAGGGATTCAGCCTTGCCGAGGGAAAGTCGCCATTCTTAATGACCGAAGAGACAGGGGGCGGTCAACCCATTCGATGCGCCGCGCATGGGCCTTTCCGCCCGGATGAGGATCCTTACAAGACAAGACGGCAGCCGCCGTTGCGCGGCGGCCGAACGGGGAGCACCAACGTGAGCGAACAGGTTGCCCCGAACGCTCCAGCGGTCACGAACGGCCTTTCCGCGGAGCTGGATCAGGTGTTCGGAGCGCTGCGGGACCATGAGAACCGCCTGCGGGCCCGCGCCGCCGCCCTGACCGAACAGGAAAAGACGCTGCGCGACACGCAGCAGAAGCTTGAGCAGGCCGAACGTGATCTGGCGGAGCGGTCGAAGGCCCTGGCGGAGCGCGAGACGCGCCTTGACGCAGCCCAAAAGGAACTGGAGAGCAGCCAGGCGGCACTCAAGCAGCGAGAGGACCGGCTCAACGGCGAGGACCAGCGGTTGCGGATCGTTCGCGAGGAGATCGAGCGTCAGCAGGCCGACATCGTGGCCAAGCGCGAAGAGGTTCGGGCGAGGGAGCAGGACGTCGCCCGCCGCGAAGGGCTGCTGACGTCCTCCCGGGATCAAATCCTGGCGTTCTGCGCCCAGGTCTCGGCGCTTCAGGCGGAGGTCGAGCGCGTGGCGACGGCGGCACCGCCGCCCCCGCCGCCGGCCGCCGAGCCGGCGGAACCCGACGAGCCCGCCGAGGGGGCCGATGCGGATCCGGCGCTGATGAAGCTTCGTCGTGACGTCAAACGCCGAGCCATGGGCGTGTAGCAAGCCCGAGGACAGAGCATGCCACTGAGGCTGTTTGGGCGCAAGAGCAGCGACGGTAAGCCGGCCGGGACGCCCCCGTCCGCGACAAGGACCCCCGCGTTCGTCCCGGCCCCGCAGCAAACGCCCGACGCCGATCCGCTCAAGACCCTGCTTCGACAGCAGCGATTCACGCTCATTCTGAACAGCCGTTCGCAGTGGGCCGATCATCCCGGAGCCGAGGCGGTCTTCGCCGCCGCTCTGGAGTATATGGAAACGCACATGGCCCTCGTGCCCGCGGGCCGCGCGAGCCTGCCGCAGACGCTGACCGACGCCCCGGGCCTCCCCGATCAGGACGTGGAGGTTGCACCGTTCCTCCTCAACATCCACACGGTCACCAACGCCCAGTATCAGCAGTTCGTTGACGCGGGCGCCTACGAGGACTTCGCCCTGTGGCCCAAGCCGCTCTGGCCGCACCTGATTCAGATGCGCGACCAGACCGGGCAGCCCGGGCCGCGATTCTGGCAGAACGGCCGGCACGACCAGCGCCTGGCGAACCACCCCGTCGTCGGCATCAGTTGGTACGAGGCGACGGCGTACGCCCGGTGGATCGGGCAGCGACTCCCGACCGAGGCGGAATGGCAGATGGCCGCGACGTGGCGCATCCGCAGCGAGACCGACCTTCTCCGGCGGTTTCCCTGGGGCGATGCGATGGACCGCAGCCGATGCAACATCTGGGTCTCCGGCATCAACGGAACGGTGCCGGTGGATTCGTATCCGGCCGGAGCGGCCCCGAACGGCGTCATGCAGCTTGTGGGCAACGTTTGGGAGTGGGTCGACGGCGACCTCGCCATCACCACCGATGAAGGGGCGCCGATCATCGCCGAGATGGACCTGAAGGCCTCGCGCGGCGGGGCCTTCGACACCTACTTTGAGTCGCAGGCCACGGGTCTGTTTCGCACGGGTCACATTGCACTGACCCGAACGCACAACGTGGGCTTTCGCTGCGCCCTGAGCCTTGCCGACGCCCCGTGGCTCAAGGAGGCCGGCGGTGACTAGTGTCGGCTGCGAGTGGGGGTTCGGTTTTCGGCCGGCCCCTGCGGGAAACGATATGGTCTTCGCGACACCAATGTGAGATCGGGGCCGGCACGGGCGGTGTTTGTGATGGAGACCCCGGCGTTTCAGTGATGAAGTGAGGATCCTGCCGTGGCAACCGGAGTGACGTTGGCGTCGAGTCAGTGCCTGATCTGCGAGCGGACCAACCCGCCGGACGCCATGCTCTGCGCCACGTGCGGCGCCCCGATGGCCCTCATCGAGGAGGCCCTCCTTCAGCAGCGCCAGCCGCGGATCATCACCATCCTGGGCGAGGCGAACGTCGGGAAGACCGTTTACCTCGGCTTTCTCCTCGACATGCTCAGCAAGCGCGCCGGCGGCTTCGAGGCCGTTCCCAAGGGCGCGTATTCGGTCAACCTGCAGCAGACGGTGATCGGGCACATGTCGGCCCGGCGCTTCCCGCCCAAGACGCCGTTGGAGGTCGATAACTGGAAATGGGCCTACTATCAGGTCCGCCACCGCGACGACAAGGGCGAGGAGTGGTTTGACCTGCTCCTGCCCGACATGGCCGGCGAGGCCCTCGCCCAGGAGGTCGAGACGCCCCAGACCTACAAGGCCATCACCGGCCTGCTCGGCAAGAGCGCCGCCGCGCTCGTCCTGATCGACGCGGCCGTGGCCGCCTCCGGCTCGCCCCACCCCGATTACTTTGCCCTCAAGCTGATGAGCTATGTGGACCGCGCCTTTGCCACGCGACGCGGCGGCAAGGCCAAGAACCCGATCGCCATCGTCCTCTGCAAGGCGGACTACTGCCCCGAGTGTTTCGACAATCCCCGCGCCTTCGCCGAAACGAACCTCAACCGCCTCTGGAACATCTGCCAGAGCCGCTTCGACAACGTCGAGTTCTTTGCCACCACCACGGTCGGCTCGCTCGGCTTCGCCCGCGACGAAGAGGACAACGTCGTCCCGATCCCGCTCCATGCCGCTCCGCGAGGGATCCTCGAACCGTTTGAATGGCTGATCGCCCGAATGCGCGCCACGAAGTGAACCGGCTTGCGAATCGTGAGTTGTGACCAGGCCATATTCACGTGCGTCCGCTCCGCGATGGGGCAGGGGTACCGCATCGTCGCCGCCAGCGGCGGTCTCCAGCGGACCGAGGCCGGCGAGATCACGGCGCGCGCGCCGTCCGGCGACGGCCTGTGCGGCGCCTCGACCGACGCGGTCGGCGCCGCATCGTTTCCGCTGACGAGCGGGCGCTTCGCCGTCCTTCGGAGCGTCTACGCCGGCAAGGAGCCCACCGGCCGCGGCGGGCAACGGACGTATACGCGCGTCTTTATCCTCGATGCCGACGGTTACCGGCGCTTTCACAACAATCCGTTTGAGGTCCTGCGGGCCGCGGAGGCCGCCGGCCTGCTCGGCATCGACCTCGCGCCCGAGCGGACGCTGCCGAGCCTCTCGCTCGCAGCCGCTCACGGGAATCCCGCCGAGGCCCTGCTCCGGAGCGTCCTGCCGCTCGACGGCGGTTGGCTCGGCCACTTCGTCGAGCGGCTCCTCGCGGACGACACGGTGGTTGTCTCGGCCACGGGGGATCTGCCGGCCTTGGCCGAGACGGTCCTTCTCTCGCTGCCGGCGCCGCTGCGCGCGACGCTGTCGCTGGCGGTCGGAATGCGGTTTTCCGTCGGGCGGATCAGCCGGCTCACGGTGATCAGCGGCGATGCCGCCCGCGCGCAGCAGCTCGTCCGCGGCCGTGCGATCGGCTTCGCGGACCTCACCAGGCCCGCGAAGGCCCCTTCATCCGCACACCCGTGGTCGCATGTGGTACAGTCGTACCTTGCCGCCGGCCGGGGCGCGGAGCTGGTGGCGATGACGTCCGGCCGCTTCACCGCCGCCGACGTGGAGGTGATCGACCGCGTCGGCAGCGCGTGCATCGACCTCGACAACCTCCCCGCGGCGGCGCCGGCCGAGTTGATCGATACGGCGGCGGTCTACACGGATTCGCCCGTCCCCGGGCCGCTGGGCGCTGACCTGTCGCGCCGCATCATACACACCGCCCGCGAGCGCCTCCGAACCATGATCGTCCGCGGCGACCAGGGCCGCCTGGAGGTCCTCTGGAAGGACGTTGTGGCGTCGTGGCGCCAGGCGCAGGCGGCCGGGGCGGATGCCGGATCCGGTCTCATCCGGATCCTCCGCGAGATCTGCGACGCCGCTCTTGATCGCATGGGTCAGATCTCGCCGCTGGATGTCGGTCCGTTCCTGTTCGACATGGCGGATTGTGATCGATTCGGCCGGCCCGCACACGACTTCGAGCGTCTGCGGACGGCCGTCCTGATGCGCATCGCCGAATGGGTGACCACCGCCGCCGCCCCGAGCCTCGAACGCGCCCGCGGGATTCTCGCGGCCTGGGCGCGTCGCTTTCGCGGCGATGTCCTCGTCCCCGAGCTCCTGGCCCGCGTCGAAAAGCGCCTCGCCGAGGAGCTCGCCGCCGCCAACCCGTAAGCGATCCCCGTCTTTCGACGATATCCCCCGGTTTCTTGTTCTCCCGACAAGCTTTCCGGAAACGATCCGGTCGCGTTCGGGCGCTTCCGGATATCGGCTTCACGCGATCCATCGTCCGTCGGCGCCTGTGGACGGCGGTGGCAACGCCACCGCTTTGGCTGGACGGGCGGCCGCACGCCGGCGCTTCTTGGTTCTCCCCCGGGGCAAACGGCGGCAAGGCCGCCGCAGTCCAAAACGCGCGGGCCGCACCACGCAAGAGGGGCGGGGCGACCGCCGCCTGAGTCGAGGTCGGGGCGGCGTATTGCGGCGCAACCGGCCAGCAAGACGCACCGATCGTCCGTCGGCGCCTGTGGACGGCGGTGGCAACGCCACCGCTTTGGCTGGACGGGCGGCCGCACGCCGGCGCTTCTTGGTTCTCCCCCGGGGCAAACGGCGGCAAGGCCGCCGCAGTCCAAAACGCGCGGGCCGCACCACGCAAGAGGGGCGGGGCGACCGCCGCCTGAGTCGAGGTCGGGGCGGCGTATTGCGGCGCAACCGGCCAGCAAGACGCACCGATCGTCCGTCGGCGCCTGTGGACGGCGGCGGCAACGCCACCGCTTTGGCTTGGACGGGCGGCCGCACGCCGGCGCTTCTTGGCTCTCCCCACGGAAAGCGGCGGCAAGGCCGCCGCAGTCCAAAACGCGCGGGCTGCATCACGCACGAGGCGCGGGGCGACCGCCGCCCGAGTCGAGCTCGGGACAGACGCTCTCAGCGCAACCGGCAAGCAAGACTCGCGCATCCTGGGGTTTCGGCCAGAGTCCGCGCTGGGCTTTTTCGCTTTCTCGCTTTTCCGTTTTCCCGCTTTGCCCCGGAGGCCTACCACTCCGTCAGCGGCGTGAAATCGATGTCCGGCCGCTCGTACGTGTCCGTGCCGACGACGACGTCTGTGTGTTCCTTTCGCCAGTAGTAGTTGTGCCCCGATGCCACCTTGTACGTCTCGCCCGTCTCCGGGTCCACGACGTCCGTCAGCCCCAGGATCGAGTTCGAGCGCTTGCGCGACAGGTCGTCGTACACCGCCTGCCGCCGCCAGTAGCTGTCGCTGATGATCTTCGTGATGTACGCGTGCGTCTCGGCGACGATTCGCCCCGATTCCGCGGCGATCCCCCGCTGCATGCCGAACCACTGCGGGTTCACCCGCGTGGTCCGCAGCCCGTGGTTGAGCACCGCCTGCGCAATGTCCACCCGGTCCGCCGCGGCGAGGAACCCGTGCAGGTGGTCCACCTTCCAGATGCCGCCTTCGCCGTCCGCGGCCGGATACGTGACCGAGGTCGTCCCGGCAAAACAGTAGCCGCAGTACTTCTCCCCGCCCCGCCGACAGGTGAACGCCACCTCGCCCATCGTGAGCCGCATCCGAATCCCGCCGACGGTGATGCGCGAGTTCAGTTCGTTGATGTGCTGGGCGGCGTCCGGCCGGTCGCGGGCCTCGGTGAAGGCGAAGTCCGTGCAGCCCTTCGCGATGTGGTACTGCGCGTATTCCTTCGCGAAGGCCAGCCCCGTGACGTATCGCCGCACCTTCATCACCACGCCGTAGCCCGGCGAGTAGTCGGAGCCCTCCGGAAAGAACGGCGAAAACGGAATGCTGAACGTGGGGATCTCGCTGTCGCCGCCGCTGACGCGGATCCGGCCGTCGGGCGAAATGATCTGCACGCACGGCCGCACATCCACCGGTGCGAACCGGAACATCCCGCCGCCGACCCGCCAACCGGCCGGCACATCCAGCGAAAAGGCGTTCCTTCGGGTCCTGCCACCGGACGTACCGGACCGGATCGCCGCCGTCCGCGGTCCGCGCCCCCGCCTGCGGCTGCGTGAACGAGAACGATCGCAGCACGTCCACGAGCACCGGCCGGGTCGCCTCAAACCCGTTCCTGCCGGCGGCGATGGCGTAGATCATGCCGCTGCGGTTGTCGATCGAGCAGAGCACCGTTGCCCGGGCCGGCTGCCCGCCGGCCTCGAAGGACAGCGAGGCCAGCACCTCGTCCGGCCGTTTCGACCGCTGCCGCAGCCGCTCGATCCGGGCCGCCGGGAAGAGCTTGGCGCAGCCCCTGGGCACCTGCTTCACGCACTGCTCCGCCGTGGTGTCCTGACGCAGCAGGAACGGCCAGATGAACACGAACCGCCCGCCGTCGTCGCTGCGGATCAGGACGTACTGCTGGGCGACGGCCGTCGCCTTCCACCCGCGCGGGTGGCGGACCGTGAATCCGAGCGGGTCCTTGTGCAGCACCCAGCCTGCCCGGTCGCCCGCGTCCGCCCGCCGTGGCGACGGATCCGGCAACGGGAGGAACATGCTCCCGCCGGGCGGGGCCGCAAGCGGCTCGTGGGGCCGAGCCTCGATCCGCTGCGCAGGGCCACCGGCCACCGGCGCGGTCGCGGGCTGTGCCGACGCAATCGTCCCCACAACGGCGACCGCACTCACCCACGTGATGAACGTATGCATCGACATCGGACCACCTCTCAAGTCCTTGACCGCGACCCGGGCGGCACTTCTGACCGGCATGCCGCCGCCGGGCTTTACGGCCGCCTACATCCGGATGTACTCGTCCCAGGCGTCGACGGAGTTCTGAAAGACATCGTCACCGATCGGACCGTAGCCGTACCCGTCCGGCGGCAACTCGTCGCAGCCGACGGCGCCAAGAGCCGCCGCAAGGACCAGGATCGTAAGGAGCACCGTCATCAGCCCCATTCTTCGTTTATCGGGTCCGATCGCACGGATAATTGGTTCATCTCCGCAGCCTGATAGCCGTTACCGCCGGTTCGACCTGCCCGACGCAAGTCGCCTGCGATGACCGACTGCAAGCGGCATGCCAACCGTCCGGATACGCACTGCGGCGGACCCGCCAGGCACGTATCGCCGCAGCGGGGCCTCGGTCAGGCCGTTGCCGAACCCTTGCACCGCGCATCTGGGGACTATCGCCCAGGCGCCCCCAAAACCGCCGGGCACTCCCCAACGCCTGCCCGCCGTTTCATCTCACCCCTCGTTGCGATACAGAACAACGGCCATTACGCTACCCCCAAGCCTTGATACCCGCGTCCGGGCAACGTCCGCGTCAGCGGACCGATGGAGCATAATGCCGTGAGATACACCGCAGGATCGATGTCGCTTCCGGTCGGGTTGATCCCCCAGTTGCTCATCCGGCGCAAGGGCCGTCCGGGAGCCCCGCCGCTCGCAGGGGTTCTTCCACCGTCGTCGTCGGTCGGCGAAGGCCACCGACCGCGCAATTCGATAACACCTGCGCCACGGACCTTTCTCACTTTTCCACTTTTCCATTTTCTCATTTTCCCGGCGTTGCGGTCCGCAGCGCTCGGGTTGATCCTTGCCTGGACAGCGCCGGCGGGCCTGGGCGCCGCCGAACCGGCCGACCCGTTGGCGGCCTGGACGTTCCACAACGGCCGCGAGTTTCCCGGCGCCGAAGGCGGCATCCGCTGGAACGAAAAAGAGGGACATGTCGGCCGCGGCTGCATCGAGGTGCAGTTCTCGTTTGAGGGCGGCGGCAACTACGTCGCCGCCATGATGCGCATGCCGGATGTCCCCGATGCCCGGCGGGCGCACCTCTGGCTCAAGAAGCCCGGGCGAAATCGAATCACCTTCCGCGCGACCGACTCCGCCGGCCAGACCTTTCAGAAGTTCACCGACTACACCTACCCCGGCTGGCAGCGGATCGAGGTCGACCTCGGCACGTGGGTCCATTCCTGGGGCGGCCCCAAGGACGGCAAGGTCCGCTGGCCCATGACGGCCTTCGGGGTATTGATCGAGAACGACGGCGACGCGAAGCGCGGCTCCTACTTCATTGACGAGGTCGAATACCTGCCCGAATCCGCCGAGCCCGCACCCGGCGGCCTGCGGCGCAGCACCTATGTCGCCCGCGACTTCACCACCGACGACGGGTGGCAGCACGCAAACTGGTTCCCCGGCGGCCGATGGTCTTACCGTCTGACCGAAGCCGGTTCGCAGCACCGGGTCGGCACGGATTTCGCCCTCTTCGGCGACCCCAAACGGTTGCGGCTGCGCGTCGAGTCCGACGGTTCCGGCCACGAGCTGGTCATCTCGCTCGGCTCGCACTTCCAGACGTTCGAGCGGACGCTGGGCACGCTGACGGCCACGGGGGAGCAGACGTTCGAGGTGGCCACCGACACCCTGGCCGGCTGGCGCCACTACCACGGCGAGAACGACGGCGTGCGCCGCCTGCCGCTGCGGTTCACGGGCCTCGGTCTCGTTCGCAAGGGCGAGCCCGCCACAGGCTCGATCCGCCTCCTCTCGCTCGAGTGCGAGACGGTGTACGCCCCCGAGCACACCGTCGTCATGATCCCCGACGGGCGCCTGGAGGGCGATGAGGCCCGCTTCGATATCGTCCTCTGCAACCTTGGCGAGCAGCGCGCTGCGGGCAATCTGGTGACAGAAATCCGCAACGTCGCCGGGCGCCTTGCGACGAAGGAGGCCGCGATCGACCTCCCGCCCGGCGCCCGGCCCGTACGCCACCGCCTCACGTGGCCGATGGAGCCGCAGCAGGCATTCGTGGAGGCCGCGTTCCGGTTCCTCGGGCCGAACGTGCAGTCGCCCGAGGCCTCCGTCACCGTCGTCCGCACGCCGCCCGCACCGGAAAGGCCCGCCGACGTCAACCCGATCGGCGTCGGCATCTACCTCTACCGCTGCCAGGGCACCGCCGATTCGGGCAGGCGGATGCGCGAGCTGGCCGCCATGGCCCGGCACGCCGGCGTCAAATGGACGCGCGAAGAAATCCAATGGCACGCTACCGAACCGCAGCGCGGCCAATATCGGTGGGACTTCTATGACGACCTCGTGAAGGCCGCCGGCGAGCACGGCATCCACGTCTACGGCCTCCTGGCCTACTGGAGCGTGTGGGCCCACGCCGAGGAAATCGCCTACACCGAGGCCGGCGTGAGGGAATACGCCCGCTGGGCCGCCCAGGTCGTCCGCCGATACAAGGACCGGATCAAGCACTGGGAGGTCTGGAACGAGCCCAACATCTTTTTCTGGTCCGGGCCGAAGGATCTGTACATCACCTGCCTCAAGGACACCTACGCCGCGATCAAGAAGGAGGATCCCGACGCCCAGGTGCTCGGCTGCTCCACCGCCGGGATCGACGCCCCGTTCATCAAGAAGGTCGTTGATGCCGGCGCCCCGTTCGACATCCTCACGATCCACCCGTATCGAGGCTCGCTGAACGAACTGACCTTCATCGACGAGCTGCGCCGCACGCAGGCGTCCGTCGGCGGCCGCCCCGTGTGGATCACGGAAATGGGCTGGCCCACCTGCATCGGCGGGACGTCCGAGCGGCAGCAGGCCGGCCTCGTCGCACGAACGTACCTCTCGGCGCTGGCATCCGGCGCGGTCGGCAGCGTCTCCTGGTACGACTTTCGCGACGACGGCGACAACCCGTTCTACAACGAGCACCGCTTCGGCCTGCTCCGCAGCGACCTTCGCCCCAAGGCCGGCTTCCGGGCCCTGGCGACGATCGGCCACCGGCTCGCCCGGCACAAGGTCGCCGGACGGATCGAGTTCGACGACGACGTCCTGGCATTCACCTTCCAGGCGGACGATGAGGACGTCCTCGCGGTCTGGTCGCCCGATGAGGACCGGGCCGTCCGGCTCGTCCGAACCGGGCCGGCGGCCGGCGGCATCCGCGCATTCGACGCGATGTAACCGTTCACGCCTGTCGGTCAGATTCGCTTATCCAGCGGTGTCGGCAGGTC
>CAZTVU010000177.1:0-10763 GCA_964617025.1 uncultured Planctomycetales bacterium | reverse complement strand
GGTCTCACGCGCTTCGCCGGTCACCAGGCCGTGGAACCGGCGGAACAGGCCCTTGGCCTCCTCCAGCGTCTTGCCCTTGAGCATCTCGGTCATCATCGAGGCCGACGCGGTCGAGATCGCGCAGCCGGATCCCTCGAACGTCGCCTCCTTGACCACGTCGCCGTCCAGTTTCAGGAAGATCGTCACATGGTCGCCGCAGAGCGGGTTGTAGCCCTCCGCCTTGCGATCGGCCGAATCGAGCGCCCGCCGGTTGCGCGGCCGCTTGGTGTGATCGAGGATCAGCTCCTGGTACAGATCGCGGAGGTCCGACGTCATCGAAACACCTCGATCGCCTTGCGAACGCCCGCCGCGAGGGCGTCGATCTCTTCGTGCGTGTTGTAGAACGCCAACGACGCCCGGACCGTTGCCGGGACCCCCAGCCGCTCCATCAGCGGCTGCGCGCAGTGATGCCCGGCGCGGACGGCCACCCCCTCGTGATCCAGGATCGTCCCGGCATCATGCGGGTGGACGCCGTCGATCACAAACGACACGACCGCCGCCCGCGGCCGTGCTGTGCCGATCAGCCGCACGCCGGGGATCTCGGACAAACGCGCCGCCGCATAGTCGGCCAGCTCGCCCTCGTATGCGGCGATCGCATCCAGCCCGATCCGGGTGACGTACTCGATGGCCGCGCCGAGCCCGATCGCCCCGGCGATGTCCGGCGTGCCCGCCTCGAACTTGTATGGCAGGTCGTTGTACGTCGTCCCGGCAAAGGAGACCGATCGGATCATGTCGCCCCCGCCCTGGTACGGCGGCATGGACTCCAGCAGCGTTGACTTGCCGTAGAGGACGCCGATGCCGGTCGGCCCGAACAGCTTGTGCCCGGAGAAGGCGTAGAAATCGCAATCCAGCCCCCGGACGTCGACCGCCTGGTGGGCCACGGCCTGCGCCCCGTCGACGAGGACGGGCACGCCGCGCCCGTGCGCGGCGGCGATGATCTCGCGAATCGGCGTCACCGTGCCCAGCACGTTGGAAACATGCGTCACCGCCACCAGCCGTGTCCGCGGCGACAGCATCCGCTCGAACTCCGGCAGGAGGATCTGCCCCGCGTCGCTGATCGGGGCCACGCGGAGCACGGCCCCCTTTTCCGCGCAGAGCATCTGCCACGGGACGATGTTCGAATGGTGCTCCATCGCCGAGATGAGGATCTCGTCGCCGGGCCCCACGTGAGCGCGTCCGAACGTCTGTGCGACAAGGTTGATCGCCTCGGTCGTCCCGCGGACGAAGACGATCTCCCTCGGCGAGCCCGCGCCGAGGAACCGCTGCACGCGGGCCCGCGCCTGCTCGTACAGGAGCGTGGCGCGGACGCTCAGGTCGTGCACGCCGCGGTGGATGTTGGCGTTCTCGGCCTCGTAGTACCGGCGCAAGGCGTCGATGACCACCCGCGGCTTCTGCGTCGTCGCGGCGTTGTCGAGGTACGCCAGCGGCTTGCCGTGCACCGTGGTTCCGAGGATGGGGAAATCGGCGCGGAGTCGCTCCGCCGGAAAGCGGGCCTGCCGCCGCTTCGCCTCCGTCGAGCCCGGTGCCGGCGCCAGCGCGCTCATGCGTCCTCCCGAATCGACTCGCCGTGCGGCAGCCGCGCGCGGAGGTCGGCGCGGAGCTGGTCGCGAACGGCCTCCGCGCGGATGCGCCCCAGGCTGTCGTCCGCGAAGGCATAGATCAGCAGCGCGCGGGCGGCCTCGCGATCGATCCCGCGCGACCGCAGATAGAAGATCGCGTCCTCGTCGACCTGCCCGATCGTGGCCCCGTGCGTGCATTTCACGTCGTCCGCGAAGATCTCAAGCTGCGGCTTCGTGTCGATCTGCGCGGCCGGCGACAGCAGCAGGTTCATGTTCGTCTGCTTCGCGTCGGTCTTCTGGGCGCCCTTGTGGACGACGATCCGCCCGCTGAAGACGCCGCGAGACTCGTCGTCGAGGATCCCCTTGTAGTATTCGCGGCTGCTGCAGTGCGGGGCCGCATGCTCCACGCGGAGGTGGTTGTCCAGGTGCTGCCGCCCGCGGCCGACGAACAGGCCGTTGAGCGTGCAGTCGCCGCCCTCGCCCGACAGCACGGCGTTCACGTCGCTGCGCACCAGCCGTCCGCCCAGGTGCACCGCGTGCGACGACAGCGTGCTGCCGCGGTCCTGCTGGATCTGAACCGTGGCGACGTGATAGGCGTCTTCGCTCTCCCGCTGCACCCGGCAGTGGTCGACGACCGCGCCATCACCCGCGAAGATCTCGGTCACCGCGTTCGTGAAGTACGTGCCTCCGTCGAGGCCGACGTAGCTCTCAACGAACGACGCCTGGCCGCCGTCCTCGACGACGATCAGGACGCGCGGATGCGATACCGTCGGCTCCGCGCCGCCGGTCGCAACGAACAGCAGATGGATCGGCTCGGTCACCACGGCGCCCCGGGGCACGCGAACGAACGCGCCGTCGGACAGAAACGCCGTGTTCAGCGCCGTGAAGGCGCTCGCGCGATAGCTGGCGTAATGCGCCAGGTGTCGCTCGACGGCGCCGGGATTCTTGTGCAGCGTCTCCCGGAGGCTCGCCGCCGTCACCCCCTCGGTCGGACCCTCGAAAGCCGACAATCCGGGGGCGTAGTGCCCGTCCACGAAGACGAGCCGCCGAGCGGCCGCCGACTCCGGCAGCACGCCGCGGATCACCTCCGGCGGCACGGGGCGGGCGTCCATCGCTGCCAGCCGGAACGGCGTGCCGGCGATCGGCGCGACGCTGGTGAAGCGCCATTCCTCGTCGCGGGTCGTCGGGAACCCGGCCGCCGAAAAACGTGCGATGGCCGCCTTGCGCACCGGCGTCAGCCACGACGCCCCGAGCGCAGCCTGCTCCTTCTCGATGCGGGCAAAATCGTCCAGATACGTGTTCGTTTCCGTGATGACCGTTGCCATCGATATCGCTCCCGTCCGTCAGACCGTCGCCGCCTCGGCCGCCGCGGGCTCCTCGAAGCCGGCGTATCCCTTCGCCTCGAGCTCCAGGGCGAGCTCCTTGCCGCCGGACTTCACGATCCGGCCGTCCACCAGCACGTGCACGTAGTCCGGCACGATGTAGTTGAGCAGGCGCTGGTAGTGCGTCACGACGAGGAAGGACCGGTCCGGGGCCCTCAGCTTGTTCACGCCGTCGGCCACGATCCGCAGCGCGTCGATGTCCAGGCCGGAGTCCGTCTCGTCGAGGATCGCCAGCCGTGGCTCGAGCACCGCCATCTGGAGGATTTCGTTGCGCTTCTTCTCGCCGCCGGAGAAGCCCTCGTTGACCGCGCGGCTCAGCAGGCGGTCGTCCATGTCGACCAGCTTCATCCGCTCCCGCACCAGCGACAGGAAGTCGACGGCGTCCATCGGCGGCAGCCCGCGATGCTTGCGGATGGCATTGAGCGCGGTCTTGAGGAAGTAGTTGGTGCTCACGCCGGCGATTTCGACGGGGTACTGGAAGGCGAGGAACACGCCCTCGCGCGCCCGCTCCTCCGGATCGAGATCAAGCAGGTTCTGCCCGTTGTACAGCACCTCGCCCTCGGTGACCTCGTACGTCTCGCGCCCGGCGAGCACCTGCGCGAGCGTGCTCTTGCCCGAGCCGTTCGGGCCCATGATCGAGTGGACCTCACCGTCATTCACCACCAGATCGATCCCCTTGAGGATCTCGCGATCGCCCACGCGGGCGTGAAGGTTTCTGATCTCCAGCATCGTCACCATCCTCTGAGCCTGCGGCTCGGTTGGCCGGGTATTCGGTTGCTCCGTTACTCAGTTACTCGGTTGCTCGGTTACTCGGGGAATCCGTTAGTCCGTTAGTCCGTTGGTCCGTTGGTCCGTTATTCCGGAACCCGAAACCCGGACCCCGAACCCTAAACCCCAAACCCTGAACGCTGAACCCCGCTCCGCCCCATCCGCCGCGGTTCATCGTTCTTCGTTCCGCGTTCATCGTTACCGCTCTTCCCTTCGTCGCTCCGTCGCTTCGTCGCTTTGTCGCCTGTGCTCACCCCACGCTCCCCTCCAACTGCACCGTCAGCAGCTTCTGCGCCTCGACGGCGAACTCCATCGGCAGTTCCTTGAAGACCTGCCGGCAGAAGCCGTTCACGATCATCGAGACCGCATCCTCCGCCGAGATCCCCCGCTGCTTGCAGTAGAAGAGCTGGTCGTCGCCGATCTTCGACGTCGTTGCTTCGTGCTCCATGCGGGCCGTCGGGTTTCGCACCTCGATATACGGGAACGTGTGCGCCCCGCACCGATCGCCGATCAGCAGGGAGTCGCACTGCGTGAAGTTGCGGGCGTGGTCCGCTCCCGGCAGGATCTTCACCTGTCCGCGATACGTGTTCTGCCCCTGCCCGCCCGAGATGCCCTTTGAGACGATCGTGCTGCGCGTGTGCTTCCCGATGTGGATCATCTTCGTGCCGGTGTCGGCCTGCTGATGGTTCATGGTCGTGGCGACCGAGTAGAACTCGCCGACCGAGTGGTCGCCGATCAGGATGCAGCTCGGATACTTCCAGGTGATCGCCGAGCCCGTCTCGACCTGCGTCCACGAGATGTGCGAGTTCCGCCCCTGGCACTTGCCGCGCTTCGTCACGAAGTTGTAGATCCCGCCGTTGCCGTCCTTGTCGCCGGGATACCAGTTCTGGATCGTCGAATACTTGATCGTCGCGTCATCGAGCGCGATCAGCTCGACCACGGCCGCGTGGAGCTGGTTCTCGTCGCGCATCGGGGCGGTGCACCCCTCGAGATAGCTGACGTACGCGCCCCGGTCGGCAATGATCAGCGTCCGCTCGAACTGGCCGGTCGAGGCCGCGTTGATGCGGAAATACGTCGAGAGCTCCATCGGGCACCGGACGCCCGGCGGCACGTACACGAACGAGCCGTCGCTGAAGACCGCCGAGTTGAGCGTCGCGAAGAAGTTGTCCGAGTAGGGCACCACGGAGCCCAGGTACTTCTTCACGAGCTCCGGATGATGCTGCACGGCCTCGGAGAACGAGCAGAAGATGATCCCCAGTTCGGCCAGCTTGTCCTTGAACGTCGTGGCCACCGACACGCTGTCGAACACCGCGTCCACCGCCACGCCCGCCAGCGCCGCCCGTTCCTGCAGCGGAACGCCCAGCTTTTCGTACATCTCGAGCAATCGGGGGTCCACCTCATCCAGGCTGCGCGGCCGCTTCGCCTGCCGGGGGGCCGAGTAGTATACGATCCGCTGGTAGTCGATGGGTCCGTACTTCACGTTCGGCCACGTCGGCTCGGTCATCGTCAGCCAGTGCCGATACGCGCGGAGCCGCCACTCGAGCATGAACTCCGGCTCGTTCTTCTTCGCGGAGATGAGTCGGATGATCTCCTCGTCCAGCCCGGGCCGGACGCTCTCCGACTCAATATCCGTCACGAACCCATACTTGTACTCGCGGTTCGTCAGCGCCTCGATCGTATTCGTTTCCGTGGGCATCCCATTGCGCTCCACAAGGTTCCAGTTCGTTCGTGTCCTCGGCCGACGCCAGCTCCGCCAGCGTCACCTCCTGCAGGAATCGCCGCAGACGCCGGTGCACCCGCAGCGCCGGCCCCCTGACCACGCACACGCCCTCGAGTCCGCAGCGATGCCCCTGCTCTCCCGACTCCGCCGACGCACACACCGTCAGCCGCGCCGAGCCTTCGATCGCCTCGATCACGTCCGCCAGCGTGATGTCCTCGGGCGCCCGCGCGAGCCGATATCCGCCCTTCACCCCGCGGGCCGACGCCACCAGGCCGTGCCGGGCCAGCGTGTTCAGGATGTTCATCAGCACCGGCAGCGGAATCCGCGAGGTCTCCGAGATCTCCCGGGCGCTGGCCAGCGACCCGTCGCGCCGGGCCAGGTGCGTCATCGCCACCAGTGCGTAATCCGTTTTCCGCGTCAGAAGGAACATCGCTACACTTCGCTAAGCCATTTCTCGGGTCGCCGCCCTACACGCCGGACGATATATAGCACCGATACAGTGCTATTTCTATACGCATCTCCAACTATTTTGGTTCGGTTTTCCGGAATTGGCCCTGCCTCAGGATTAAGATTATAAATCTATATATAACAAAGAATTATAGTTCTATCCTCGCCGCTTTGGAGCTCGTTTTTCGGCGATCGGCCCGAGATCATCCCTGGTTTGCCCGCCGGTTTTGCTTGTTTGTCGGCGCGATCCTCGTACACTGCTTATTTGCCCACAGGGGACCTTTACGGACCTCAAGCGATGATCCATGAACGACGCCCCATCGCCCTGCTGAACGCGACGGCCATTACCCCGTTTCGCCGCGAGGGCCGATGCACACTCGTGCTCGTCGACGGTCGAATCGCCCAGATGGGCCGGCCCGACGACGTCATTATCCCCGACGACGCCGAGCGAATCGATCTCGGCGGCGACTTCGTCCTGCCGGGGTTCATCGATGTGCACGTTCACGGCGGCATGGGATACGACTACGCCGACGACTCGTTGCCCGGGATCGACGCCATCGGCCGCTTCCACGCCCGACACGGCACCACCTCGATCGTCGCCGCCATTTACGCCCAGCCGCTCGACCGGTTGTATGCGTGCATCCGGCGACTCCGCGGGTACTGCGAGACCACCGGTCCGCAACGCATCCTCGAGGGCATTCACCTGGAGGGCCCGTTTCTCAATCCCGCCATGCACGGGGCCATTCGCCCGGAATTCATGCGCCCCGGCAGCGAAGACGACTTCCTCGACATCATGAACGTCGGCGGGCCGTGGATCCTCATCATGACGATCGCCCCGGAGATCCCGGGCGCGATGGAGGTCATGCGGGCCGCCGCGATGACCGAGTCGTCACGGACGCCGACGGGAAAGGCCAAGCACCGCCCGCTTCACCTGTCGATCGGTCACTCCAAGGCGAGCTACGAGCAGGTCTCCGAGGCGATCGACAACGGGCTCGACGGCGTGACGCACATCTTCAACGCGATGTCCGGCATCCACCATCGCAAGCCGGGCATCCTCGCCGGCACGCTGCTGCGCGACGAGCTGTTCGTGGAGGTCATCGCCGATGCCGTCCACGTGCATCCAGCCATTCTCCAGCTCCTGCTCAAGGTCAAGAAGCACGACAAGATCCTGCTCGTGACCGACGCCATCCGCGCCGCCGGCCAGCCCGACGGCGAATACGACTTCAGCGGCCAGAAGGTCATCGTTCGGGACGGACGGGCCTATCTCGCCCACTCCCCAGAGACGCTCGCCGGCAGCACGCTGACGATGGACCGGGCCTTGCGGACGATGGTCTTCGAGGCGGGCGCTACGCTCGAACAGGCGGCCCAGATGGCCAGCCTCAATGCCGCCCGAATCCTCGCCTGGAAATACCGCCGCGGCATCCTGGCCGTCGGCAAGGACGCGGACCTCGCGATCCTCAACGCCGATCTGGAGGTGCAGATGACGATCAAGGCGGGGTATGTGGTGTATCGGAAGGGGTGAGGGGCGGGGGTGGGGTTCAGGGTCTAGGGTTTGGGGTTTGGGGTCCGGGTTCCGGAGTAACGAACGCACGAAATAGCGGACTAACGGAATAACGGATTCCCCGAGTAACCGACTAACCGAGTAAGGAGCCTGGCGACGATGCGGCGACGGACGTTTCTGCAAGGTACGGTGGCGGCACCGACGATACTCTTGGGGCGCAGCGCGGCGGGGCCGTTTTCGGCCGTTGCGGCCGATGCGGATGCGGCGCCGCGTACGGCGGAGATGAAGGCCGACGTCGTCATCGCCGGTGGCGGCGTGGGCGGGTGCGCCGCCGCCCTGGCGGCCGCGCGGAGGGGCCTGACCGTCGTCATGACCGAAGAGACCGACTGGATCGGCGGCCAGCTCACCGCGCAGGCCGTCCCGCCCGACGAGAGCCCCTGGGTCGAGGCATTCGGCGGCACGCGGTCGTATCGCGACTTTCGCACCCGCGTCCGCGACTACTACCGCCGCAACTACCCCCTGACCGCCGAGGCCCGCGCCCGATGGAACCTCAACCCCGGCAATGGAAGCGTCTCACGCCTCTGCCATGAGCCGCGGGTCGCGCTGGCCGTGCTCGAGGAGATGCTTGCCCCCTACGTCTCGGGCGGCCGCGTGACCATCCTGCGGCATCACGAGGTGACAGCCGCCGAGGCCGACGGCGACCGCGTCCGGGCGGTGACGGCGACCAGCCTCCGGACGGGCCGCCGGACCGCGCTCGTGGCCCCGTATTTCGTCGACGCCACCGAGCTCGGCGACCTCCTGCCGCTGGCGAACGTCGAGCACGTCACCGGGGCGGAGTCGCAGAAGGACACCGGCGAGCCGCACGCCCCCGCCGAGGCCCAGCCCGCCAATATGCAGGCCTTCACCTGCTGCTTCGCCATCGAGCATCGCGAGGGCGAAGACCATACGATCGAGCGGCCGCGCGAGTACGCCTTCTGGCGGGACTACGTGCCCAGGCTCACGCCGCCCTGGCCGGGCCGGCTTCTGAGCCTGACCACGAGCCACCCCCACACCTGCGAGCCGCGGACCCACGAGTTCGATCCGGTAAAGGCCACCGGCCTCTGGCATTACCGGCGAATCGCCGACCGGCGCCAGTATGTCGAGGGCACGTTCCCCGGCGACATCTCGCTGATCAACTGGCCACAGAACGATTACTGGCTCGGCAACCTGATCGGCGTCAGCCGCGAGGAATCGGCCCGGCACATCGAACGAGCCAAGCAGCTCAGCCTCTCGCTGCTGTACTGGCTACAGACCGAGTGCCCGCGGCCTGACGGTGGCACCGGCTGGAAGGGCCTGCGCCTGCGGCCCGACATCGTCGGCACCGAGGACGGCCTCGCGAAATACCCCTACATCCGCGAGTCCCGCCGCATCCGCGCCGTCTTCACCGTCCTCGAGCAGCACGTCGGCACGGATGGCCGGGCGAAGCTCACGGGCAAACCCGTGGAAGAGCTGTCCGCCGAGCCGTTCGCCGACTCGGTCGGCACCGGCAGCTACCGGATCGACCTGCATCCCAGCAGCGGCGGCGACAACTACATCGATGTCAGCAGCCTCCCGTTTCAGATCCCGCTGGGCGCGCTAATCCCCCAGCGCGTCGAGAACCTCCTGCCGGCGTGCAAGAACGTTGGCGTCACGCACATCACCAACGGTTGCTACCGCCTTCATCCGATCGAGTGGAACATCGGCGAATCGGTCGGAACGCTGGTGGCGTACTGCCTGCGGAGGAAACGCTTGCCGCGCGAGGTCCGCGCCAAGGAGGCGCTTCTGGCGGAGTACCAGAACGCCCTGCACAACGATGGCGTCGAGCTTGCGTGGCCGAAGGTCACGCCGCGCTAATTATCGTAAACCTTATATCGACATATTAAAGCTTGTTTAATTGACAACGGATACTGCGATGGTGCCGCCGCACATGGCCAATATCCACGCCAACGAAGGCCAAAGCTGGCCCGGTTTCGTTTTTCCGATTTGATTTATAGCCCTCGTTTTATCACGCACCGCGATTGCCCCGCATGTCCGGCCAGGTACAGAAGGGCAACGGCGACCTTTCCGGGTTCCGCTTGAACTTTTCGGCTGACAACCCCGCATCTGCGAGATATCATTAGCCAACGGCCTTTCGCGATCAGGATGCGGGCCCAGGCGGGTCGAATGGGAAAGTTTGTCGGCATGAATCTTCCTTTGCGCCTTATCGGTTGCCTTGTCGGCATCGGCTTGGCCTTGGCCCCCGGCGGCCCGGTGCGAGCGTCGTGCACGCCTCGCTGGTCTGTCGGGCAGGCCGGGCTCGGCGTGAACGGCACCGTGCGGGCGCTTGCGATGTTCGACGATGGGACGGGGCCGGCCTTGTACGCCGGCGGCGACTTCACCTCGGCGGGCGGCGTTGCTGCCGGCCACATCGCCCGGTGGGACGGCGGCTCGTGGTCCGCGCTGGGTGCCGGGGTGAACGGCACCGTCTGGGCCCTCTGCGTCTTCGATGATGGATCGGGTCCCGCCTTGTATGCGGGCGGCGAATTCACCGAGGCGGGCGGCGCACCGGCCGGCAGTATCGCCCGGTGGAACGGATCCTCCTGGTCGGCCGTTGGCACCGGAACGAACGGTGGCGTATTCGCCCTGGCGGTCTTCAACGGTGCCCTGTACGCGGGCGGCATCTTCACGTCGCCCGCAGGCCGCGTGGCTCGTTGGAACGGCTCGGCGTGGTCCTCGCTGGGGCCGGGGTTGAGCGGCGGCCAGCCGCCCCATGTGCGTGCGATGGCCGTCTATGACGACGGAACCGGCCCGGCGCTCTATGTCGGCGGCGATTTCCACGCCGCCGGGTCCGTCACGACGTGGCACATCGCCCGATGGAGCGGAACCGCCTGGTCCGCCGTCGGCGCCGGCCTTGGGAACGTCGTCAACGCCCTTGCGGTCTTCGACGACGGCTCCGGCGCGGCCCTTTATGCCGGCGGGTTCTTCGTCACCTCGGGCGTGACGCAGATCGACCACGTGGGGCGCTGGAACGGGGCCACATGGTCGCCGTTGGCTCAAGGGTGCGACGACGAGGTCAACGCCTTCGCCGTCTTTGACGACGGCAGCGGCCCCGCGCTGTACGTAGGCGGCTGGTTCACCCGTGCCGGCATGCTCCCGGCGCGGCGTGTGGCTCGGTGGACCGGCGCCTGGTCGACGATGGACGACGGAATCGCCGACGACCCCTCCGACCCCTGCTGGTGCGATCCGTCGTGCAACACCGCGTGCGGGCCCCGACCGGGCTACGTCAATGCCCTGGTCAGCGTCGGCTCTGCGCTCTATGCGGGCGGCGCGTTCGTCGGGGTGGATGCGGG
>CAZTVU010000176.1:5387-10787 GCA_964617025.1 uncultured Planctomycetales bacterium | reverse complement strand
CGTCGAGCGTCGCCGGTTGATTGCCCGTGTAGATCTCGGAGAGTGCGTCCTTTGCGGCGCGTGCGCGGAAATCTGCCCGCGGGGAGCGATCACGATGACCGATCGTGTTGTCGTGGATTCGCACAAGTGCTCAGGCTGCGGGGCGTGTGTACGGCGGTGTCCGGGTGCGGCCATCCGGCTAGATCGAGTGGGCTGACGAGCGCCGGGCGGGGTCTAGAATCGACTCAAAAGCCCGAAGGCGGGGAATGGGTGGAGCATGATGCGCATCGATGAGGTATACGCATGAGGATCGGTGTTGCCGCAATGGGGGTTCTCTCGACGCGGAGGTGGCGGAGCAATTCGGGCGCTGCCGCTGGTTCGTCGTGGTGGACTCCGAAACGATGGACTTCGAGGCGTTTCTCAACTCGGCGTCAGGCCTGGCGAGCGGGGCCGGCCCCGCCGCGGTGAAGGCACTCGTGGACCGCGGAGCAAAACTGGTGCTCGCAGGGAAGTTCGGGCCGAAGGCACAGCACGCGCTCGAGGCGGCGGGCTTGCGCTCTACCGAGGCGAGCGGCAAGGTAAGGGCGGCGGTTGCCGCGTGGACGAAGGCTTCCCCGTGATCGGCAGCGGATGCGAGGCTCCATGAGAATCGCCATCGCCAGCGGCAAGGGCGGGACGGGCAAGACGACCGTGGCGACGAGCCTGGCCCGGGTGGCCTCGCTGGAGGGCCGCACGGTTGCCTACATCGACTGCGACGTCGAGGAACCCAACGGGCATCTGTTTCTCAGGCCGGATGGGTTCGTCCGCAAGCCCGTCACGCGGCCTGTGCCCCGCCTCGACGACGCGAAATGCACCTTCTGTGGTCGCTGCGCGGAAATCGGCCAGTACAGCGCGATCCTGCCGCTCGGCTCAACCGTGCTCGTTTATGCCGAACTCTGCCACGGGTGCTGCGGGTGTTCGCTGGTCTGTCCGGCGGGTGCCGTTACCGATACACCACGCGAGATCGGCATGCTGGAGATGGGGCGGGCGGACGGCATTCGGTTCGTGAGCGATCTTCTGAACGTCGGCGAGGCCATGAGCACGCCGTTGATCCGGAAGGTGAAGGATGCGGCTTCGGACGCCGACCTGACCATCATCGGTGCCCCGCCGGGCACATCGTGTCCGGTGATCGAGAGCGTGCGCGGCGCGGTTACCGAGCCCACGCCGTTCGGGCTGAACGACCTGCGGCTGGCGGTCGATGTGATGAAGTCGCTCCACCTGCCGCTGGGCGTCGTGGTCAATCGGGCCGATGCCGGGAACCATCGGATCGGGCAGTACTGCGAATCGAATCCCGATACTCGGGGAGATCCCCGACGACCGGCGAATTGCCGAAGCCTATTCGCGCGGGGAGCTGGCCGTTTCCGTTGCGCCTGAATACTTCGGGATCTTTCGCGACCTGCTCGTGAAGGCGATCGATCTTGCGGCTTCCGCAAGGAACCTCCCTCCGGCCGACGGGAGAATCGCGTCATGAGGGAGCTGGTGGTCATCAGCGGCAAGGGCGGAACGGGCAAGACGTCGATCGCCGCGTCGTTGGCCGTCCTCTCGGGCCGATGCGTGGTGGCCGATTGTGATGTGGATGCCGCGGATCTGCACCTGATCCTGTCGCCGCAGGTCGTGCAGCGGCATGAATTCCGTAGCGGTCACGAGGCAGTCATTCGACCGGATGCCTGTACCGCGTGCGGGGCATGCCTGGCGCATTGCCGTTTCGGCGCCGTGGTGTCATCGTTGGCCGTGGATGAAGTCGGGGGGGGCTCTTCAGGGCGCCCGCTATAACTGTGCAAATTGCGAGTACTGCGAGCGATCGTGCCCGGCCCAGGCGGATGACCTCATACGAACGATGAGCGCGACTCTTGGCGCGGCAAAGCGCAGCGCCTTCGCCGTCGACTCGCTCGCATGCGACGGTTGCGGCGTGTGCGTCCGGGTGTGCCCGGAGCATGCCATCGACTTTCCGGAGCGGCTGTGCGGCGAGTGGTTCGTTTCGGAGACCCGCTGCGGGCCCATGGTCCACGCCGGACTGCGCGCAGGCCGGAACAACTCCGGCAAACTGGTGAGCATCGTCCGCCAGAACGCCCGGGTCGTTGCCGAGCAGCGCAAGCTGGACCTCGTCATCATCGACGGCCCCCCCGGCATCGGCTGTCCGGTGATTGCGTCGGTCGCGGGCGCCGGACGGGTGCTGGCGGTCACGGAGCCCACGCTGAGCGGCGAGCACGATCTGAAGCGCGTTGTGCAGTTGGCCCGGCACTTTCGCGTACCCGTGGCCGTCTGCATCAACAAGTGGGATCTCAATCCCGAATTGTCGGACCGCATAGAAATCTTCTGTTGCGAACAGTCGATTCCGGTGGCCGGCAGAGTCCGGTATGACGGGGCATTCACGCGAGCCCAGGTTCAGAGACGGACGGTGGTGGAGGGTGGCGAGGACGGTGCCGCCGCGGACATTCGCGGTCTGTGGGATTTCCTCATCTCCGAGGGTAGGACGGGGCGTCGTCCTCGTCATCCGGCGGAACGAGACCGCTGCGCTCCTTGAACAGGCGAACATAGCTGGCGTGGCGGGCCGGATGGATCTCGCCGCGGTCCACCGCCGCCCGGACCGCGCAGCCCGTTTCGTGGATGTGTGTACAGTTGGGGAACTTGCACTGCGGGATGAGCTTCTCGAACTCGACGAAGTGGGCCTCCAGTTCGGCGACGGGGACCATGGCCAACTCGAAGGCCCGCACGCCGGGCGTGTCGACGACATAGCCGCCAAGGTCGAGCCGCAGCAGTTGGGCGTTGGTGGTGGTGTGCCGGCCCTTCGCCGTTTCGCGGCTGACCTCGCCCACGCGCAACCCCAGGCCGGGCTGGACGGCGTTCAGCAAGGAGCTCTTGCCCACGCCGCTCTGCCCGGCGAGCGCCGACGACTTTCCGGCGAGCAGGGTGCGCAGCTCGTCGATTCCATCGCCTGTGATCGTGCTCGTGCTCAGGGCGGGATAACCGATCTTCCGGTAGCGACCAAGGACCTCCGCGGTGGACCCGTCGATATCGAGGTCGGCCTTGTTGATGCACACCACGGCGGGCAGCATCCCCGCGCTCGCCGCGACGAGGTAGCGGTCGATCAGGGAGGTCTTCAGCGGCGGCTTGTCGGCCGACGCGACCACGATGAGCTGGTCGACGTTTGCCGCGATCACATGCCGCCTATTCTCCGTGGCGCGGCACAGTTGCGTCCGGCGCGGCAGCACCGAAAGGATGGTGCCCTCCGGATGGGCGGACCCCGCGCCCGTACTTACCTGAAACCGCACCCGATCTCCCACGACCACCGGATGGCGCTCGCCGATATGCAACGTGCGCAGGACCCGTCGGACCGTGCAGAGGTAGCGTCGGCCGTCGCTCCCGTCGACCTCGGCCATCAGACCCAGCACGCGGACGACGACTCCGTCGATCGTCGTGGCCGCGCCGGCGTCCTCCCGTTCGACAACCGTGCGTTTCCGGGAAAGCTCCCCCTTGGCCGCCACCGTTTCCCAGTTGGGCGTCGAGAGGTTGTCGGAGTCTTCGGCGTGGCGCGCGAGATGGCCCGGGACGTACTTTTGGCGGGTCCTGGCCTGGCGGTTCCGGCGGAAGTCCACGCGAACTTTTCGCCCGCGTTTTGACGCGTCGTTCTTGTCGTCCGGCCCGCCCATGATTCCGTTGCTCCGGTCAGGTGCGATCCAGCGCGAATGTCGGCTTCTTCGTCTTCCACTTTCCGCGGGTGAAGTCCGGGCACTCCACCGGGGCGCTTCCGCGGGCGATCGACATCTCCGACAGCGGCGTGATCACACTCATCATCACCGAGTCGTAGACGTCGATCGGAGTCTGCGTCTTTGCGCGGACCGCCCTCAGGAACTCGTGCAGCTCGATGTAATCGGTGCCGCCGTGTCCCGCCTTTTCGGCCTCGGCGCCGAGCGTCTTCCACCACGTGTGATCGTATTTCTCCTGGTACGGCGCGAATGGCTCCCACTGATGGTATTTGGGGCTGACGTTGCGGATGTACACCGACTTCTCTTTCTCGTCGTAGAGCCCCTCGGTGCCCTGAATCATCCAGCGGTTGTCATAGGGCCGGGGAAGCTGCATGTCGTAGTTGATGACGATCGTGTTGCCCTTCTGCGTCTTGATGACCGAGGTCACGATGTCGCCCTGGGCATATGTGCGCTTGGCGTTCGGATGGTCCGGGCCGAACTTCTTCGCGAAGTAGTTGTTGATGCCCAGCGAGCGGGTGGCCGTCGAGGTGAGGTACTTGTAGGTATCGCCGCACCCGATGTCCATCCAGCTCAACACCGGCCCCAGGCTGTGTGTGGGGTACTGATCGCAGTTGCGCTTCAGGAGGAACTCGCCTCCCCAACGGATGTTGCCCTGCGGGTCGAAAAACCAATGGTCGACGCAATCGTGCGAATGGGCGCAGTGGCAGTGAACGATTTCGCCGAAAAGCCCCGCCCGAATCATGTTCAGCACGGCGAGGTTGTCGCGGCGAAAGCTCCAGTTCTCGAGCATCATGCAGGGAACGCCGGTGGCCTCGTGCGTGTTGACGAGATCCCAGCACTGCTCCATCGTGATGGCGGCGGGAACCTCGGTGGCCACATACTTGCCGGCCTTCATCCCTTCGACGGCCATCGGCGTATGGAGGTCCCAGGGCGACGCGATCAGAACGGCATCCAGGTCGTCCCGGGCCATCAGCTTCTTGTACGCCTCCGGGCCGTCGGTGTAACACTCGGGGGCCTTGCGGCCGGTCTGGGCCACCTTCTCCTGCGCGGACCGGGCCCGATGGGGCTGCGTGTCGCATACGGCCGGGATCTCGACTCCCTCCATTCCCAGCAGGATTCCCATCAGGCCCTGCCCGCGGTTGCCGCAGCCGACAACCCCCAGCCGAACGACCTTCCGGTCCTGTTCCGCGGCAAGACCGGCACCGCCCGTCATCGTCATCCCGATTGTTGCGGCGGCACTCATGCCGAGAAACTCCCTGCGGCCGATTGTATCACTCACGGGTCTGACCTCCTTTGCGTCATCGTTTCCCCGCTGCGCCGCCGGCCGGGGCGTCGGGAAGACGTTCTTCCGAGACCGACCAGCCCAGGGGCGGCTTGAAGTCGAACGCGCTGGCCGGCAGGCCGCGGTTGATGGACTTCTCGCTCAGGTCGGGGAACGTCACCGTGTGGATCTCGGAGACCTTTACGCCGGTCTTGCGATGCGCGACAATCTTCGTCGGAAGCTCGAGCTTCGGATCGATATAAAAGTGGATCTCCTTGAACTCCTGCTCCTTTGGGGTGCCGGGCCTGGGGACGCAGAGGAGATGCTTCGAGTCGGACGGATCGCCGGCGGCCGACGGCACGAGGCTCGCGTCGAAGAGCCTCAGAATCTCCGCCTTCTTTTGACCAAACGGCA
>CAZTVU010000176.1:0-5369 GCA_964617025.1 uncultured Planctomycetales bacterium | reverse complement strand
GGCTGTCCTGCACGCTGAACAGGTTCATCGCCTCCCCCTGCCGAACGATCTCGCGGCGCACCACACTGCGGGTCGATTCCTTGGCCTCGATGAACCACCGCCCGTCGAACACGTACCATTCGGGCTTCAGCGGGAAGTCGTCCTGCAGGATCCTGGCGAAGTGGATGTAGAAGCGCGCGTTGTTCCCGCCGGCCCCCCGAAGGTACTTCAGCTCTCCCTCCTTCACGATCTTCTCCATCACCGTCAGCTCATTGAGTTCCTGCCGCACCTTGCACGACAGGTCGCTGACGGTGTCGCCCCGCTTCTCCAATCGATCGAGGATCCTCTCGAGCTCGGGATCGACCGCCGCCGGCGCGCTGGCGGGCGCGGTTGACGGCCTGGTGGTCGGCGCACCGGGAGGCTGGGCAAACACGGGTCGAACCAGCAAGGCGAATACGGGCGTCCATGCGAGCATCGGCAACCTGCGAGACATCCTGATGACCTCCTGTGCGGTCCTACGTTACGCCGCCATTTGAAAATGCTCAACCCGGGGGATCCTCCGGTTCGCCTCGTCGCCGACGTATGGCGCTGAACACGATCTTGAGGGCCGCTGCTGTGATGAGAAGACCCTGAAAGACCGCGATCTGCCAGAATCCGAGGTCCAGCCAGACCGCGGAGACGGCCCAGATTGCGTAGCGGAGCGATCGTCCCAGCATGTAGGCCCCGAAAAAGCGGGATCGCGAGTAGCGATATGCGATCGCAAGCCAGCGAACCACGTCCACCGGGATCGGAATGAACGAGAATACCGAGATAATCGTGAATGGGGATACCGCGAACCAGCCCTCGGCCCACCGATAGAGCCGTGTTTGACGAACACGGCCGATCCGGCGATAGCGAAGCAGGAACGTGAAGATGTGGTACTCGTTCAGGTTGGCCATCGAGGTTGCCAGGGCGCCGAGGAGCGAAACGGCAATCACCCGCGGCACCGGGGCCTCGATGAGGGCCAGACCGTTGCTGGCCACCAGCATGACCGCCCATGTCGTGGGGGCCGGGAAGAACGTGCAGCAGAGAGAGAGGTAGATCGCATACCCGGCCAGCGAGAGAACGGCCAGACCGCTACGGTGGCCCGCTTCTGCGTAAACGCGCCCGATCAGAAGCAGAACCGCCAGGGCGATCATCCAGGCAAGGTAAAGATCGAACCACCGACGCAGATTGATCCCGTCGGGCGACCGGCGCGAGATATCCGTCTCCGCACAGCGGTCGGTTTCGGCATGGGCGGCCGTCGGTGCGTCCTCGGGACCGGTGGGAGGCGGGTTCAAGGCTGTGAGGGTATCACTCAAACCGTCCGTCCTTCATCCGCAGGACACGGTCGGCCCATTCGGTACACTGCGGGTTATGCGTGATCATCAGGATCGTCTGGCTGTCTCGATCGCGAAAACCGCGGAGCAGCGCCAGAATCCGGTCTGCGTTGTCCGAATCGAGGTTGCCGGTCGGTTCATCCGCCAGTAGAAGGGGGGGACGCGTCACGAGCGCCCGGGCGATGGCCACCCTTTGTTGCTGGCCGATGGACAGTTGGCCGGGCTTTTTCCTGCGGCAGTCCGCAAGGTCGACCGCCTCGAGGATCGAGGTCACCATGCCGTCCGCCTCGACCCCCCGGAGTCGAAGGGCGAGGTGGACGTTTTGTTCGGCCGACAATACGGGGAGCAGGTTGAAGCGTTGAAACACGAAGCCGATCTTCTCCCGGCGCAGTTGGGTCCGACGGCTGTCGCTCAGGCCCAACGCGGAGGTTCCCTCGATGACAAGCTCGGCCGCGTGAGTCGGCGGCATCATCAGACCCAGGATGTGCAGCAAGGTGCTCTTGCCGCAGCCGGAAGGCCCCATGATCATGACAAACTCGCCTCGGCGAACGTCGATGTCTAGGCCGCGGAGGACCTCGTTGGCCGTTGAGCCGACCGGAAAGCTCTTTCTGATACCTCGTGCCCGCAAGATGTCGATTCGTTCCGTTCCCATTGGCCGATATCGTAGCCCATTTCGCAGGAGAGTGTCACCTGCCCAACGACGTCGTACGACCCTGCGATATCCAATTCTCCAGACAGTCCACGATCGGCCTCGGTCGTGGGTGGGGGATCCACCTCATCTTTTTCTGAGTCCGCCGGTCCGTGTTTCTTCGCGCCGACCGCGAGCCGGTGAAACCCGACGCCAGCCGAGTCGTATTATAAAGTAAGAGACGGGGCCGCTTGGATACGGGCGGCGAGCCGCGCCGTGATCTATCGGCTTGTTGACGACCGCTCCCCGGCTCGGTAGAATGGCTTGCAGCCTTTCGGTAGTTGGGTCTGAAAAGGGTCGTCAAACGCTGACGCGTCAACTCAACGGTTGCCGGTCAGGGTCTGTGTCTGAATCGCCTGTTATGTTGAGTCTCTGCACCGCGGTGTTGTGTGCACCGCGAGGGTATTGACGTGCCGATACTGTACGTTCTTCAGGGTCCCGACAAAGGCCACTCGTTCAAGACGGCGAACGAGCCGGTGATCCTCGGCCGCGGGAGCGATCAGATCCCGCTGAGCGACCGCACGATGTCGCGCAGGCACGCCGAGCTGGTTCCGGAAAACGGCTCCTGGCTCATTCGGGACCTCCATAGCGCCAACGGCACGTTCGTCAACGGTGTTCGGCTGGAAAAACCGGTTCGTCTCAAGCACGGCGACCAGATCAAGATGGGATCCACGTTGATCGTCTACGGCGGGCAGGACTCTGCGGAGACGCCGCCTGCGGCCCACATCCCGCGCGATCTGGTGGACCTGGACGCCAGTTCCCGGAACCTTGACTCGGCGATTCTGTCGAGCATCCCCGCCAGCGAGGAAAGCATCATCATCGCCGCGCCGGAGATGGCCGACGGCGTCCGCGCCTGGAAGGTGATGTACGAGCTGTCGGAGGTGATCGGGGCCGTCGCCTCGCCCGATCAGCTTCTCGAGCGGGTGATGGACATTATCTTCGAGCAGGTGCAGGTGGACCGGGCGTTCATCCTCATGCGCGAGCCGCCGGGCGACGACCTGATCCCCTTCGTGGTGCGATACCGGCGGCAGCCCAAGGGGCGGGCCGACCGCATCACGACCAGCCGGCGGATCATCAACATGGTTGTCGAAAAGCGCGAGGGCGTTCTATGCACCAACGCGATGACCGACAAGCGGTTCACGTCGGATGAAAACGGGGGCAGCATCACGGACTTCGGCCTCGTCTCGGTGATCTGCGCGCCGATCCTCGTCCGCGACGAACTGCTCGGCGTCATCCACATCGACTCCTCGGTTTCCACGCATGTGTACACGCAGGAGCAACTGCGCCTGATCACGGCGATCGGGCACATGACCGGGCTGGCGATTCAGAATGCCCGGCTGGTCGAGTCGCGGATGCAGACGGCCAAGCTGGCCGCCGTGGGCGAGACGGTGGCCTACCTGTCGCATTCGATCAAGAACATCCTGCAGGGCCTGCGGAGCGGATCGGATCTGGTCGAGGCGGGTCTCCAGAAGCAGCAGCTCGCCATCGTGGGCCAGGGCTGGAGCATTCTCGAGCGGAATCTCGACAAGGTCATGCACCTGGCGATGAACATGCTGGCCTTCAGCAAGCCGCGCGAGCCTCGCCTGGAACAGGCGCAAATCAATGCCGTCGTGAGCGATGCGGTCGCGTTATGTCAAAAGAAGGCGGACGATCGGTCCGTGATGCTGCTGATGGACCTGGACGACTCCTTTCCCGCGGTGCCGATTGATGTCGACGGGATTCACCAGGTCGTGCTCAACCTCGTCATGAATGCGATCGACGCGGCGCCGGCGGAAAAGGGGCTTGTCAACGTCGAGACGCACTTTGACGGCGAAAAGGGCGAGGCGGTCATTCAGGTGGCCGACAATGGCCCGGGGGTATCCGCCGAGGCCATCCCGAAGATGTTCGAGCCCTTTCATTCGACGAAGGGGCAGGGGGGGACGGGGCTTGGCCTGGCCGTCGCTCGAAAGATCACGGAGGAGCATCGGGGGCGGATCGCCGTCGAGAGCCGGCCCGGGGAGGGCACGCGAATGCGCGTGATCCTCCCGGTGTCGGCGGTTCCGACGGAGGCGAGCGAGAAGACGTTCGGGCCGCCAAGGTAGCCGGGCCGAGAAGCGATCAGGGCTCTCCGGAGCGGCCTGTTCCCGAGCGGGTCGGGACGCGGCTGCCTCATAATCGGCGGCGAGGGACTCGCGCACCATCACCTCGACGCGCCGGTTGGCGGCACGCCGGTCCTCGGAATAGGCCGGCCGGACCGCGGGCTCGTTGGCGCCGACGCCCGCGATGCGAATGATGCACGGGTTCAGGCCGCCCCGCACCATCCAATTCGCGACGGTGCGGGCGCGGGCGATCGAAAGGTCCATTGGATCGCGATAGGGGGAATCGGCAGGAAGAGGCTCGTTCGTGGCGTCGCCGCGGATCTCGACCTTGTTGAGATGACCGGCGAGCATCTTGCCGAGCTGCTCCGGAAGCTGTTCGGCGTCGGGCTGCAATTCCGCCGAGAACCGTGGAAACGTGATGGGCCCGCCCATCGTGATCTCCGCGCCCTCCCGCAGGTGGCGAACGGCGACGTAGCGGCCGATGATGCCCTTCAATTCGAACTTGCCCTTCGACCCGGTCTGAAGCCGCTTGACGGCCTGGGCGATCTCCTGGACGAAGCGTTTCATGTCGAAGACGGGCCCGTTGATGATTCCGGACTGCCCGGGGATCCCGAAGGCGGTTCGGATCGCCTCGAGCGCTTCCTCCAGATTGGGGTTCGGCGTGTCGTAGTTGGAAAACGCCGCGAGCAGAACGAAGAAACAGAGCATCAGGCACATCGGATCTCCGTACGTCAGCACCCAGTCGGGTGCGCCCTGGACGATGATCTCCTTCTTGGCCATGGTGAAACCCGAGAACGCCGGCGCCGCTACGACGAGTTGCCCTGTGCCGCCAGCCTCTCCCGCTCCTTGGCCGGCAGATAGACGGCGAGCTTCGCCCGCGTCACGCGCGGGTTGTCGCCGGCCTGCAGTGACAGAACGCCCTTCATCGCTTCTCGTTGCGCAAGCTGAGCTTGTCGGCCAGGGGAAGGCACAGCGTGTTGGCGATTACTGCCCCGTAGAGCGTGGTGAGCAGGGCGACGGCCATGCCCGGGCCGATCTTCTTCGGATCGTCCATGTTCTTGAGCGTCGCCACCAGGCCGACGAGCGTGCCGATCATGCCGAAGGCCGGGGCATATTTGCCCAACAAGTCGACAATCTGCTTTCCGCGGGCGTGTCTCGCGTCGATGGCCTCCATCTCGGCGTTGAGGATCGCCTCAATGCCGGCCGCCTCCGTGCCGTCGACCATTGAGGATCGCCTCAATGCCGGCCGCCTCCGTGCCGTCGACC
>CAZTVU010000175.1:5190-10956 GCA_964617025.1 uncultured Planctomycetales bacterium | reverse complement strand
GCAAGGCAGTCGGCCGGCGAAGGGGTGAAGCAAAAGGCCGGCGAGGGCGCCTTGACGTAGGCCGGCGAGGCGCCGGCCCTACTCTGGCGCCGGTCCTACTGTGGTGCCGACGCCCCCGTCGGCGCCTATCGGGCGGCGGCGAGGCCCTCGGCGGCCACGTCGTCGGGCAGCCGCTCGTACCGTCGTGCGATCTCCGGCAGGCTGCGGAACAGGGCCTCTTCGGCCTCGGTCATCGTCAGCTTCCGTCGGGCCATGACGGTCCGAGCCACCGCCAGGCACCGCTCGACGTCGTAGGGCTCGTTCGCGTCGTCGGTGAGCCATCGGAACGACGGCACCCACTTCGGCGCCAGGCCGCTCGTCGCGACGCTCGACCCGAAGCCCACCACGCCGCCGGTCGGGAAGAGCTGGCCGATGCCGGTCTTGGCGTGGTCGCCGATCGTCACGCCCACGAACATCCGCCCCGAGTCGATGCACGTGCCGTTGATCGGCACGCGGACCGAGCCGTAGGTGTTCTTCAGGTCCGAGTTGACCGTGTCGGCGGCCAGGTTCACGAACTCCGCGACATAGGCGTGGCCGAGGAAGCCGTCGTGCTGCTTGTTCGAGTAGCCGTGGAGGATGCTGCCCTCGATCTCGCCGCCGATCTTGCAGACGCGGCCGATGCTCGTCCCGCCGCGGACCGACACGCCCGTCTGCACGACCGACCCGTCGCCGATGAAGCAGGGCCCCTGGATGACGGCGTTCGGCTGGATCGTCACGTTCTCGCCGATGATGATGGGGCCGTCCTCGGCGTCGAGCACCGCGCCGGGCTTGATGCTGCTGCCGGGCCCGATCGTCACATGGCCGTGCTCGAGGATGTGCGCGCCGCCGTACACCTTACCCTCGATGCCGCGGGAGCCCAGCCGACGCCACGCGTGGGCGATCATGTCCGCGTTGTGCCGAACGAGGTCCCACGGGTAGTTGATCAGCGCCGGCCCTCCGTCGCCGCATTCGCTCGTGGTGACGCCCGCCAGCGCCGCACGGGTCTTGGCGGGGTCCAGCAGCGTCTCAGGGGTCAGGTGCCGGGCCAGCGCCCCTCGCGCATCGAGCCACAGGAGCGTCTCGCCCGCGAGGCAGGCCGTCGCCGCCCGGACGTCGCCGAGCGGTTCGCGCAGCAGCAGACGGCCGTTGAGGAAGAGCACGTCCTCGTGGCCGGAGGCCGCGTTGACCGGCAGCCCGGTCCGCTGGGCCACGACCGCCCGCAGCTCCGGGCGGACGAAGAGCGTGACGGCCGCGTCCGGATATCGCGCCCGCACGTGCTCCAGGAGCGAGCCGCACCCGCATCGCAGCTCAAAGGCGGCGCGCCAGTAGACCAGCGGCAGGAGGTTCACGAACCCGGCGTCTTCAAACAGCACAATGTTCATTCCGATCCCCCGTCAGAAAGCCTCGGAAGCCGCCACGGCCCCGCCGCGCCGACATGGGCGCGCCGGGGCGCGAAACCCTCCCGAGGCTTCGGCAAAGATTGCGCAAGGGTTGCGAAAAAACGGCATCGCCCGTGCGCAAAGAGAGAGGTCCGCCCGATAAGAGCGGACCTCGTCGCCTGTAGAGAAAAGTCTCCGCCGCAATGCCGGTGAGAGGGATTTGACGGAACCCTTTTTAGCAAGTGGGTGGTCCGGCCCGTTCATGACCGCCCGCTCAGAGGCGGGCTCCTCAATTCCTGGCTCGCGCGACCTCCCAGGGTTCTCTTACGGTTCAATCAAATACACAACTCTCGTGTCGAACATGGCAGATTCCTTTCTCTGCATCTATTTATACCCGCCGGCGGCCGGAAGGCAAACACAAATCCGGAGGTTTCGTCCCGCCGAGACGGCAGCAATCGGCGTGCCACGGCGCGGGCGAGCCTCGCCGAATGAGGCGGTTTTCGCGCGCCTCGATCGCCGGTGCGTTGCGACGATGTGGAGCCGCTCGTACACTGCGCGCCGGTGCCTTCATGCCGGGCTCGCTCTACCTGATCGACGGCCATGCGCAGATGTATCGCTGCTACTACGCCCCCTTTCGCGAACTGACCGCCCCCGGGGGCGAGCCGGTGCGCGCGACGTACGTCTTTTCGCAGATGCTCCTGGCGCTCGTCCGCGAGCGAAAGCCCACGCACCTCGCGATGGTGATGGACGTCGGCGGCGTGCCGACCTTTCGCGATGCGATCTACCCCGAGTACAAGGCCAATCGCCAGCCGCCCCCGGAGGACTTCGCCCCGCAGGAGGCGCGAATCCTCGAGATCCTCGAGGCCGGCGGCGTGCCGATCCTGCGGGTGCCCGGCTTCGAGGCGGATGATGTCATCGCCACGCTGGTGGAGCAGGCGCGCGGCCGCGACCTCGACGTCTTCCTCGTCAGCCGCGACAAGGACCTTGAGCAGCTCCTCTCCGACCGCGTCCGCATGTACGACCCCGGCAAGGGCGAGGTCATCGGCCCGGCGGAGCTCTGGAAGGAGAAGGGCTACCGCCCGGAGCAGGTCGTCGAGGTTCAGACGTTGACGGGCGACACCGTCGACAACGTGCCCGGCGTCAAGGGCGTCGGGCCGAAGACCGCCGCCCGGCTGATCGCCGCCTACGGCACGGCCGAGGAGGTTGTCCGGCATGCCGATGAACTCACGCCGGCGCAGAAGGCCAACGTGCTGGCCTTCGCCGATCGCCTGGCCCTCTCGCGAAAACTGGTCACGCTCCGGAGGGACGTCCCGCTCGACAGAAGCATCGACGATCTCCGGTTCGAGGGGCTTCGTGCGGAGGCGATCCGCCCGATCTTCGAGCGGCTCGGGTTCACACGGCTCCTGGCGCAGCTCGACGAGATCTCGCCCGGCCGGCCCAGGGCCCCGGTCATCGCCGATTCGCTGTTTCCCCTGGAGACGCCGCCGGCCGCCCCGCACGCCTCCCGCGCCACGTCCGACGCGCGCTACCGCCTGATCGACACCCCGGAGGGATTCGAGGAGTTCCTCGGCGAGCTGCGCCGGCAGCGCCGATTCGCCTTCGACACGGAGACCACGAGCCTGGACCCCATCTCGGCACAGCTCGTCGGCATGAGCTTCTCGTGGCGGGCGGGCGAGGCTTGGTACCTCGCCTTTCGCGGGATCGGCGGGCGCCTGCTCGATTGCGCCGCGACGCTCGAACGGCTCCGGCCGATCCTGGAGGACGAGGCCGTCCGCAAGGTGGGCCAGAACCTCAAGTACGACCTGTCCGTGGTCAACCAGCACGGCGTCGCCGTCGGCGGGGTCGACTTCGACACGATGATCGCCAGCTACGTCCTCGACGCCACCCGCCGGTCGCACGGCATCGACGCCCTGGCGCTGGACCTGCTCGGTTATCGCAAGATTCCGACGTCGGAGCTGCTCGGAACCGGCCGCAGCCGGATCCGCATGGACCAGGTGGAGACGGCGAGGGTCAGCGAGTATGCCTGCGAGGACGCCGATATCACGTGGCGGCTCTACGAGCTCTTCGCGCCCCAACTGGCGGCCGAGGGCGTCGAGGAGCTCTTCCGAGAGACGGAGATGCCGCTCGTCGAGGTCCTCGCGCGGATGGAGCAAAACGGCGTGGCGCTGGATACCGGCATCCTCGCGGCCATGAGCCGGACGATCGCCGCTCGCCTGAAGGAGCTGCGCGACGAGATCTACGCCGCCGTCGGCCACCCGTTCAACATCGAGTCGACCAGGCAACTGGCCGAGGTTCTCTTCGACGAGCTGGGGCTCCGGATCATCAAGCACACGCGGACCGCCCGCAGCACCGACGCTGAGACCCTCGCGACGCTGGCCGAGGAGACGGGCCACCTCGTGCCGCGGCGGATGCTGGAGTATCGCGAGCTGGTCAAGCTGGCGAACACGTACGTCGATCCGTTGCCCGGCATGATCAATCCGAAGACGGGCCGCCTTCACGCGAGCTTCAACCAGACCGGGGCCGTCACCGGCCGGCTGTCCTCCAGCGACCCGAACCTGCAGAACATCCCCATTCGCACCGAGCTCGGCCGGCAGATCCGCCGGGCCTTCGTCCCCGGCGACAAGGACCACGTCCTGCTGACGGCCGACTACTCGCAGATCGAGCTCCGCGTGTTGGCGCACTTCTGCAAGGATGCGGCGCTCGTGCGGGCGTTCGCCGAGGGGCAGGACATCCACGCGTTTGTGGCCTCGCAGGTGTACGACGTTCCCGCGGCGGCCGTCACGAAGGAGCAGCGCGGCCGCGCCAAGGCGGTCAACTTCGGCATCATCTACGGCCAGGGGGCGCAGGGGCTCGCGCGGCAGACCGGCATGACCGTCCCGGAGGCGCGGATGTTCATCGACCGCTACTTCCAGCGCTATCCGGGGATCCGCCGCTTCATCGACGCCTGCGTCGACCAGGCCCGGCGGGACGGGTTCGTGCGGACGATCCTGGGCCGACGCCGGCGGATCGATGACATCCGTTCCCAAAACCGGCAGGCGGCGGCGCAGGCCGAGCGTCTGGCCGTGAACACGGTCGTGCAGGGGTCGGCGGCGGACCTGATCAAGCGGGCGATGATCGGGATCGACCGCCGCATCCGCGGGGAGGGCCGACCGAGCCGCATGCTCATCCAGGTGCACGACGAGCTCGTCTTCGAGGTGCCCCGCGCCGCCGTCGAGGCCGAGGCCGACATGATCCGCCACGAGATGACCACCGCCTTGCCGCTGGATGTGCCCATCCAGGTCGACATCGCGTGGGGCGACAACTGGCTCGAGGGCAAGGGGTAAACCCCGGCGCTGCATACGACAACGGCGAAAGGCGGAAACCGGGCAGCCGCAACGTCGCTCAGCCGGTTCCGCGCCCCGACAAGTCCACGCGCTCGTGCCTCGGCGTCGTGCACGACATCGATCTCGACCGCCTGCGGTCGTACGCGCGGCAGAAGGGACACTTCGCCTCCACAACCCGCATGATCCGCGCGTAGGCACTTGCCGGCCACCGCCGACGGGCGATGCACATGGGGCAAAAGGCACAAACCGCCGCGAGAATCCGCTCCATCATCCGCCTCGAGCGCCGCCCAGCGTACCGCGGAAGTGGCCGAAGTGCACGCCGCCGGGCCGACCCGCTTGTCAGATAGTGCCGACGGGGGCACAATACTGCAGCGTTGCATACGGCAACGCCGGGAGGCGGAAAAACGAGAAAGCGACGAAACGAGAACTGTCTGGTGGCGTGGTGAACTCACCACCGCACCACGGATGTACTCCCGATACGGCCCTCCGAGAGCGCTTTTTCGGTTTTCCGTTTTCTCGCTTTTCCGTCGTTGTGTTGTGCAACAACGACGAACACTTGCTTCGCGTGCGGGGAGCGGAGCAAGGATCCCCGCATAACCCCGCAGGCCAAAGGAGAAAGACCATGCATCGCATCGTACTTCTGACGACAGTGGGAATGAGTCTGATCACCGCGCAGGCGTGGGCCGTCGGGGCCTCGCCGGCCGTGGGCCGGTGGAACATTCGGATCGGCAAGGGCGAGCCCCGGGCCTTCTGCTGGATGGAGATCCTCGCGGATGGCGACAAGTACAAGGCCCGGTTCCAGCCCGAGGCGGGCGGCGTGCACGACATCGACCCGCCGAAGATCGATGGCGACGAGGTCGAGTTCAAGGCCGGCTGGACCTACGCCGCAACGGTCAAGGGCGACGAGATGATCGGCGTCCGAACCGAAGGCAACCGCAAGGAGGACTTCGTCGCCAAGCGCTGGGTGCCGATGCTGAGCCTCAAGGGTACCTGGACGCTCGCCGTCGAGGGCCTGGACGACAGCCCCGTGCTCACCTTCCGCGACA
>CAZTVU010000175.1:0-5180 GCA_964617025.1 uncultured Planctomycetales bacterium | reverse complement strand
TCGGCGCGGGACGCTGGGCGGCCAACTGCGGATGAAGGATGGCAAGGGCGGCCGCGTGGGCGACCTGGCGACCGAGGGATGCACCATCTCGTTCACCGCCCGGGCGCAGGGCGCGAGCGAGGGCACCGCGGTGAAGGCCGTTGTCAAGGGCGACGTCATGCAGGGCGAGCTGACGACGGCCGACGGCAAGAGGCACAAGTTCACCGCGAAGCGCGAGCGGACGTGGGGCGAGCCGATCGAGCTGTTCAACGGCAAGAACCTCGACGGGTGGAAGCCGCTGGGCGGCGGCCCGGACGACTTCAAGTGGCAGGTCAAGGACGGCATCCTGTGGACCCCGGGCGGGGCGAACATCGTCAGCGAGAAGAAGTTCGGCGACTTCAAGATCCACGTCGAGTTCCGCGTCCCGCCGCGCGGCAACAGCGGCGTCTACCTGCGCGGCCGCTACGAGATTCAGGTGGCCGACAGTCACGACGAGAAGGAGATCGGGCCGCACTCCTGCGCGTCGATCTACTGCCGGCTCGTCCCGCCGAAGAACGCCAGCAAGCCCGCCGGCGAGTGGCAGACCTACGATGCCACGCTGATCGGCCAGTACGTCACGCTGTTCTTCAACGGCGAAAAGATCTACGACAACGAGGAGATCGCCGGCATGACCGGCGGGGCGATCGACAATTACGACGACCGGCCGGGGCCGATCTATTTGCAGGGCGACCACGGCAAGATCGAGTACCGCAAGATCACGGTCACGCCCGCGGCGGAGTAGCCGGCGGGAACGACCGCAACGTTGAAAGGCGGAAAAGCGAGAAAGCGAAAAAGATCCGGTGGCGCGGTGAACTCAGTACCGCAACACGGATGTGTTCCCGATACGGTCTTCGAATGCGTGTTTTCGTTCGTCCGGTTTTCCGCATTCTCGCTTTCCCGTTGTTGCGTTCCGCAATGACGGGATGACGAAGGGGAGGCGGGCGGTTCTGCGGCGCAGCCGCAGGTTTGCCCACCCGCCCCCGCAAGATCGTCCGTCGCTTCGTCGCTCGCGAATTCGAGAACCCCATGTGGCGGGAAACCACGCGGCAGGAACGGAATCGGCGGATCTGGGACGAGGAGCTCGAGGGCTTCGTTCCGCCCCGGGTTCTGGACTTTCATGTTCACGTGTTCGACCGGGCGACGCTGCGTGCGGGCGGCACGTGGAACTGCGGCGGCCACGCGATCGCGGAGTACGACTTCGAGTCGCTGCGCAGCGATCTGGCCCTGACCTATCCCGGCCGGCAGACGGCGGCGGTGTGCTTCGGCCTGCCCTTTCCCGAGTACGACCTCGCCGCGAACAACCGGTACGTCGCCGCCGGCTGCGATCGGCAGCGGTACTTCGCCCTCCGCCTGCTCGACCCCGCCGAGGACGCCGACGCCGTCCGGCGCGACCTCATCGACGGCCGTTACGTCGGCCTCAAGCCCTACCTGACCTACGTCCGCAAGCCCGATCCCAACGACGTCGAGATCCACGAGATGCTGCCCGCGCCCGTCATGCGGGTCGCCGACGAGCTCGGCCTGATCGTCATGCTGCACATCCCGCGCAAGGCACGGCTCGCCGACCCGCTCAACCAGCGCCAGATCATCGAGCTGTGCACCGCCTGGCCGCGGGCGCGGATCGTTCTCGCGCACATCGGCCGCGCGTACTACCTCCGGAACATCGTCGGGCAGCTTGACCGGCTCCGGGACCTGCCGAACCTGTATTTCGACCTGGCGATGCTGAACCACTGGGAGGTCATCGAGTACCTCTTTCGCGAGGCGCCCCGCGACCGCATCTTGTACGCCACCGACACGCCGATCGCCCTGGCCCCCGGCAAGTCCGTCGAGATCAACAACCAGTACACCTACGTCACGCCGGTGCCGTGGGAGCTGTCCATCCACGATGAGCGCGGCCGGATCGTGTTCACGTCGTTCCTCTATGAGGAGCTTCGAGCGATTCGCACGGCCGTAACGCGGCTCGGGCTTCCGAGGTCGTTCGTCGAGGACCTCTTCTGGACCAACGGCATGCGCCTGTTGACGGACACGCTGCGCCTGTCGCCGTCGTAGGCTCGCGGCCGGCCCGCCGCCCGGTTTGCCGCCGATACCGGCGGCGTGCTATAGTACCCCTTGCCCCGATCCGACCCGCGGTGGTGCGCGAACGCCCGTGAAAGGATATCCATCCGTGCCGACCTTGCGCCTTTGGTCGTCCGCAATTCTGCTCGCGTGGCTCCCGGCGGTGGTCGTCGCCGGAGACTGGCCGCAGTTCCGCGGCCCCGATCGCAACGGGATCTCGAAGGAGACCGGTCTCTATCGCCGGTGGCCGGCGGGCGGTCCGAAGGTGCTCTGGAAGGTCGACGTCTGCCAGGGCTACGCCGGGGCGGCGATCCACGCAGGACGCGTCTACTTCAACGACTACGACGCCGCAAAGTCCGAATGGCTCGTCCGCTGCCTTTCGCTGGCCGACGGGAAAGAGCTGTGGCGCTACGCGGAACCGAAGGAGGTCCGCCCGAACCACGGCATCACGCGAACGGTCCCGGCGGTCGACGGGAAATATGTCTTCTCGATGGACCAGAAGTGCGTCTTCCACTGCCTCGACGCGGCCACGGGCAAGGAGCTGTGGCGAAAGGCTCTCGTCGAGGAATACAAGACGCGGATCCCGCCGTGGTACAACGGCCAGTGCCCGCTGATCGAGGCCGATCGCGTCGTGATCGCCGCCGGGGGCACGTCGCTGCTCGTCGCCTTCGAGAAGGGCACCGGAAAGCCGATCTGGCAGACGCCCAATCCGGAGAACTGGGCGCTGTCGCATTCGTCCGTCATGCCCGCCGAGATCGCTGGGGTGAAGCAGTATGTGTATTGCACACTCAAGGGGCTGGTCGGCGCGGCCGCCGACGACGGCAGACTGCTCTGGTCGTTTCCGTGGAAGTTCAACGTCGCCGTCGCCCCGTCGCCATTGCCGATCGGCGACGGCCGCATCTTCATGACGAGCCTGTACAACGCCGACAGCGTCATGCTCCGCGTGACGAAGAACGGCGACCGGTTCGCCGCCGAACAGGTCTTCGTGCTCAAGACCGCGGACTGGAACGCCGAGGTCCACACGCCGATCCTGGTCAAGGACCACCTGTTCGCCGTCGGCAAGAAGAGCCGCGGGCTCTTCACGTGTCTGAACCTCGACGGCAGGATCGTGTGGACGAGCGAGAACCAGGCGACCTTCGGGCTGGGCGGTTTTCTCTGTGCCGACGGCATGTTCTTCGCGCTCGACGGCGACACGGGAATCCTCCGGCTGATCGAGGCCGACACGACGGCGTACAAGGAGCTGGCCAGTGCCCCGGTGCTCAGCGGCAACGACGTCTGGGGACCGATGGCGTTGTCGAACGGCCGACTGGTCCTGCGGGACATGAAGCAGATGGTGTGCATCGAGGTCGGGCAAGGGAAAGTGGAAAAATGAGACAGTGGAAAAGTGTTGAAAATCGCCGGGGGGTTGTGCAACCCCTTTCGCCACTTTCCCGCTTTTTCACTCTTCCACTTTGCGACGTATGACTTTTCGCCACACACGCACGATCGCCGGGCGCGGGCTTCGCGATGAGCAGTTCCGTGAGTCCCTCCGGGGAATCTGCGTCGACGCCGCAGGCCGCCTGTACGCGGTCGGCGATGATGTGCTGAAGCTCTTTGACGCCGAGGGCAAGCTTGTTCGCCGGTGGAAAACGGCGGCTCCCGGCCTTTGCGTATACGTGGACCGGGCCGGCGGCGCGTACGTCGGCGAAGACGGCCGCGTGGAACGCTGGGCCGCGGACGGCGCGCCTCGGCCGCCCCTTCGCGACGGCGACCGCCTCGGCCGCGTGACGGCGATCGGCATCGCCGGCGACCACGTGATCCTCGCCGATGCCACGAACCGCCGCCTGCGACGCTATGATGCCAGGGACGCCTTCGTGAACGACATCGGCGCCGACAACAACACACGCGGCTTCCTCATCCCGAACGGCCACCTGGATTTCGCGATCGACGCCGCGGGGATCATCCACGCCGCCAACCCCGGCAAGTTTCGCATCGAACGGTATACGCCGGCGGGCGAGCGGCTCGGCCACTTCGGCCGGTTCGGCGTGCGAAACGCCGAGGACTTCCCCGGCTGCTGCAACCCGACCAACATTGCCTTGGCGCCCGACGGCCGTATCGCCGTCACCGACAAGGTGCCGGCCCGCGCGAAGCTCTATGACGCCGGCGGCCGGTTGCTGGCCGTCATCGGCCCGGACGCCTTCGACCAGAACGGCAAGAACCTGGATATCGCCGTCGACGCGAAGGGTCGGGTCTACGTCGCCGACCCCGTGCGGCTGCACGTATGCGTCTTCGAGCCCGTCGCCGGCACGACACAGGGAGGGACCAGGCCATGAGCGATCAGACCACCCGTCGCGAACTGCTCGGCCACGCGGCTCGCGGCGCAGCGCTCGTCGGGATCGGCGGGGCGGCGGCGTACCTCGGGCGGCGGGCGGTCGCCCGCGACGTGTGGGCGATCGACCCCGGCAGGTGCATCAACATCCGGCTGGGCGCCACGGGCGTCGAGGCGTGCCAGAAGTGCGCGACGACGTGCGTGCTCCCCCTCTCGGCCGTTCGGGCGGTGAACGACCACGCGAAGTGCGGGCGGTGCTGCATCTGCCCGGCGTACTACGACGTGACGAGCGACCTGGGGCCCGACGGCCTGCCGACGCGCAAGCTCTGCCCGCGCGATGCGATCACGCGAAAGCCGATCGGCAAGGTGGACCCCGACGACCCGCTGAACAACTTCTACGAGTACGTCATCGACGAGAGGCTGTGCAACGGCTGCGGCCTCTGCGTGATGGGATGCAAGGAGCCGGCGGGCCTCGGCTCGATCCGGATCGAGGTCCGCTACGACCTGTGCCTGAACTGCAACCGCTGCTCGATCGCGGAGGCCTGCCCCGACGACGCGTATGTCCGGCGTCCGGCGTAACGATACCGATGAACATCGTCCGCACCGCCATGCTGCTCGCCGTGCTGCCGCCCGCGACCGCGCGGGCCATCGAGTACCACCGACCGGTCGAGGCGGCGCCGACGGAGCGGGACATCGGCGGCGGCTATGTCACGCCCGAGGTGCAGCGGCCGCCACCCCGGGCGGCGTGGTGGAGCGCAGTCGATGCGGCCGCGCTGGCCGCCGCGCTGGCCGCGTCGACGTA
>CAZTVU010000174.1:9873-10992 GCA_964617025.1 uncultured Planctomycetales bacterium | reverse complement strand
ACTCGTAGTTCATGACGGCGTCAAACGTCCGACCGTCGAGCCATTGGTCCGCCCGTTGCCAGATCTCGCCGGTAATGTAGGCGTCGGGGTTGATCGACTTGACCAGTTTGCGCCACTCGATCCAGAACGGCATCGGCACCTCATTGGGCACGTCCAGCCGCCAGCCGTCGATCCCGTCGGCCGGGTCGCCGTCGCCGTTCGGGTCCATCCAGCGGCGCGTGACCGCAAACAGGTGCTCGCGGACGGGGGGCACCGGGCCGTTGGCATCCTGCCGGAATGCCGGCAGCGATCCGTTCTCGCCGTCCCACGCCCGCCAGCGAATCGGCGGTCCCCAGTCGACGATGTCGAACCAGTCCGCGTACCGCGAGGCCCGGCCGTGCTCCAGGACGTCTCGAAAGGCGTAGTGCCCGCGCCCGACGTGGTTGAACGACACGTCGCAGATCACGCGGAAGCCCTGTCGATGCGCCTCGGCGACGAACTCGAGGAACATCCGGTCGCTCGCGGACCATTGCCACGTGCGGGGGTCGTCGGTTTCGTTGCGAAGCGCGGCGGCGGAGTCCCTCACCCCGTACGAGTCGTCGATGTGCCGGTAGTCGCTCGTGTCGTACTTGTGCTCGGATTCGGCGCGGAACACGGGCATGAGGTACAGGGCCGTGACGCCGCAATCCCGCAGGTACGGCAACTTCTCGCGCAACCCGGCGAGGTCGCCGCCGTAGCGCCGGTGCCAGATGTGCCGGTAGAACTGGCTGCGGCCGGTTCGCTTGTCGATGTTGGATTCGGCGCCGAACGGCTTCATCCAGTCCCAGGTCCAGGGCACGCGCGGGAACGGATCGTTGGAGGGGTCGCCGTTGCGAAACCGCGATACAAGCACCTCGTACCAGATCGCGTGCTTCGCCCAGTCCGGCGTGTGAAACCGTGGTTTCGAGGATTCCGGCGAGGGCATCGTCCGACTGTCAGGGCTTCTTCATGCGGACGCGGACGCTGTTCGCGTGGGCGGTCAGGCCCTCCGCTTCCGCCATCTCGATGATCGCGTCGGCGTCGGCGGCCAGCCCCGCCGGATCGTACCGAATGATGCTCGTGCGGCGCAGAAAGTCGTTGCACGACAGCCCGCTCCAGAAG
>CAZTVU010000174.1:0-9802 GCA_964617025.1 uncultured Planctomycetales bacterium | reverse complement strand
CCGCCGACAAAGATGGCCCCCGCGCAGACGATCCGATCCACAAGCGCATCGGCATCCCGCGTCTCGATCTGCACGTGCTCGGGCGCCAGCTCGTTCGTCAGGGCCGCCGCCTCGTCGAGGTCGCGGACCAGAATGAGCGCGCTGAACCGGTTCAGCGCGCGGGTCGCGCCCTCCCGCCGGGAGAGCCCCACGAGCTGACACGCGAGCTCCCGGCGGACGTCGTTGAGAAGTCTCTCGCTGGGGGTCAACAGGATCCCGGCGCCCGGGTCGTGCTCCGCCTGGGCGAGCAGGTCGGCGGCGACGTGCTCCGGATTCGCCGAGTCGTCGGCGACCACGACGACCTCGCTTGGCCCCGCGAACATCTCGATGTCCGTCATGCCGTAGCACAGGCGTTTCGCCAGTTGCGTGTAGATCCCTCCGGGGCCGACCACCTTGTCGGCACGGGGAATGGACGCCGTGCCCACCGCCAGCGCCGCCACCGCCTGCGGCCCGCCGACGCGATAGACCTCCGTCACACCGAGTTCCGCCGCGACGCCCAGGATCGTCGGGTGGACCGTCCCCTTGTGCCGTGGCGGGGCGACAATGGCGATCTCTCGCACGCCGGCGACCTGCGCCGGCACGACGCAATGGACGGCTGACGACAGCAGGGGGGCCGTTCCCCCCGGCACGCACACGCCGACTCGCCGAAGCGGCAACAGTCTTGCCTGTAGCACGCAGCCTTCCCGGCGCAGCGGTACCCGCGTGCGGTCCAGGATGTGCTCCTGGAACTCGCGCACCTGGGCGATCGCCTTCCGCACGGCTGACCGCAACGCGTCCGGCATCGCCCGGCCCGCCGCCGCGACCTCCTCTGCGGGTACCCGGAACGCCCCCGGCGCGAGCTCCACGTTGTCCACGGCCCGCGTGGCCGCCGCGACCGCCTCATCGCCGCGTTGCTGCACGTCGTCGATGATGTCCCGTACCGCGTGCAACTCCGGCGAGTCTTTCAGCAGTTGCTCGAGCAGGAGCGGCTCGCGCAGCTCGCTCAACTGCCGCCGGGCATCGGGGTCGGTCATCCGGATCGTGCGGAGCTTGTTCATTCACATCCTCGCGGTGCGTCGGGTCGAGTTGGCGATTCTACGCAACCCGGGGAGTACCCGCAACGACGCCGGGGCAACGCCTCGCCCGGCGGTTCCGACGCCGTGTTTGACTATTGCATCCGCTTGCGCTCCATTACCCTCGGAAGGAGCGGGCCATGATATTCCGATCGCAACGACCGTTCGTGAACAGCCTTCAGGCCCGTCGCTGTCGTGCGCCGCTCGGGCTGATCGTGCACCTCGTCGCGTTCCTTCAGGGTTTGCCGTGCCTTGCCGAGGCCGACGTTTCCGCGACGGCCCCGGCCGCCGCTGTGATCAAGCTGGAACCCGACAGCGACCATCCCGCCATTCGTTTCCTGAGCTGGGATACCGAGGGCGGTCATCGCGCCGCCGTCAACCTGCTGCGAGCCCCGCTCTTCATCGGCTGGAGGGCCGCCAAGGCGATCGGCAAGAGCAGCGACGTGCCCTTGAAGCCGCAGCGCGCCGACGCCGCGACGGTGCGCTACCGCATACCCTTGATCGCCGGCGCGGAGTTGACGTGGACCGTCGCCCGAACGGACGGCGGACTGATGATGACCTTCGAGGCGCATGGGGACGCCTGGCCCGCGGTTGACGGCGTGACGCTCGTTCTGCCGCTGGACCCTCGGACAACGCCGACGACCGTGCTGCCCGCCGAGTGGAGAGAAGACGGCAGCCTGCGTCTGCCGGCCGTCGTTAGCGCGCCCGACTTCGGCCAGATGCTTCTCACCGGCCGCGAGGCCCCGCGTCTGTCCGCCCGCCTCGAAGGGGCCCGCTCGGAGAAGGTGGTGGATTTCACCCTGGAGATTCCACCGCCGCTGCTGCGCCAGCCGCTCGATATCGAGATGCGACCGGTCTACCTCGCTCCTCCGGCGGGTCTGAAGGACATCACCCTGTGGCGCCTCGCCCGTCGTGGATGGTTCAGTGCCTTCCAAAGCACCGCCCGCTGGGGTGACCAGAACCGCCCCTTCAGCGCGCCGCCCGGCATCCTGGGGAACAACGTCCTCAGCGATCCCGCCAGTATGTCGCTGGTGTTCTATGCCGATCAGGCCCTGTGGACCCCGCAACTCGCGCCCGGCGTTTCCGCGATGAACCTGGTCCGGCGCTCCCTGGAGTTCTGGCTGGATCACCGCGTTCGGCCCGGCGGCGAGATGATCGGTTACTGGGACTATACCTGCTTCCTCGACGCCAATGCCGCTCCGGCGACGGTCGCGTGGGACTATGTCGAGGCAACCGGCGATCTCGATTGGCTTCGGGGCCGGATCGAGCGTATCGAGTTCGTCACAGAGTACCTCGCTCGGCGAGACATCGACGGGGACGGCCTGGTCGAGGCGACGCAGAGCGGCAACGCCAACACCCTGCAGCAGCCTGCCCGCTCCTGCGCTTGGTGGGATGCCCTCAACTGCGGGCACAAGGACGGTTACACGAACGCCGTCATCTACCGTGCCTGGCGATGTCTTGCGGATCTCGAACGCCGGCTCGGACGCACCGCCCAGGCCGAGCGATTCGCCGGGCTGGCGGACCGCCTGAAGGCCGCATATGCCCGGACTCTGTTGAATCCGCAATCGGGTTGGCTGGCGTGGTGGAAGAGCCGCGACGGCCGGCTCCACGATCTCGCGTCCCCCGTCGTGAACGGCATGGCGATCGAGTACGGCCTCGTCAATCCCGAGCAGGCCCGCGCGATCCTGCGGCGTCTGAACGCCAGGATCCGCGAGGTCGGTTTCACGCGATTCGATCTCGGCGTCCCGCCGATGCTTGTTCCGGTCCCACGCGCCGACTACCTCCAGCCCAATGCCTTCGGCCTGCCACAGAAGGAGGACGGCACCGACACCTTCCAGCAGTACATGAACGGCGGGATCTCCGCCGCGCACGTGTTGCCTTGGCTGGTCGCGCACCACGTCGTCGGCATGCCGGAGGAGGCCGACCGCATCCTCCGTGCGATGCTTCAGCGGCAGCAAAGCGGCGCGTTCCAGAACGGCGTCCAGGATCGGGCCCACAAGGGGATCGACTGGACCACGTGGGACGGCAAGCCGTGCGGCTACGAGGGATACCTCGCCGACGTCTATCGCTTCCTTCTCGCCATACCCCTGCGCGAGGAATCGCTTCGTGCCCGCTTCTATCGGCCTCTTCGGTAGATCGCGTCGCATCGTTGCCGAGGGCGCGGCTCGCCGCCTGTTGGGAACCGTCTGCCGCCTTGCCCCGGCTTGACGAGTCTTCCAGTCCGATAATGCGATGCGTCGAGTTACCACAACAGGCGCTGGGTACCTTTCGATTGCCGCCCCAAGGCTGGCAGTCGGATCGGATTCTCGCGAACTTCCTTGACAGGCGAGTTGCAGGTTGATAGTCTAAAGAAAAATACAGTTTGCTCAAGGCGGGAGGGCGGGAAACGAGCACGAACTGATCGGCGGCGCTTGCGTGCACGCAAGTCGCCGCGAGGGTTTGGAGGTCTTTCGAAATGGCACTTGGGGGGCGATGACGGCATCGTCCCACGATACGACCTTTCCATAGGAGGAGAACGTGATGAAAAGCTTTGCTTGTCTCTTGGCCATCCTCGGCCTGAGCGCGACGGCGGGTGCCTACCAGGTCGTCATTGACTTTGAGGCCCCTGCGTACTCGGATGCGATGCCTCTTGAGGGCCAGGACGGCTGGTATCGCGTTGCCGGCACCGACCCCAACGCAGCCACCGTCATGCTGGGCGACAACGGCCCGGCGCTGCCCGGCAGCCAGTGCGTCGATCTCAACAACGCCCTGAGCGAGATTCGCATCCGCAAGGCCATCCCGGATGTTGTGGCGGCCGGCGGCCCGATCGTTACCTTCCAGTACGACATCAAGAACCTGCGCAATAGGGTTGACAACGCAAATCCTGCCCCCGACTGGAGCACGACGCTCTTCCGCGGCCGGCTGTATGACAACGCCGCCGGCTATGCCCCGATCGGATCGATGCACTACGACGGCGGCGGGGGCCCGGCCAACCAGGCCTGGGTGGGCCTCGAACCGGACGGGGACCCTGCGGGCTGGTCGCCCGAGGGCGGGCCGGCGTGGCTCGACCGCGAGTGGCACACCGTCGCGTGGAAGCTGAACTACGCGACCAGGGAGTTCTACGGCGTGCAGTTCGACAACGTGTGGGTGCCCCACAACGAGTGGTTCGTGGACTGGAACGGTGCGACGGCCGGCGGCGTGGCTCAGGTGGCCGACCTGCTCAGCTTCTGGCTAATGGCATACGATCTGAACGACAACTGGCGACTTGATAACATCGTCGTGACGGCGACGCCCGAACCGGCTTCGCTCGTGTTGCTCACGCTCGGCGGGCTTGCCCTCGCGCGTCGTCGCCGCTGATTGCGAGGCTCCGTCTTTCCCATCAGGCGCTATCTGACCGCCCGTCGGCTGCGCTCAGCCCACGGGCGGTCATTCTTTTGGTTCGGAAGGTTTCCGGTACGAGACCTCGGGCGGCGGGAGCGAACCAGTCCCGAGCGCTCGGGACTGGCTCGTTCCGGCGTTCGACCCGGCGAACGGGTTCTTCAAACCGCCCGGCGCCCGGTTCGGCGAAGCGACGCCGGCCGAGCCTGTCCTGCTGGCTACCGGGGGGCATCCCGTCGGGAGTTCCGAAGGCACTTCGGGGGCGACGTCCTCAGAGCACCTTTGTCTGCCCCGGAACCGCGACGGGATAGCGGCCCTGCGCGTCGGGCACGACCGGCGGCACGGACTCGAGCGTGAAGCCCTCGATCCCCGGGGCCAGCACGAGGTCCGATGCCATCGCCTGCTCCCAGGTGATCTCCTGCCCCGATTCGGCGGCCATGCGGCCGAGGATGCCCACCAACGACGCATAGGCCGACCGCTGCGTTTCGTTGTACGGCTGGTTCCTGCGGATCGCCTCGAACAGCCGATCGAACTCGACCTGATACGGATCGCCCTTTTTCCCCGAGAACCGCCAGAGGATGTTCTCTTCGGTTCGCTTGTGTCCCTTGTAGAGAACGGGGTCGGGGATTCCCTCGCCCAGCACGGCCGAGCCCTTCGCTCCGTGGATCACGCAGCCCCAGAAGCCCCAGCACTTTGCCATGTGCCGGCCCTGGGCGAACAGCCGCGTCCCGTCGGCGAACGAGTACTCGACTGCGTAGTGGTCGAACATCTGGTCCGGTTCCGTCCGTGCCTGCCGTCCACCCTGCCCCTGCGCCGACACGGGCCAGGCGTCCTTCACCCAGCAGCACACGTCCAGGTTGTGGATCAGCCAGTCGAGGATGAAGCTGCCGCCCAGCCAGTTGAAGTTGTGATAGTTGCGGATCTGGTGGGCCATTTCGCTGGTGCCGGCGGCCTTCGGCGCGTACCCGACGGGGCCGTGCTGGCGATAGGCCCAGCACGTGATGACTTCGCCGACAGCCCCGTCGCGGATCCGGCTGACAGCCTCCTGCAGCGGAGCGTAATGCCGGCTCATCAGCCCGCCGGCGATCTTCAGGTTTTTCTTCGCGGCCTCCTCGCCTGCCTTGAGCACGCGGCGGACCCCGGGCGCGTCGACGGCGAACGACTTCTCCATGAACACATGACATCCCCGAGCCACCGCATACTCGAGGTGAAGCGGGCGGAAACCCGGCGGCGTCGCCAGGATCACCACGCCCGATCCGTCCAGGCAGTCGATGGCCTTCCGGTACGCATCAAAGCCGACGAAGCGTCTGTCCTTGGGCACATTGATCTGCGCGCCGAATCGCGCCAAGCGCCCCAGGCTCGACTCGATTCGCGACTCGAACACGTCGGCCATGGCCACCAGTTCCGTCGGTCCGCCCTTCGTCGAGAGGGCGTTGGCCACGGCGCCCGTCCCGCGCCCGCCGCACCCGACGAGCGCCACACGGATGGTGTTGTCCTCGGCCGCGTAGACCGAGGGGACGGCCCAGGTCGCCAGGGCCGACGCAGCGGCCAGTCGGCCGGACGTGCCCAGAAACTCTCGACGCGTTGCACGGTTCTCGGTTTCCCGACTCATCATGGTTCCCTTCGGCTCCATGTCGACACCCAAAGCATTGATCCCCTCGCTTGGCTCGGATACGCTCCAGACCGTCGATCCGATTATCGGCGACACACCCCGGCGGGGCAAGGTGGTGGCCGTCGTCCGGACGAGCAATGTCCGCCCTCTGCGATAACGCGGGCTCGGTTCGTTCGCAGCGCCGGGCCGGAAAAGCGAGAGATTGTTGGATGAATGCCGCAGGAATCGTCGTCGTCATGGTGGCGGGCGTTTCGCCGTCGCAGCCCGCCACTCGGTCATCTTCGGAGAAACCGCAGCGGCTGACCGCAGCGCCCGTCCTGACCCTCCAGCCGCCCGGGCGGGCGGAGTATTGCCGGGCCGATCCGAACGGTGTCAGCGTCCTGCCCAACGGACGGTACGTCACGCCCGTCGATACGACCGTGCGCATCACGGCCGACCCCTTCGGCCTGACGCTCTCGCGCGACGGCCGCTACGCCCTGGCCCTCCACGATCGCGTTCTCACTCTGGTCGATACGCAGGAGCCCGCCGCCGCCGTCCGGTGCCCGAGCTACGACGGCAAGATCCCGTCCCCGTTCGGCGACGGGGCGTTCATGGGCGCACAGATCTCCCCGGACAACCGGCTCGCGTACCTCAGCGGAGGCAACGCCGGGACCGTCGTCGTTTTCGATATCGCGCAGCGGCGACGTACCGACGTCATTTCGATCGACGGTGTGTTCGCCGGCCGCAAGTTTGAGGACAGCTTCGTCGGCGACATCGTCCTGAGCCGCGACGGCACACGCCTCTTCGTGCTCGACCAGTTCAACTTTCGGTTCGTGATCGTCGATCTGGCGGCGCGGAGGGTGGTCGCCTCGATCGGCGTCGGCCGGTTCCCCTTCGGCCTGGGCATCAGCCCGGACGAGTCCACGGCATGGGTCGCCAACGTCGGCATCTTCGACTACCCGCTCGTGCCCGGGCTGACGCCCGACAACGTTGAGGAAAGGGGCATCGACTTCCCCGCATATGGCGTCCCCTCGCGCGAGGCCGAGGAGGGTGTCGAGGTGAACGGCCGTCGCATGCCCGGCCTGGGCAGCCCCCTGGTGTCCGAGGCCGTGTCGGTCTGGTCGATCGACCTGCGGACCGGACGGGTCGTCGCCCGGCTCAAGACCGGCTACCAGATGGGCCAGCAGGTGCAGGGGCTCGAGATCGTCGGCGGCGCCAGCCCGAACTCGGTTACCGCCGGCCGCCGATGGGTCTTCGTGACCAACGCCACGAATGACAACGTCTCCGTCATCGATCCGGTGAAACACGAAATCGTTGCCCACATAGCGCTGACCGTGGATCCACGGATCGACCGCTACCGCGGGCTGATCCCGTTCGGCCTGGCCCTCAGCCCGGACGAGAAGCGGCTCTACGTCGCCTGCAGCGGCCTGAATGCCGTCGCGGTCGTCGATGCCGATCGGCATGCCGTGCTCGGCTACATCCCCACGGGCTGGTGGCCGACGAAGGTGGCGGTATTCCCGGACGGGAAGCGCCTGGCCGTTGCCACGGCTCGCGGCCACGGTGCCGGGCCGAACGGCGGGCGCGGCTTCGTCGCGCCGATTCAGGGGACGTACGTCGGCGACATCATGCTCGGTACGCTGCATCTGATGGATGTACCGGATGAAGGGAAGCTTGCGGAGTACACGCAGCGGGTCGTCCGCAACACGTTCGAGGAAGTGGCGGTCGACGACGACGGGCGAAACCCGCTGCCGCCCGCGCCGGGACTGCGCCGCAGCCCGATCCGGCATATCGTCTACATTACCAAGGAGAACCGCACATACGACGAGGTCTACGGGGGGCACCCCGGCGGCCGCGGCGATCCGACGCTCGCGCGCTATGGCGAAGCGGTCACCTTCAGCAACCGGGGCGGCGGGGGCGCCGGGCGGACGGTGGAGAAGGCGACGGTGATGCCGAATCACCTGAAGCTGGCGCGGGAGTTCGCGATGAGTGACAATTTCTACTGCGATTCCGACGCCTCGGTGCACGGGCATCGATGGATGGTGGGCACGTACCCCAACGAGTGGGTCGAGGCCAACGCCGCCACGCGCAAGGACGAACGCATCTTCAGCTCGGCCCCCGGGCGGCGATACGTCGCCGGGGCGGCCGGGGCCGTTTACCCGGAGGACTACAATGAGGCCGGCGGGATGTGGGAGCACCTGGCGCGGCACCGCGTCGACTTCTTCAATCTGGGCCAGGGGTTCGAGTTCTCCGCCGCCGAGGAGGGGCCCAACCACCAGTACACCGGCGTCAAGATGCGGATTCTCTTTCCGATGCCCAAGGCGCTTTTCGACCGCACGTCGCGGACCTATCCCACCTACAACATGAACGTGCCCGACCAGTTCCGCGTCGAGATGTTCGAGCAGGAGCTTCGCGACCGTTGGCTCAGCGGCAAGGAGCCGTTCCCCCGCGTCCTGACGATGCAGCTCCCCGGCGACCACGGCGCGAGCGAGCGCCCGGAGGCGGGCTATGCGTTCCGCGAGTCGTATATGGCCGACAACGACCTCGCGCTTGGCCGCGTGCTCCACGTCCTCTCGCGCACGAAGTGGTGGCGGGACATGCTCGTCATCGTGACGGAGGACGACGCCCAGGACGGCCGCGACCACATCGACGCCCACCGCTCGATCCTGCTGATGGCCGGGCCGTGGGTCAAACGCGGCTACGTCTCGCACACGCACGCCAACTTCGGCGCCATCCTCAAGACGATCTACCTGATCATGGACATGCCGCCGCTCAACCAGTTCGACGCGGCAGCGAGTCTGCTGTCGGATTTCTTCACCGATCGGCCCGATCCGCGCCCCTACACCGCCGTCTCCGTCGATCCGAGAATCTTCGACGGCAACGTGGCATTGAAGCGGTATGACCGCCGCTTCGACTGGCGCAACCTGGAGGGCTCCCCGGAGCTCGACAAGGACGACGACTTCCGCGAGAGCCATCGCGATCAGGCCGGTCGGTGACCGCGGGAGCAAAGGGGGCGTGTACAAGGGTGGTATACAGCCGGACCGGTGCGCGTTAGTCTTGCGGGCGGCAATGCAGGTCGTGACGCGAGACAGCATGGGTTCTCGCGCGAGCGAGGTGAAGACGAACGCGGACGACGGCCGCCCGCCCCGCGCGGGGGTCGGTTACGTCGCCGTGCTGGGTGCGGCGCTTCTGCTCTACCTCGTGACGATGGCGCCGGGCGTCCTGTGGCAGGATAACGGCGTTGCGCAGGTCCGCGTCCTGCGGCGGGACGTGGTCGGCGGCCATGGGTTGGCGCTGAGTCACCCGCTGTACTACCTTGTGGCCTTCGGCTTTCAGGCGCTCCCCATCGCTGAGTCGGCCACAAAGACCAACATGGTGTCCGCGGTCTTCGGTGCCGTGACGGTCGCGAATCTCTATCTGCTGCTGCGATGGATGACAGGGACTTGTGCGTCCGCCCTCGCGGGCGCCGTCGGCCTGGCCGTGGCGCACACGTTCTGGCAGCACTGCGTCATGGCGGAGGTCTACTCGATCACCACGGCCCTGCTGACCGCCGAGTTGCTCTGCCTCCATTGCTATTTGCGGATCGGCAGGAGCGGCTGGCTGATGCTGCTCTTCTTCCTCAACGGCCTGGGCATCAGCAATCACCTGATCGCGGTGCTGAGCCTGCCCGCCTACGCACTTCTGATCCTCTGGCTCGTCTGGAAACGTCGATTGCGTCCGGTCCTTCTGCCGTCGATGGCCGTGGCCTGGATCGGTGGGGCGGGGA